>MHYA01000032.1 GCA_001825675.1 Planctomycetes bacterium GWF2_42_9 | reverse complement strand
AAGTCGTGATACTTGCCGCTAACTATTCTGACCAGCCGGGTAGTTTCAAGATGAGTTTGCCGCTTAAGAAATATGGCTTCGAAAAAGTAACTGCCGGCAGCGATTATTTGTTTAATCAACAGACTAATTCAATAGATATCTCAAAAACCATTAACAGCGAGGATATTTTATTGATGGAAATCACAGGTGAACCAAAATGATGACATCGCGAGAAAGACTGCTGAAAGTTTTGAATGGCGAACTTCCCGACAGAGTGCCTGTCTCGACTTATGAATTATGCGGGTTCAACAGCAAAGCGTTTGAAAATAATGATAAATCTTATGAAAGCTTAATGCAAAAAATACGTAAGGATACGGATTGTGTTTGTATGTGGGAGCCTGCTTCGAATGCAAAATTTCTCGAATCAGCATTTCCAGTTGAAATGGAAATAAAGCAATGGCGTGAAAATGATTCACAAATTACTCATAAAATTGTTCACACGCCAAAAGGCGACATTACCAACACAACAAGAGTCATAGATCGTGTGCATACGGTTTGGCAAACAGAGCATTTGTGCAAAAATATTGATGATGTGGAAAGGGCGTTATCTGTACCCTATACGCCGCTGAAATACGATGTGTCAGATTATGACAGAATTAAATCGGAAGTAGGAAATCGCGGGATTATTATGGCTTCCTTGTCGGATGCGTTATGTGTATGTGCCGATTTGATGAGTTTTGGAGATTATACAATCTGGGCAATGACTGAAACCGACCATTTTGTTAAAACGCTTGAGATTGTACATTCACGTATAATGGAAAATCTGAAAAGAATGCTGGATGTGAATGTTGTGGATTTGTATAGAATTTGCGGCCCGGAATATGCTTCTCCGCCGTATATGCCGCCGCAGCTTTTTGATAAATTTGTAGTTCCGTTTGTAACTGAAATGATAGAACTGATTCACAGCAGGGGCGCAAAGGTTAGATTGCACTGCCACGGAAAAATCGGCAAAATTCTGGACTCGATCTGCAAAACCGGCTGCGATGCCATTGATCCGTGTGAGGCGCCGCCGGATGGAGATATTAGTTTAAGCGAAGTTAAAAAACGAGTGGGCGATAATATTTGTATTTTTGGCAATATTCAGCTCAAACTTCTTGAAACAGCTTCTGTGGTGGAAATAGAAAATGCAGTTTGTAATTGTATGGATGCGGCGAAAAATGGTGGAAGATATGTGATTATGCCGACCGCCGCACCTATAAATTCTCCATTGTCTTCACAGACCGAAAAGAATTATAATATTTTCATCGACGCTGCATTAAAACTTGGAAAGTATAAAGAATAGTTTCAACATGTTATGTACCCGAGTATGGGTATTACCGCAGGGAAGTCTCTGTTATGATGGCAAACGATAATAGATGACCAAGCAAGTGTTAATTGGAATTTCGCAAAGGATTTTTTTAAGGATATAAAATTTGAATTCTTTAAAGTTAACTTTAGATTTTATTCAAAATAAGAAGGTTCCTCGTCCGCCATTTCATCCGATTATAATGCGTTTTGCCGCTAATTATGCCGGCGTTAAATACAGGGATTTTTGCCTTGATTATAAAACAAAATGCGATGCCATGATTAAGTGTGCAGATGATTTTTCTTTGGACTGGGTTACCGTAATGTCTGATCCGTACGCAGAGGCCGAAGCTTTTGGCTTGAAAGTAAGGTATATTGAGGACAGTCTTCCCTTGCAGGATGGGGTTTTGCTGAATTCTGTTCAGGATGTGGACAATTTGACAGTTCCTGAAATTGATGCCTCTGATAGAATGCTTTCGAGAATAAATGAGATTGCATATTACCGTAAAACGGTAGGTCGAAAATATTTTGTTGTGGGTTGGATAGAAGGGCCTTTGGCTGAGTATGCCGATTTAAGAGGCCTTCAAAATGCCTGTTTAGATTTAATTGATTGTCCTGAAAAAGTTAATCTCGCTTTTGATATAATTACTGAAAATGCGATTAATTTTATAACAAGGCAAGCCAAGGCTGGCGCACATTGTATCGGAATAGGTGATGCGGCCTGTTCACAGATTGGGGCTGAACTTTATAAAAAATTCTGCTTTGAACGGCAGAAAAAACTTGTTGACCATATACATTCATTGGGCGTTCTTGCGAAATTGCATATATGTGGCAACACGTCAAGAATTTTACCGGATATGATAAGAACAGGAGCCGATATTATAGACATAGATCACCTTGTGACAGATATTGATAAGTATATTGTGAGTTTGAGCAGCAGGCAGGTTGTTAGCGGCAATAGCGACCCGGTAGCTATTATCCAGGATGGCCGACCTGGGCTTATCTCCGAGAATGTTTTTGATTGTTTCAAAAGAACAAATGGACGGGGCATTGTATCGGCCGGATGCGAAATAACCCCTGAGACCGCTATTTCTAATTTTAAAGCATATTCAAAAGCTGCTTATTTATTGCAATTTTAATCGAATTTTTCTGCTTAAGCCTTTCTGCCTTGAGAGAATGCAGTCTAAGAACAATGAATTGTTCTTTGGCGAATCTACCGCGTCTATGGCAAAGTCTTAATCAATATTTGTCCTGATGACGCGGCATCCAGGGTAATTATAGGGTTGCGCGAGCTAAAAATCTCCAAAAAACAGATATAAAAACTTGAACTGCAAAGATAGATTTGATATTCTACTAACATTGTGAATCAGTTATGTAGCTGATCAGTAATATTATGTTAATGGAATATAAAGGAGTTAATTATGGCAAAGAGTGCAAAACCAGCAACGAAGAGTGAAATTATTTCAAATATAGCTGAAGCTACCCAGCTTTCACGTAAACAGGTGGCATCAGTTTTTGATGCACTTGCAGGGCAGATCAAGAATGCAGTGAGCAAGAAAGGCCCAGGTATCTTTGCTTTGTCGGGTCTGATAAAGATCGTAGTTGTCAATAAGCCGGCCACCCCGAAACGCAAAGGTATTAATCCTTTCACAAAGCAGGAACAAGTCTTTGCAGCCAAGCCCGCTCGCAGAGTTATTAAGATTAGAGCTTTCAAGGCTTTAAAGGATATGGCTAAGAAATAAGCTGATTTTTAGAAAATATCCAAATTGAGTAATTTAAAACGGCAGGATTCTTCTTGCCGTTTTTTTATTGTTGCTTTCCATCCTTTCCTGCCAAGAAGAGCTATATAATATTATAAGAGCCGAAAAGTCGATTTAAATTCTTTAATGCAGCCAGACTGTGTCATTCCCTGATTACAATCAAATTAGAATCAATATTTTGTCGGCAAATCCCCGATTTTCAAATTATTGCAAGATAGAGTACCATATAGAAGATCGGATGAAGGGAAAATAT
Organism: Planctomycetes bacterium GWF2_42_9; assembly: GCA_001825675.1. Classification (GTDB taxonomy): domain Bacteria; phylum Planctomycetota; class Phycisphaerae; order Sedimentisphaerales; family UBA12454; genus UBA12454. The sequence goes on along the minus strand of MHYA01000032.1, from coordinate 34,062 downwards.
GCAGCCGGATGAAGTAATAATGCTTTCTATATCTCTAACTGTTGTCGTGTCGTTGATCGCGACTCGCAGACAGTATATTAGAATTCCTAATGTAGGATTTCTTATTGGCAGTTTTGTATGTTTTGCAATTTCATCTATAATGACCGTAGCTGAAGCTTTTTTTTGGTCGAACCTTCTTAATTTGTTTGAGCATCTCGGCTATTGCTTCAGCGCAATACTTCTTGTCTGGTGGTGTATAGGCACATTTCTAAATAAATGGGCGACAGGCGGGAAGGAAGAGAAATGATTCAATATCTTGATTTGATTTCGCTAGTATGTTTGGCAACTGCGGTAACTGCCGTAATATATGGCTGGAAGCGTGTCAAACTAAATTTGGCAGTTCGTTTGTTGCTGCTGGCATTGGGTATTCTTTTTTCATTATATTGCTTATTACTTTTTTTAGAATGGAGCGGTGTTCGGCATAGATTTGAAGATATTGAGGATTACTCCGGTGCGATGCTTCCTTTGGTATGGTTGTTTTTGTTTTACGCTGTTCTGGCACAACTTAGAGAACACGATCTCTCACAAAGCAAGGAACGTTTCCAATCACTTATAGAAAGTACCAGTGATTGGATATGGGAGGCCGACAGCAACTTGATCTACACTTACTCAAGTCCTCAAGTGCAGGATTTGCTTGGATATACTCCCGAAGAAGTTGTCGGTCGTAAAATTACAGAAATAGTAAGCAATGAAGATTCCAAGCAAGTTGATAAAATATTTAAAGAAGCATTAAATAACGGCAAACCGATAGTGCAGCTTGAAAGCTGGTTATTGGATAAAAGCGGCCAGAAGAAACTTCACGAAATAAGCAGTTTCCCTTTTTTTGATAATCAAGATACAGTGCAGGGGTTCAGAACTGTCAGCAGGGATATTACTGAACGTAAAAGATCGCAACTGGCACTGTCTTTAAGCGAACAGAGTTTTAGAGCCATTGCAAATTATACATATTCCTGGGAGATATGGCTTAGCTCAAAAGGTACGCATTTCTGGACGAATCCCGCGGTAGAACGTATCACCGGCTACACAGTTGAGGAGTGTACCTGTATGGCTGGTTATCCCAGATCATTAGTAAATCAAGCTGATCTAGATATTTATGATGAAATAATAAAATCTGCCCTGAACCAATCTTCCGGCAAGGATAAAGAAATACGCATTAAAACAAAGGAAGGCACGCGTATATGGGTCTCTCTTAGCTGGCAGCCGATTTATGATGACAGAGGTAATTGGCAGGGCGTTCGTATGAGCATTGTAGATTGTGAAGAACGTAAGGTTGCACAGGAACTGCTTGCGGAAAAGAAAGAAGAGGTCGAATCAATACTCTACGCTACTTCGCACGATTTTCGCACGCCGATTATCAACATAGATAGTTTCACTTATATTCTGCGGGAGAATGTAGAGCAGATTAAAAAAGAAATAACGAAATTACAATATTCTCCGAAGTTGGGCAGGCTTGTTCACGATGGGATTCTTGAGATAGTCAATTCCATTCATGATAATGTACGCAGGCTTGATACTATTGTTACCGGGCTGCTTCAGGTCTCACGGATTGAAGAACCTAGGCCGGAGCAGATAGATAATATGAAAGAGATAGTGAGCAAAATAGTTGAATTGTTCTCTCATTGGACAAACGAGATTTCCGCCAAAATAAATATCAAACCTTTGCCGGGCTGTATAGCTGACCGCTCGCAGGTGAAAATTGTTTTTATCCATTTAATCAGCAACTCTCTCAAATTCAGGCAGCAAGGCCGACCGCTTGAAATTACAATTTCGGGAAGAAAGACGAAGTTCCAGAGTATTTATTGTATTGAAGATAATGGTATGGGAATACCTGAAGAGTATCAGCCGCAGATTTTCAAGATGTTTCACCAGGTTGAGCCCGAAAAAGTTGGCGGCAAAGGTATAGGCCTTACACTTTGCAGCCGGCTTGCTCACAGAAATAGCGGAAAGATATGGGTAAAATCAAAACCAGGTGTAGGCAGCAGATTTTTCGTCGCGCTGCCCCAAATTCCTTCTAGCGAAGAATAAAAAAAGAGACGGCGGAAAAATTCGTCGTCTCTTTGATTTTTTTCGTAATCGTTCGATTAGTTTGCTGCTAATGCAGGTTCGATTTCTCTGCCAAGCTGGGTTAAATTGTGCACTTGCATAAATTCGGCATATCTGTTTATGAACGCATCGACTACGAACGGATCAAAATGTCTACCGCGTTCTTCTTTAATCATTGTAAACGCAAGTTCAGGTCTGAATGCGACCTTGTAAACTCTTGAGCTTGTTAGTGCATCGAATACATCCGCAAGGGCTACAATTCGGGCTGAAAGCGGGATTTCCTGTTCTTTCAAACCGTCAGGGTAACCGGAGCCGTCATATTTTTCGTGATGAAACTTTGCGATCTCTGCGGCCATTTGGAAACATTCGCCGTCTGCTAAACTGCTGCCGAGTGCCTGCCAGCCGATGACTGTATGCTGTTTCATAACTTCAAATTCATCATCGGAAAGAGTGCCTGGCTTTAAAAGAATATTGTCAGGTATTCCGATTTTGCCGATGTCGTGCAGGGGACTGGAACGGTAAAGATTTTCCAGAAATTTATCGTTAATGAAATTAGTGTATGGTCCTTTGCGGCGAAGTTCTTCGGCAAGGATATGTGAATAGCTGCGTATACGTTCGAGATGGTCGCTGTTTTCAGGGTCGCGTGATTCAGCTAACGATGCGAGAACGAAAACGGCTGCATCGCGTGTTTCTTCGATTTGCTGTGTTCTATCTTTTACCATCCTATCGAGATTATTTAGAAGATCCCATTTTTCCGTCAGGGCACAAGCCATTTGACGAACTTCGATATTATCGAAAGGTTTTTTGAGAATTAAGTATCTTTCGCTTTGTCCTAATTTGGATGTGATTTCAGACCAGGAATAATCCGAGTACGCAGAGCAAATAACTACTTGCAGAGATGGCTGAACTTTCCAGAGTCTTTCGATTGTCTGCAGGCCGTCCCAGTTGGATTCCATTCTCATATCAACGAATGCCATTGCATACGGTTTGCCAAGTCTGTCTGCCTCGACAATTTTTTCGAGACCCGTGTGGCCGTCCAATGCGAAATCAACGTCAAATCTGATTGAGGTGGGATAATTATGTTCCTGCTTATTGTCGGCAGAATTTCCGAATACCGCGGCACGAGCCATATTCAGCGAATCGCTTTGATTGTTATCGCAAAGAATTCGCTTAAAATCATCGTGGATCGATTTTTTGTCATCAATGATTAGTATTCTTCGATTTTTGTTGTCATTTCCCATATACATTTTGTACCTCAAGGTTCGACAAAGGAAGTTCAAGCGTGAAAGTTGCGCCTTTATTGCTGCCGAGGCTATGAACACTCATATTTCCTCGCATATCAACGGCAGCCATTTTGCAATTATGCAGGCCGAAACCGTGTCCTGTCGGCTTGGTGGTAAATCCGTTTGAATAGATTTTGACCAAATCTTCCGGCTTGATACCTATTCCATTGTCTGAAATTTCTATCTTAATTTTTTCTCCTGCTTTTTTGGTTCGAACTGTTAGGAGTTTAGGATTGTTCGAACTCTCCGCTAAAGCCTGTTGAGCATTATCTATGAGACTTACGAGGATTTGCAGTACCCTCTGTTCATCGATTGATATTGTTCCGAAATCCTCAAATTCACGTATAACATCGATTTTATGGTACTCCAGACCTGCTTTGTTAATCAAAATCGCATTTTCAATCAGGTCGGATAAATTAATTAAATCTTTTGGTTTATTGTTTGTGTAAAGACGCTGCGAATTGACAACATCTTTTATGTGTTCAACATTATTTATAAGCGATTTAAGATTTTCAAGAATTTCATCTCTTAGTTTGGAGGTATGACTGACAACTTCGCCCAGGTATGCTGGAATGTGTTTTCCGTTTTGGTCATAAGTGAGGAAATCCGCCAGGTCATTATTGTGCTCTTTAAGCAGAGTGGCGACTTTTTCGATGTTGCCCAATTCAGATTTTGCCATCTTTTCGTAAACTAGCTCTGCGGATACGTTGATGCTATTTAAAATATTGCCGACATTATGCAAAACACCAGACGCAACTTCGGCCATCCCGGCACGATGAGCGGTTTCCATTAATTTTTTATATGTAAGCTCCAGCTCAAGGTTGACCTTGTCCAATTTTCGCTGTGAATCGGCAGATTTCTGACGAGATTTGCGCATCTCATTTTCATAGTAAATGATTTTCTCGCCAACATTGATTCTGCTTCGGATTACGTTCTTATCGAACGGTTTGCAAAGATAATCGTCGCCTCCACTATCGAGAGCGTTTATGATTTCACGGGTTTCCGCATTGCTGACAAGGAAAATTACAAATGTGTACTTATCAGCATCAAGCAGCCGGATTTTACGGCATAATTCAAGGCGGTCGGTTTCAGTGTGTACCCAGTCAATGATTACTACTTCGGGTCTTTGTGATGTGATTGTATCCCAGGCCTTACTTATCTCATCTGTGGTTAGAACTTTATGGTTCCAGCTTTCCAGATGGCTTTGCAGTATCATCCTTGAAGGTGTATCGTCTTCGAATATTAGTACTTTCATCGTAACAGCATCGGCAAAAAAAGGGGTCAGGTTCAGGATGAAAGTCCTGTTATTTCGTTAAAAACCCGTTTTTTATAAGATTTAGTCGAAAAACGCTTATTTATATTCATAGAAATTCAAGATTTTAGATTAAAAGTCCGAAAATATATATGGTCTAATGCTCTATTACGGGAATGAACTATGCTTGAAGACAAAAATAACCAGACGATTGAAGACAGGCTTTTTAGTCGGAAGAAATCACTTTTAACAGTTCAGCAATACGCAAACAGTCAGGGGATATCCGCTGGTGTAGTTAATGAATGCGCGAAACTAGGAGTAATTCAGGTCAGAAAGCATAAAAATAAGACTTTTATTGTCGATTTACCTCTTGATGCTGGCAAAAATGCCAAACAACTGGAAGACGATAAGATTGAACAGGTAAATACGGTTGAGCAGGCTCAAAAAATTACCAGTATGGTAAATAAAATCTTCCAGCCGAGTATACAGAATAGTAAACCTGTGATCAGCAAACCAGAAACAAAGACACAGCCGGCAGTTAAAGTTGAAGTTGCCAAGCCACAAGCTGCAATCCCGGATTTAAAACTTTTCGCACAGGAAGAGAAAAAGGCACAAGTTATTCGGTATGAAACCAAGCCAGTGCCGCAGTTCAAAGTATCCCTGATGCGAAAAATTAGTGATTCTTTTAAAATTTCATTTATCAATAGGGTCATACTCGGAATGTTGTCAATTGGCATAATTTTGAGTATTTGTGCATTTTGGTCAATAAGTTATCAAAATAAGATACATCAAAAACAGTTGCAAACTGCTTATGCTAATATTGGCAAACTTGTGGGTGAATACGATAGTGCAAAGCGACAGGCGAAATTGTACGAACTCGACAGTTCAAACTGGAGATCGGAAGCGCAACGAAGTCAAAAATCGATAGCTTCACTTGAGATTGAGCTTGTTAATGCAAAAGAAAAACTTGAAGAGACTCAAAGCAGTCTTTCAAATATGCAGCAAAATCACGTTGATACTTTGAAAAATCTTAATAAGCAGATTGAAGAAATCACAAGCAAAATAAAGACCTCAAAGAAGGAAAATTAAGCATTTTTTTGCAATTTTACCTCTTTTTTTATCACCCAGAGATAGTCTGTCAAAAAAAAGATAAATCTCTAAAATTTTTTCAAATAATGCTCAAAAAGCTGTAATATTATGTTAGTTACTGCGACTATATATTATAAAACAGCCTTTTAGGGAATTTAGGAATTTGTTAATCAATTGGCAGGCTATCCTTGATGAGCATGGTCGAGCTGTATGGAATACTACATACAGAATGCTAGGCAATGATGCAGATGCTTCGGACTGTTTCCAGCAGACGTTTGCCGATGCGCTAATGTTTTCCCAAAAACAAAATGTTAAAAACTTCAGAGCACTGCTTTTAAAATTAGCTACGCGCAGATCGCTTGATGCTTTGCGTCAAAGGTGCAGAAAAGCGAATCCGGTTTCCTTTGAACTGATACAGGAGCATAATATAAAAGCGGCAGATTGCCCGATAGCAAACACTGAAAACAAAGAACTTAGTGAGATACTTTTAAATGCTTTTTCCCTGCTCGATTCCGAAGAGGCGCAGATTTTTTGCTTAAGGCATATTGAAAATTTGAGTATGACTGAAATTGCACAGGCATTCGGACTTAAAGAAAATTATGTTGGCGTTATTGTTCATAGAGCTAAAAATAAGTTGAAAATTCTGCTGGAAAAATATTATCGAGGGTAATATGGAAAATAATGATGAAATTCTTAACAAGGCTGTTGACGATTTGAAAAACCGTACCGTTACTGTGATACCGAAAGATGTATTAAAGCAAACGGCTTTTTGGTTGAAAACTTCGCAGAATCAAAAATTCCAGATTTTCAGGCCTTCACTTGCTGCGGCCGCGATTTTGATTGCCGCATCTCTCATAATATATTCCTTCGCATCAAATTTTTATACAGGTTCTGTCGCCTGGGCTAATGTTGAGAATCATATAAGCAGGATAACGTTTGCGCATTGCTATAATACGCGTCAGAATGATACAGAGGCATGGTATATCGATGGCGTAATTTATATGATGGAAAAGCATAAGATAGTAAGAGATGACGGCAAAACGAAATCTATTTACGAACTTGACGGTAAATTAATAACTGAAAACTTTTCTGATATAGGCGATTTGATGCTTTCGGAAAATACTTCTCCATTTATGCTTGTAACGCAGGGGGTTTTTGAATACGACAGCAACGATGTCGCGAACAAAACGCCCGTTTATATTGGTGATGATTTGCTCGTCTATAAATTTGATGCTCCGAAATGTATGCGTGATTGGGCAAGCGGGCTTATTATAACAGCAGGCAGGCAGTCAAAACTTCCAATTTATATGAAAATTATTCCGAAAGATTCTACAAGGCAAACAGATGTTTTTATCTTTGATTATGAAAAACAGGAACTGCCGGAAATTATAAAACAAATTTCAAATAACAAATAGTTATCAACGTTTAAAAAAAATAATCAATTTAATTGTATGGAGATACTATGCGCACAAATAACAGACAAACTGCATTTACCCAATCACAAATTTTTAATGTTGCAAAACAAGTAATTTCAGAAAACAAAATAGTTTGCCGAAATTTTATACAGCCGACTTGGAATGTGAAATTGGTGACAGGGTTTACTCTTATTGAACTGCTTGTTGTAATATCAATAATCGCTATGCTGCTTGGTGTTTTATTACCTGCGTTGAGTGCGGCAAGAGCTCTTTCACAGCGAACGATTTGCACATCGAATATCAGGCAGTGTGTTATTGCGTGCGGGCTTTATGCTGCCGATTGTGATGGTTATCTGCCGCTTGGAAATATTTGGGATAAAGAAGATGAACCGGAAGGATGGCTGGATGTAAATTACAACACCGCAATTAAGATACACTTCAATTATGGCGTAGCGGAATCAAGTGCGATGTGTACGTCATGGAATTATGAACGGGAAAAATATTTTTATGAACCAACGAGCAATTCCGATACAAACATCAAACTTGGCGGCACAAGGATCGGCTATATATATTATGGCAGACGTTTTGATAAAGAGGGCAGCCCGTATAGTCCGCAGTTGCCGGATGGTACGATTTATAAATCGCCGCGTAAACTTCAAAACTGCACGAAAAAGTTAGTAACATCACAAACGCTTTTTAGTTGTTTTCATTGGGATAGTGTCAGCACAGGCGGCAAATGGGGAGCGAAAATACCGCATACGACCAATGGCAGAGGAGTTTTTTACCCGGCCGGAACGAAGAAGTTATTGCCCGTACCTCGCGGACTGGTAACTGGATTTATAGACGGTTCTGCTGAATGGGCAAAATGGAAAGATTTAAAATGGTTTGAGCAGGCCGGAACTCTAAGAATCTATTATAATCCAAAAATGTAGGAATAATAAGATATATCCAGTCTAAAACCATTAAAATGACTGAAACCTTAGCTTCAAAAGCAATTTTTAGGGGTTGTCTTAGCATTTAAGTATTTGACAAATAACCAATTTATAATTAGATTAGTAAGAGTTTTTTGTGAAATATTACTATTTTGAGGTTGAAAGTCGAAAATAAATGGCGAAAGTAACGCTGCCTGACGGCAAAGTATTAGATATTCAAGATAACTCGACATTATACAATGTCGCGGAAAAAATTGGGGCGGGGCTTGCAAAAGCCGCTCTGGCTGCTGAAGTTAACGGGCAAGTTGTCGATTTAAGCACACCTGTAACGCAAGATATAAAAATAAATATCATCACGGCTAAAAGTCCGGGCGGACTTGAGATTCTGCGTCATAGCTGCGCACACGTTATGGCGGAAGCGATTTACAGTCTTTGGCCGAGCACACAGCTTGTTTACGGACCAACGGTTGAAGATGGTTTTTATTACGACATTGATCTTGATACGCCGATCAGGCCGGAAGATTTTGAAAAGATTGAAAAGAAAATGGCTGAAATCGTTGAAAAGAATCAGCCGTTTGTAAGAAAAGAATTTAGCCGAGAGCAGGCACTTGCACACGTTGTCGGCAATAAGTATAAAGTCGATAATGCCAATCGCGCACAGGGCGATACGATAAGTTTCTATTCGCACGGCGATGGATTTGAAGATTTATGCCGCGGGCCGCACGTGCCGAGTACGGGCAAAATCGGATTTTTCAAAATTATGTCCGTCGCGGGAGCGTATTGGCACGGCGACGCGAAAGAGAAAATGCTGCAAAGAGTCTACGGTACTGCGTGGGCGACAAAGAAAGAGCTTGATGATTATTTGTTCAGACTTGAGGAAGCGAAAAAACGCGACCATAGATTCCTGGGCAAACAATTAGATATTTATAGCGTAAATGACGATATTGGGCCTGGATTGATCCTTTGGCATCAGAAGGGTTCGCTAATTAGGCATATCATTGAGACTTTCTGGAAAGAAGAACATCTCAAACGCGGGTACGATATTATGTACACGCCGCATATCGCGACAGAAGTTATTTATAAGAAAAGCGGACATCTTGAGAAATATGCGGATATGATGTATTCGCCGATGAAGATCGATGAGCAGAATTATTATCTCAAGCCGATGAATTGTCCGGGGCATTATATGATTTATAATAACAGCCCGCGAAGCTATCGCGATTTGCCGATGAGATTCTGCGAGCTTGGTATGGTTTATAGATACGAACCGAGCGGAACACTGCACGGGATGCTTCGAGTTCGTGGATTTACGCAGGATGACGCTCATACGTTCTGCACGCCGGATCAGCTTGGCAAGGAAATCGACCTTATTCTCGAATTGATGCATTATATGATGACGACTTTCGGCTATACTTATAAGGCGTATCTTGCGACAAGGCCGGCGAAATTTCTCGGCACTGAAGAAGAATGGGCAAGAGCGACCGAAGAATTGCGTATGGCTATGGAACGTCGCGGTCTTGCTTATGAAGTTGATGAAGGCGGCGGCGTATTTTATGCACCGAAGATCGATATTAAATTGATCGATTCGCTCGGCAGAGAATGGCAAGGCCCAACGCATCAGGTCGATTTGCAGGCCGCAAAGAGATTTAATATTCGCTATGTCGGCGCGGATAACCAACTGCACGAGCCTGTGATTATTCACAGAACTGTGCTTGGAAGTATGGAACGATTTATCGGCGGACTTATCGAACATTACGGCGGTAATTTCCCGCTGTGGCTCTCGCCGGAGCAGATGCGAGTTTTGACTATCAGCGAAAAGACGAACGATTACGCGATGAAGCTGCAGCAGAGTTTCAAGGCTGAAGGTTTGCGTTGCGGATTAGATACAAGCCCGGAAAAAGTCGGAGCTAAAATCCTTCGAGGCCATAATGAAAAGCTGCCTTATATGATAGTTGTCGGCCCGAAAGAAGCTGAAACGCAAAGCGTTAATGTTCGTATTCGCGGCACAAACGAAAGCAAGAGTGTATCGGCTGACGCGTTTGTTGCGGCAATGAAAGAAAAAGTAAAATCCAGAACAGCGGATTTGGGATTATAAATTTTGGGTGTAGCGTAAACGAAATTCGCTTCACGAACGACTAGATACGATTTAGTGATTGAAAGGAAAAAGTTATCGGAAAGATAAAATTAAGAATTAATGAGCAAATCAACAGGAGTCCTATTCGTCTGATTGGCGCAGATAACAGTCAAATCGGCGTTGTCAGTATCGATCAGGCGCTGGAACACGCAAGAGAAGCAGACCTTGATTTAGTTGAGATTGCTCCTGAAAGCAGCCCGCCGGTGTGCAGGATAATGGATTTCGGCAAATATCTTTATGAACAGAAACGCAAAGATAAGCTGAATCTGAAAAAACAGCATACGGTATCGGTTAAGGAATTAAGGCTAAGACCCAAGACGGATCAGCACGATTGCGATACGAAAGTAAATCACGCCCGCGAATTCTTCAGGAAAGGGCATCGAGTACAATTTACGATGATGTTCAGGGGTCGTGAAATGGCGCACGCAGAACTCGGGCAGGAATTGATGAATAAAATCATTGCATCGCTCGATGATGTTGCTAAAGTTGACCAGCCGCCTATAATGCAGGGTAAACGCCTTACGGTGCTGCTGATGCCCAAAGCTGAAAAACTATAGTGAAAAAGTGAGAATTCGGATTTAATTTTTCACTTTTAGTTATTTACTTTATTGTTGACCTTCCGGTTGGAGGGTGATAATATACCATTCTTTAATTTTTATAAACAAGAGTTATAAGGTTGTGAAATATGCCGAAGAAAAAAACACATAAAGGTTTGAAGAAACGTGTAAAAGTTACCGGCGCCGGTAAAATTAAGGCTCATACAAGTTTTATGGGTCATCTTATGAGCGGTAAATCCGCTAAAAGACGCCGCAAACTGGGAAGAGCGATCGTTATTCCTAAAGTTTACGCGAATGTAATGAAAGAAATGTTAGACATTGATTAATAAGGACGAGCTTAAATGCCACGTGTAATTAAAGGGTCAGCGACCCGTAAAGCAAGAAAACGTATCCTTAAAAGAGTTAAAGGACAGCGGGGCGGTCCAGGCCGGACATATCGGCTTGCCAAGGAACGAGTAATTAGGTCTGAAGTTTTCGCAAGAGTCGGCAGGAAACTGAAAAAAAGACAATTCAGAGCCTTGTGGATCACTCGCTTGAACGCAGCATGCAAAATGCGCAAAATCAGATATGGTGAACTGATCAACGGATTGAAGAAAGCAAATATCGCTCTGAACAGAAAAATGCTCAGCGAAATAGCAATAGCAGATCCGGCCGCATTCGATGTCATCGTTGAAAAAGTACGTGGATAACCACTGCTTGCGTTAGCAAAATCCCCCGCCAAAGTTGCGGGGGCTAAACAATCTTGCTTGATACATTCAAACAAATCGGTAAGGAAGCACTCGAATCGCTCAAATCGGTAACCAATCCGGCAGAGCTTGAGGAATTCCGCATTCGTTTTCTGGCCCGCAAAGGTACAGTAACGGATATGTTGAGTAAAATCGGTTCTTTCCCGGCGGAACAGAAAAAGGAAGCCGGTGCGCTTGCCAATAAGATCAAAACTGAAGTAACTGAAGCGTTTGAAAATGTCAAAGCTGCAATGGCGGGCAAGCAAGTGCGAAAAGGGCCAATGGTGGATGTTACGCTGCCGGGGGTTGATTTTCAGCTTGGCAGACCTCATATCATCACACAGACAATTAACGAACTTATCGAGATTTTCGGCAGAATGGGTTTTGGTATTGCTTATGGGCCGGAAGTCGAGGACGAATGGCATAATTTCGTCGCTCTTAACATTCCCGAAGGACATCCCGCAAGAGACCCATCAGATAATTTCTGCATAGATTTAGATAAACTTTTGCGAAGTCAGACTTCGACAATTCAAATTCGTACGATGGAAAAACAGAAACCGCCGATTCGGGTGGTTGCTCCGGGCAGAGTTTACAGGCCGGATACCGTCGATGCGACTCATATGTTTATGTTTCACCAGCTTGAGGCGCTTGTCGTTGATGAAGGCGTTTCGATGGTCGATATGAAAAGCACTATCGCACAATTCATTTCCGTATTTTTCGGCAAAGATGTTAAATGGAGACTGCGGCCGAGTTTCTTCCCATTCACAGAGCCAAGCGCTGAAGTTGATTTATTATTCGTTACAAAAGACGGCAGCGAAAAATGGATCGAAGTCGGCGGTTGCGGTATGGTTGATCCGAACGTATTTAACGCGGTCGGCATCGACAGTGAAAAATATACCGGCTGGGCATTTGGTTTCGGTATCGAAAGACTCGCGATGCGAAAATATGGCATTACTGATATTAGACTGCTGTTTGAAAATGATATCCGCTTCTTGAAGCAATTCTAACATCAAAACCACGCAAGGTGTTCGTAAATTCGCGCAATCGGGTCAAAAAACATGGGTAAAATCGGGACTTTTTCAGTGTTTTTCGAGACTTTTTCATAGAAAAATCGGGAAAATTCCGGTTTTTTCGGGTTTTTTTGTGATTTTTCACAGAAGGCGCCTGCGCATATTTTAAAAACGCTTTGTTTTCAGAAAAATGATGAGGGTCGTTTTTTGAGGATAAATTTCAAACCTTCAAACTTGCATCTATTTAAAAAAAAAAGCGCGAAATTTAAAAAACGTGCGTAAATTTTGAAAATGTAGTTTTTTTTAATTGCGAATTTTTAAATAGCCACTAAGGCACTAAGACACGAAGAAATTTATGACCAGTTTTTAAAGATTTATTTTACCACGAAGAAAAGAAGGAACACGAAGTTTTATTTAGACGCGGATTACGCTGTTTGCTTTAAGGCGTGTTCTGCGAACACTGTAAAAAAATAAAAACAACCTCTCCCAAAGTGAACTTTGTCCGAGGTTATTATTTTATTTTTTTATCGCTTTGCGATTTTGCCTTAAAGCGGATAGATGAAATTTTAGATTTGAGAGACGAGATTCTTCACTTCGCTGACGCTTCGTTCAGAATGACAAAGGGGCTTTTTTTTTGAGACGGGCGTTGGTTTTTGCGATTACATCTTCCGCGAGTTTGTGCGCATCAATAGGTTTTGTCTGCTGGGCTAAATAAATATCGAAGAATAACTTTCTATCATTTTCGTCAACATTGTTTCTGTCTATATTTATCTGAACGAGATTTTTTATTCTTAATTTCCAGGGGATTACTTCAAACTTTTTGGTTCGCTCGTTGTCGAGGAAGTAGAATTGGAAATTTTCTTGTTTTAACAGATTCTTCGACTCCGCTTCGCTTCGCTCCCCCGAAGGGGTCTTCGAAGAATGACAGAGGGAGTTTTCTTTAACGAGGATATTGCCAAGTCTTAAATCGCCGTGGAAAATTCCTTTGTCGTGCATTTTGCCGATGGTTTGCGCGAACTGCTCGACCATTTGTTTCTTTTTTTCAGCGGGCAAAGTGCCGAGAAGGATAAAAAATTGCGTGCTGCCCTGAATTTCCATAGTCATCAAAAAATTTCTGCCATAAGCGGCCATTGGCGGAGTTAAAAAGCCGTTTGCGATGAGCATTTGGCCTGCTTTAAATGCCCTTTGAGCACGCGAAGGCAAAATTAATGATTTGAAAAAATCGGAAATGTTGCGAATGAAATATTTTTTTAAAACAATGCTGTAAACTTTTGCCTTGAAGAGAATATTAAATTTCAGAACCAAAGCAGCTTTAGAAGAGGCGAGCTTTTCAAAGTCCGCTCTTCTGCCGTCAGGAATTTGAATTTGTGAAGGTTCAAATCCCTGCGGGAAATTGTCTGCGATAATAATTTTTTTATAAAACATTTTTTTGCCACAGAGTTACAATTTTTATTTAGCCACAGAGTTCACAGAGACCACAGAGATATAACTTTTTTTATAGCCACCCCCTCCAAATTTTCTTGTCGAGGATAGAAAATTTCTGAATACTCGGGGGCTTTCGCTTCGCTTCAGCAACCAATGACAGCGATGCCGAGTTTGTCGGCCAATTCTATAGTTTGCGGTTTATCGATAATAATAGTTCTGCCCGCTTCGACGACGAGACTTCTGCCGCCGTTTTTGTTCAGCGATTCGATCGTTTCAGTACCAACGCAAGGCACGTCGAAACGCACATCTAAATCAGGGCGGGGAGCTTTTAAGAGCGTCCAATTACCTCTTCTGCATAACTGGCCCGCACGCTCGATCATCGCGCCTGTTCCTTCTACAGCTTCGACCGCAAGAACGGTTTTTTCTTTAACTGCGATTGCCTGGCCGATTCCGGTTTCCGAAATTTTCTTGAGCATTTGCCATCCGAAATCAATATCTTCCTGTACGCCCGCAGATGGTTTTGTTCGTGTCATTACGCCTTTGTCGGCAAGATGCTCTTTGCAATATTTAGTCGAGTCCTGCAAAATAATACCTCCACAGGCAAGCTCATCCGCAATCGCCTGCAAGATTGTTTGATCGATTTTGTTGTTTTTTCGTAAACGCCAATAATAAATTCTAATCGCACGCCAATCGGGCAAATATTTGAGAATCCGCTTTGGTGAATAAAGGTTTTCCTTGCGGACTTTGCCGACCATAATCGTATCTGTAACGCCTTGCTTTTTTAATTTTCGAATCCATGTGCCGGGGCGAGCAAGAGGTACTTCGGTGTAATAGTCTACAGCATTTGCAAGCTGCGGGTCTGGATTATTGCCGAGACCTGCGCAAACAATTTTCAGGCCTGCCTGCCGAGCACCAGCGGCAATGAGGAAGGGCAGTCTTCCGCCGCCTGCTATTAAACCGATTGTATTGTTTATAGCCACAAAGACACTAAGACACAAAGTTTATATAATTTATATTTTATACTAATAGCCACAAAGACACTAAGACACAAAGTATTAAATATATTTTATTCTTAGTGACTTTGTGCCTTCGTGGCTACAATGTCATTCATTATTAGCAGATTTTTCCAATCGCTGGATTGCTTTTTTAAGTTCGGGCAAATCTTCGATCAAAGCATACGCACGTCTTGCTATTGAAGCATCGATTGCCGGAGTGCCGACGATATTTGCGTTATCTGGTACGCTGTTTATTACGCCTGCCTGTGCGCCAATTTGTACGCAATTTCCAATTTTGATATGACCAACGATGCCGACCTGGCCGCCTATGACGCAATGATGGCCGATAGTTGTAGAGCCTGCGATTCCGATTTGACCGACGAGCAGGCAATAGGGGCCGATTTTCGCGCCGTGCCCAACGCTGATAATGTCGCCGAGTTTGCTGCCTTTACCTACGATCGTATCTTCGATAGCACCTCTTTGCAGACAGCAGTTGCCGCCGATTTCGACATCATCTTCGATTATCACTTTGCCGACCTGCGGTATTTTATGATGTACGCCTTTGTGGGTCGCGTAGCCGTAGCCGTCTTTTCCGATTGTCGTGTTGGCATTTATGATTACGTTGTTGCCGAGAATGCAGCGGTCGTAAATTACGCAGCTAGGATATAGAATACAGTTCGACCCGATTTTTACATTGGGGCCAACAAATACATTCGGATAAATAACCGTGCCTTCTCCGATTTCAGCGTTATCGCTTACAGTCGCGAAGTCGTGAATATGGCAATTTTTGCCGATGTTGGCGGAAGGAGAAATATTGGCGTTTTCGGAAATACCTTCCTGGCGATGTTTCCTGTGGCCGTGCAGTAAGATCACTATTTGCGCGAAAGCATAATACGGGTCTGCGGCGACAATCAATGGAATCTGGCAGGGGGCTTCTTTGCCTACGATGATTGCGCCGGCTTTGGTAGTCTTAATAGCACGTGAATATTTCGGATTTGCAAGAAAGCTAATATCCGAAGGCGTTGCGGTATCGAGGGTTGCTACCGCCGAAATTTCAATATTGGCATCGCCTATAACTTTACCGTTAACGTGTTCCGCTAATTGTCCGAGAGTTTTCGACATTTTTATCCTAAAAAAGTAATGACAAATTCCGTGATATTATAACGAAAAGATATTTACGGTCAAGAACTTAAGAATTTGAGGGCTGCCCGGCTGACTTGCTCTACCGCTGGGCAGGAAGGCTGTGTGAAATCAGGTTCTTCAAATTTAAAGGTTTTAACTTTGGGGCCGATCGGGGCGTAAACGGCAGGGTCGGTAACACCGAAGCATACAATGGTATTAACTCCTGAAACGCCTGCGATATGGGCGATTCCGCTGTCGTTGCCTATAAAACAGCCGCAGCAGGAAAGAATCTGGAATGTCCGCGAAAGCGATGTTTCAAGTATAACAGGAGCGATTAGTGAGAGCCTGTCGAAAAGTTTTCTGCCGAAACGTTCCTGCTCGGCAGGGCCAAGCATAAAAATGACACTTTCGCCCGCTTCGATAAGCTCCTCGGCGAGCAGATAAAAATTATCAATGTGCCAGCATTTTTTTACGCCTCCGCTGCCGGGGTGAATCACGGCGGGGCGGTATTTCTTTTTTATTCCATAAGAATCGAGAATTTGCCTGCCTGCCGCCAAATCAGATTTTGACGGTTTTAGAAGTTTCTTTTTGCCTGTCAATGCGGCCAAAGAAGGTTTGCGGTTGAAATACCCGGTGCAGGAATCGATGATCGAATCGATATAAAATTTTGTAATGTGATGTTTGTAATCGGCGGGCGGTTTTGCAAGCAGAGATGTTACTTCGACAGAGTTGCTGCAATTTGCGGTGAAAGTTAAGTTGCTTTCGAAATCGCTGCCCGGGGCGGTAAGAAAATTGAAAATATACTGATAGCCTGAAAAGGCGTGGATCAGCGGGTCGTTATCCTGCAATTCGAAATCCTTATGAGGGATAAAGAGCCTGTGCAGGTCTAACGAATCCAGATCGCGCACGCTGTCGATGCAACTCCTTGTCGGCAGGTACAGCATATATTGGCTTCTGCCGAGCATTGAAAGCGTTCCGATTTTGAATGCTTTTCTCACGAATTCCGCAACCGGGAGCGTAAGTACGCAATCGCCAATCGCACCGGGCTGAATAATTAACGCGCGTGTGGCTTTTCTGTCCGCTTCGGTTTCAGCAGTTGAGAGCAATTTCAAGATGTCGGGTTCTTTTGTCATTTTTTATAGCCACTAAGACACGAAGGCACAAAGTTTTGTAAATATATTTTTAATCTATAGCGTTTTCGATCCAGGCGCCGCCCGCGATTTTTTGGCCGTTGGCAGTATCGAGATAAAAAACTACTGCCTGGCCCGGCGTTATCGCTCGCAGCGGGTTGTCGAATTCGACTTTAACCATTTCGCCTTGCGGAAACACGATTCCGCTTACAGCTTTGTGATTGTATCTTATTTTTATTTTTGCCGCAAATGGTTCTTTCGGAGTGTCGATGAGCCAGTTGGGATTTGACGCGATAAGCGATGTGTGAATTAATTCTTCAGAAGGGCCGAGTATGACTGTATTCGAATCGCTGTCTAGTTTTGTTACATACCAGGGAGTACCCATCGCGACCCTTACGCCTCTGCGCTGGCCGATCGTGAAATTATGAATGCCGGAATGCTGGCCAAGAACTTTGCCGCTGGAATCTACTATTTGACCAGTTTTGATAACTTCCGGCGAAAGCTCTTCAAGTTTGCCTGCATAATCATTATCAGGAATAAAACATATTTCTTGAGAATCGGCTTTATCGCTTACAGCTATACCGAATTTTTGGGCTAACTGGCGTGTTTGATTTTTGTCTAAATCATCAAGCGGAAATATCAGATATGGCAAGACGCTGCGGTTTATCATTGCTAGGGCGTACGACTGGTCTTTTTCCGTTTTGCCGGCGTAGAGATACGAGCCGGTTTCGTCGCTGCGTACGGAAACATAATGGCCGGTGGCGAAAAAGTCGGCGCCTTTTGAACGTGCATAATTGAAAAGTATGCCGAATTTTATATTTCGATTGCAGAAAACGCAGGGATTTGGAGTTCGTGCGTGTTTATATTGGTTCGAGAAATAATCGAGAACGGTTTTGAACTCTTCGCGCAAATCCAATGCTTCGAATCCGATGCCGAGATCTTTTGCGACTTTTCGTGCATCATCACAGTGCTGCTGGGCATAGTCGTGGACGATCATAAAAATGCCGGTGCAGTCGCATCCTGCTTCAAGGAGCAAAGCGGCAGCGGTCGAACTATCTACACCGCCGCTGATAGCTACGAATACTTTTTT
This sequence comes from Planctomycetes bacterium GWF2_42_9, assembly GCA_001825675.1. GTDB lineage: Bacteria > Planctomycetota > Phycisphaerae > Sedimentisphaerales > UBA12454 > UBA12454. The sequence goes on along the minus strand of MHYA01000032.1, from coordinate 15,821 downwards.
ACCTTTTATGTTGTTGTTTAAGATCAATTTATTTTTGCTTAAAAATGCCTTTTAAAGATTCAGTTGCTTTTTGTTTCAGTTCTTCGCCCGTTTTTTCCAGAGCTTTCTGTCCTTCTTCTGTAATATTTTGGAAATTGCCCTGGAGCGAGTTTGACATCGAATCTAACATATCGTTTGGTAAAACATTCTGTCCGTTTTTGACTACAGCGTTTGTAATTTCGGTAAAGACTTTACCGATCGTATCTGCAAGAGAAGTTTTTTCGCCGCCTAAATCGGATAAATGCAGCGAAGGTATTGTTAAAGCGGCAACGTCTGCTTTGCCGGGCAGAGGCAGAAGTTTTGCTTTTACGGTAAGGTCGTTAATGTCGAGCGATGTTATATGGACAGATTTAGCAGCCTTTTGTTCGACCTGCGGTTCTTTTTCTTTTTTCGGCATCGATTTAAGGATGTCGTTAATGTTATTGGTCAAGCCTTTTTGCTCAATATCCATTACCATTCCGTCTATTTTAATCTGTTCGATTTCTATTGGATTGCTAAGGAGATTGCCGAGGCTTGTTTTTACAAAAATTGATTTTGCTTCGAGAATATTTTCAAACTGATAACCCTGCGGGTTGGCGATTTTCAAATTTGTGATTTCAATCGTGCCGGATAAAATTTTAAGGCTGACTTTCGCGACGGACGATTCAACATTGAGCTGTTTCTTTATCGCTTTTTGAATTCCGGCGCGGAGAATTCCATCAATGGAAATTAAACCTATAACCACCACGAGGAAAATTATCACGATCAAAGTGATAACAATGTTTGCGGCTATATTTTTTTTTGTCATAAAATTAACCTCCAAAAAAATATTATTTTTTCGTTACAATTTTATCCAACTGGTCGATAAATTCCTGGGAAACGTTATAACCCTGCTGTTTGGCGATTTTAGCGTGGTCTAAAGCCTGGTTATATTTGCCAAGAGTATATAGTGTAACAGCGAGATTATTGTGAGCAGCGGGGAAATTCCATTTCAGTTCGATCGTTTTCAAGTAATATTGTTTAGCTGGCTCGTGCATATCTCGTGCCGAACAGGAAACCGCAAGATTGAAATATAAATCAGCGTCTTTAGGATTTAACTTTATCGCGGTTTCATAATATTGAGAGGCTACATCGTATTGCTTGCGCGCCATATAGATATTCGCAAGATTTTGATATGCACCTGCGTAATTTGGTTCGGCATTGATCGCGTTTTTATATGCGGTGATTTCTTCATCGGGCCAATTCAGCTTATTATAAACCATCGCAAGACCCATGTGCGCATTTACGTTCAAAGGCTGATAAAAAACCGCCGTGCGATATTGTTCTAATGCTTCGTAGTACATTTCCTTCTGGAAATAAACATAACCCAGGCCATAAGCGGCGTCGACAGAATCGGTTTTGATAATCAATGCCCGCTTATAATTGCTGATAGCGCTGTCCCATTGTTTGCTGTCGCGGTAAATGCCTGCCAGTGCGACAAAAATATCGGGATCGTGCTCATTAATTTGGGCGGCGGCTTTTAAGTATGCGATCGCTCTTTCATCCATACCTTTGGAATGATATGCCCAGGCAAGACCTTTATAAATTTCAACATAATTTGGGTCCAGCTTCAAAGCGATATTATATTGCTTAATAGCAGCATCGAAATTTCCTTTTTTGCGGTATGCGTTTCCAAGATTGTGATGTGTCTTCGCATCCGAAGGATTTATATCGAGGGCTGTTTCATATTGCTCAACCGCTAAATCGGTCATATTTTTACGCAAATAAATATTGCCGAGATTTGTCCGTGCCTCTGCGAGCATTGGATTTAGTGCAACCGAAAGTTTTTGATAATAAAAAGCATTATCGATCTGTTCGCGGTTCATATAAACGTTTGCAAGATTGTTGAAGAAGCAGCCGATAGTTTCTTTCTTCGTCAGGTTACGCATATAAACGCCTTGCGAACCATTGTTTGGTGCGTTGAATTTTTGGGCATAATGGCTATCGAGTGCGTTTACGCCCATTTGCGTTGTTTCGATGTTGAAGCTGTTTTTGCCGTCGTCGCAGCGGACAAAAAAATGTCCCGGCGCTACAACGCCATACAGCGGCAAATCAAGCCGTTCACCTATCGCAAGATATAAAATTGAAAGACTAAGACAATATCCTCGTTTGTTGTCGATTACGGTATTCAAAAATAAATCGTCGGGGTTGTCGGCGCTGTCAATCGCTTTGAAGCCCATCTGGTAAAAAAGCAGATTATTAATCGCATCACAGGTTTTGCGATAATTCGCACCAGGCCCGACTTTTTCACGTACACTCTGCGCAAGTCTGTCAATAGTATCTATGTAATATGTTGAGTTAAGCTGATTATTCCAGCGTTTGCTGACCAGCAGGACGCTTGAGGCGAGGTCGATATTCTCGTTGTCGAGTTTTAACACTTCCTCGATTGAATTTGGAGAATAATTGGAACGGCAAACTCCAACAGAAGGAATACCGAGCAAAAAAGCTGCGAAAATCAGATATAGAAATTTGTTTGTCATTTGCCGATACTTAAAATCACATCACGAACCTGCGTCGAGCCGGCTATCGAAACCTGTTTTATCTTTGAAGTCAGGCCGGACAAAATAGTAATCGAATTTTTCGGGATATTAAAATTTTCAGCAAGCAACTCGATCAATGCCTGGTTGGCTTTGCCTTTTTCCGGCGCTGCCGAAAGTCTGACCTTTATCATACCATTGTAAAGACCGGCGATCAGAGTTTTGCTGCTGCCGGGCACGACTTTGATATTAAAAACTATTCGTCCGTATTTTTCGACAAAATTCAGAGAATTTTCAGACATTTTCGGGGTATTCCCTGATATTTCGACCTACAGCGGCCTGGATATACCGTTCAATTTGCGAGGCAAGCTCGCTGATGTTGTCAATTTGGAAATCCTCGTAATGTCCCGGCAAAAATTCGCCGTTAAGCGCCTTTTTGAAAACTTTTACCCTGATAATAGGGCAGCCGCTGCTTCTTTTGCTGAAATCAGCGTTCTGATGCTCCGTTAATTCGATCTTCCAATCCTCACTTATGAATACAAGGGCTTTGCCTGTATACACAGATGTTGGAAAATATTCGTAAAGTTCTTTAAGCGTTACCATTTATGCCATTATAACTTTTTATTTTTTCATTTCAAGCTGCCGGTAAGTTCGGCGATAGAAGATACGTTGTGTCTTTCGCAATAACCATTAATTCCGTCGATAATTTTTATTGAGCAATCTGGATTTATGAAGCTGGATGTACCGATTGTAACGGCTGTTGCTCCCGCGATAATAAATTCGATAGCATCGGATGCGGTTCTGATTCCGCCGCCGCCGATCAATGGAATGCCGGCAGGTTTTGCGACTTCGTTATAGACCTTATTGACCAGATAAACCGCGATTGGCTTGATCGCAGGGCCGGAAAGACCGCCTGTCCGGTTTGCAAGTACCGGCTTTCTGGTTTCGATATCGATCACCATTGCGGTGAATGTATTTATCAAACTTAATGCGTCTGCGCCGCAATCGACGGCAATTTTCGCGATTGTGCTTATATTGGTTACGTTGGGCGTTAATTTGACGATGAGAATTTTATCGCCAACAACTTTTTTTACCTCACAGGTTATCTGTTTGACAAGGGCGGGGTCTGTGCCAAAGGTTATGCCGCCTTGTTTGACATTGGGGCAACTGATGTTCAGTTCCATACCGGCGATTTGTTTGCATTTGGCAAGTTTTTCAGCTACCGCGATATAATCGGTAATTTCCCGGCCTGCGATATTTACAAAAAACGGCGTTTTGTAATGTTCCATAAGCGGAACTTTTTCCTGCATAAATTTTTCAACGCCGATATTTGCAAGGCCGATAGCGTTCAGCATACCGGAATCTGTTTCAACAATTCGCGGAACATCGTTGCCGAGGCGGGGCTGAATTGTGATGCTTTTGGTTATATAGCCGCCAAGCTGGTTGATATCGAGGAAATCCTCAAGTTCGTCAACGTAGCCGCAAGTTCCCGAAGCGGTCATTATCGGGTTTTTCAGTGAAACAGAACCGAGTTTGATTGAGAGATCAATTTTTTTATCGTTTATTGCCATACAACTTCATCTGCCCAGAAAACAGGGCCATCCTTGCAGCAAAGTTTATAGAAATTATCACCGGTATTTTTATCTACGCATTTAACCGCACAGCTTTGGCATAAACCCGTTCCGCAAGCCATTCTGCGTTCCAGACTGACCTGGCAGGGTATTTTAAATTCGCTGCTTACCGCGGCTGATGCGTGAAGCATTCGGTCTGGGCCGCAGGCGTACATTATCGTATTATTTATATCGGGCTTGTTTTCAATGATCCATTTTTTCAGGACTTCGGTAACAAAACCTTTTGTACCGGCAGAGCCATCATCTGTGCTTATGTGTGTTTGAATATTATGTTTTTCAAACTCACCTAATTTGATTTTCTTTTTATCAAATTTATCGAACTTGATATCAAAAAATGCCAAATCTGAAACTGATTTTGTGCCAACGAAAACAACTATGTCGGTGTTTGGATATTTTTCTTTCATAAAACCTGCCAGATGCACAAGCGGGGGAGCACCCATTCCGCCGGCAACGAGCAAGGCAGCTTTTTTGTCGTCTGAAAATGAAAAACCATTGCCAAGCGGGCCGATAAGGCTGACTTTGTCGCCGGTCTTTAAAGTTTTCATTCTTACAGTCGCGGCGCCGACAATCATATATAAGATTTCCAGAATTACGTTGTCTTCGCTTACCATAATATCCGCGAAGCTGAACGGCCTGCGAAGAATAACATTTCGCTTGGAAGCATCGGCAAATTGGGGTGGAATCGCGTTTTCTGGCGGCAAAGCAAGGCTTGAAACCTCAATTTCAGCGAATTGGCCGGGATTTGACTTGGAAAACACGGTTTTTGCCTTTTTTTCGACCTCGAGTGTGAGTCGGAAAAATTTATCTCCCAAAAGTCTATTTTGGAGAACTGAAGCCTTAAAAATACCTTTTTTCGCCGTATGATTTGTCATAAGTAACTATCAATAATACTTTTATGGATTTAAAAGCTAATATACAAAAAAAACTTCCGGAATAATCATCCACTGGTATTCCGGAAGCGCGCCACGGCTAAAATAGCCGTAAAAATCATTTTCATACAACGGAGTATAACTATTCCAAAATCTTTGTCAATCAAGCAGAAAGAAATAAGTAAAAATTTTATAAAGCCTTTTATTATAAGGGGTTAGGAAAGTTGTTGATTAATGGTGAATAATCTGATAAAAAAACGACCTATGTTAAAAATAAGAAAAAATATTACAGCAATTATCGTTGCTGCAATGATTGGGCAAGCGGCATTTGGCTCAAATTTGCAGCAGAAATTGGATCAAATCGTCGCACGGAAGGATCAGCAAAAGGTTGAGTTTTCAATTTCTGTGGTTGACCCACAAACAGGAAGCAGGATTTACGGCCACGACCCAATGAAGCCAATGACTCCTGCCTCAAATATGAAACTTGTAACGAGTTTTGCAACCCTGAAGTCTATTGGAGCTGATTATCAGTTTGTAACGAAGGCTGGTCTTGTCGGCGGCAAACTCGTTGTAATTGGCGGAGGTGATCCGCTGCTTGGTTACGATGGGAAAGATTTTATCTCGCAAATCGTCGCAGCTTTAAAAGCCAAAAATATTACGCAGATCGAATATGTCGCGGTTGACAATTCTATTTTTGATAATGAAAGAATTATCTCAAATTGGCCAAAGAATCAGCTCAATCGTGATTACGCCTGCGAAATTGCAGGTCTTAATTATAACGGCAATTGTCTGAAGATCACCGCATCGATAAATGGCGGCAAAGTGGTCTTGGCAAAAAATCCAAATACTGAATTTGTCAGATTGATGAATAATGTAAAATTCAGTAAAGGTGAAAGTGCGATTGGTTCGAATAGAACAGAACAATTGAACTCACTAGTTGTTTATGGCAAATGCGGCAAGGAAGCGTCCTTTGATGTCGCTATCGAAAATCCCAGTATTTATTTTGGCACGCTCCTTTCGGAAAGCATCTATAGAACAGGTATAAGCATAGCAAACCCGCTAACCGAAGAAAGCGGCGTTCAGCAGCCGATGGAAATAATAGCACAATTTGAAACGCCAATAACAGAAGTTTTGCACCACTGCAATAAAGACAGTCTCCAAATTGCGGCGGAATGTTTGCTTAAGACACTGGCGGCAAAAACAAGCGGCCAGCCGGGAAGTTGGAAACTCGGAAGGGAAGCTGTTGGAAAATATTTGATGAGCCTTGGCGCAGACAACGCGGAATTTTATCTCGATGACGGCAGCGGCTTAAGCAGCGTTAATAAGCTTTCATCGAATATTATTTCACTTGTGATATTGGATGCATATAGAAGTCCGCTTTGGGCAACATTTAAACCTACACTTGCGATAGGCGGGGTCGACGGCACAATTAAAAAACAATTCTATAAAGCAAGATATAAGAATAAAGTTTTTGCAAAAACCGGGTATATAAGCGGAGTTCGCGCACTTTCAGGCGTTTGCATTTCTGCAAGCGGCAAAGAATATATCTTTTCGATCCTCACGAATAAGGCAAATTACCCAACCAAACAGGCAATTTCTGATATTGTGGAATCAATAATTGACGAAGGTTAAAGCGTCGAACAGTGTGAAAGCTGATATTTATATAGAAATATTGGAACAAATAGACAACATTTCTGTATAATAATACTGTACTTATTATATATTTCTGGTATAATAAGAGTATGGTGTGTATTCTTTCATCTCTCAAAGTTTACTCCCCATTTGAATAAAAAAGAGAGATAGTATGTTAAATGACCCTCAAAGAGGTGTCAAGGAGTGTTAAAGTGAATACAGGTAAAGTAAAATGGTTCAATTCAGACAAAGGTTATGGTTTTATAACTCCTGACGATGGCAGCAATGATTTGTTTGTTCATCATTCAGAAATCAGAACTGATGGTTATGCAAATCTTAATGAAAACCAAAAGGTAAGTTATGAAGTGGGACAGGGCAAAAAGGGTCCTTGTGCTACAAACGTAACAACCCTCTAAAAAACACTAAAATAAAAAGGCTCGCAAATGCGGGCCTTTTTGTTGTTATCGCTTAGCAGGATTGCTAAAGTTTTTAAACCTTCCTTCAATTGGTAAATTGTCGCGATGCACGTGGCAATAGTTATCATGATTGTAGATGCTCAATGTTTGTCCACAGTTGGGAAATACGCATTTTCTGTTTTCGGCAGAGGTTTTTAATGATTTTGCCATTGGGAACTCCTACGATTAAACCACCAATTAACCAGCGAGCATATCTATTATAATGTCAATCATTAATAAATTTGTCGTCAACACACGATGGCATTTTTAAAGCTGTAAAGGCAGGTGTATTCCTCTGCGGCCTAATATACTATTATATATACGCTTATAAATGCGTTTTGTCAAAGAATAATGCCACAGGCATTTTTTAATTGCGCGTTAAGCGGTTCATAAGTCATTACGCAGGCTTCGCTAAACCGCGATGTACGATCGCAATTTTTTAGTGCCATTGGTAGCATAAATTATTTTACTTTTATTTGTAACCAGCTAAAATGCAATTATCCAGGTTTAAGGAGAAAGAATTATGACAGAACAACAGCCAATCGGAAGCATTCCGCCGGAAACACTTAAAAGTGCATTAAAAGCATTTAAAAAAAGGCTCAAACTTACTGCCCTCGATGATGATTCAAGTTTAGGCAGAGGCGCATTTTCAAAAGGGCACACTGGGGTTTTTGCTATTCGTCCGCCGAACCAGTTTCCTGATGCAGTCTGGCAGGAACTTCGCAAGCAGGGAAAACTTATCGATAGTGGACACGGCCTTTATCAGCTTCCAAATAGCGAAGCGAAAGCAGACTAAAAAAACTTTTTAGTTTTTATTTCTAAGTTTTGATTTTATTTATTTCGTTTGATAAATTTCACTATTTCCATTGCCCAAAGCGGGAATGATGAAATCACTATTACCAAAACCCAATCGAAAATACCAAGCGGTACGGTTTTAAAAACCTTCTGGAAGAAAGGCGTATAGATAACCATCATCTGCAATGCGAAAGAGAGCAAAGCGGCGGCGACCAGACTTTTATTTGTTAAAAAGCCAATTTTAAATATTGATTCTTTCATATTTCGGCAGTTGAAGGAATGGAAAAGCTGACTGCAAGCAAGCACTATGAAAGCAGCGCTTCGGCCGTTTGCTAAAGGTTCCTTTTCAATGTAATAGACGAAACAAAAAGCCAGTAAACTGCATACCGCAATGAACGCACCCTGCATAAGCATATTGAAAGCGGTAGCTTTGGTTATGACTGATTCATTTGCAGGACGGGGCGGACGGCTCATAATATTTTTATCAATCGGGTCGATACCTAAAGCAAGTGCCGGCAAACCATCAGTTACAAGATTGACCCACAAAATATGTATCGGCAGCAGCGGTACGGGCATTCCAACCAGTGAAGCGACGAACATTACGAGGATTTCGCCCGCATTGCACGAAAGTAAATAATGAATGAATTTACGGATGTTGTCATAAATTCCGCGGCCTTCTTCGACAGCATTGACGATCGAAGCGAAGTTATCATCCGTAACGATCATATCTGAAACTTCTTTCGTAACGTCTGTGCCGGTGATTCCCATAGCGACACCGATATCGGCCTCTTTAACAGCAGGGGCATCGTTTACACCGTCGCCTGTCATTGCCGCAATTTCATTTCTGCTTCGCCACGCTTTAACGATCCTTAATTTATGTTCCGGTGCGACACGTGCATACACGGGAATTTTTTCTATCTGATCGGATAATTGCTGATCGGACATTTTATTTAGTTCGTTACCTGTTATCGCGATTGAATCGGGGCCGAACATTTTTAATTCTTTGGCGATTGCGACTGCGGTATTTTTATGATCACCTGTGATCATTACAGTCTTTATGCCTGCTGAATGACATTCCTCGACCGCCTTTTTGACTTCAGGCCGAGGCGGGTCTATCATCGCAACAAGGCCTGCGAAAGTTAAATTTTTCTCGACCGCATCAGATGAAATTTGCGATTTATCAATGCTATCCATATTCTTGTAAGCCACTGCAAGCACACGCATAGCCGAATCCGTCAGACTATTATTTACTTTCAAGATATTTTCTTTATCCGCTTCTGTCAGCCCCATACAATCATTGAGAATGACATCTGGTGCGCCTTTAACATACGCAACCATTTTGTCGGCGGATTTGCGGATAATTGACATTTTTTTACGGTTTGAATCGAAAGGAATCTCGTCAATGAATTCAAATTCTTTTTCTTTCGCCGCTTTGTCAAGTCCAGCTTTAGCGGCAGTGGTTAAAAGAGAACCTTCAGTCGGATCGCCGAAAATTTTGTAAGTGCCCTTATCATTAATTAGTTTTGCGCCATTACACAAAACAGAGATATTCAGTACATTCATCAGGTTTGGAAAATCGGCAGGATTTATTTTTTTATCTTCGAAAAGAAATTCACCTTTCGGCTCATAGCCGATTCCTGTAACTTTAAAAATCTTATTGTCCGCATAAACAGCTTGAACTGTCATTTCGTTTTTGGTAAGCGTGCCTGTCTTATCGGAGCAGATAACCGTAGCGCAGCCCAATGCTTCGACGGCAGGGAGTTTGCGTATAATAGCATGACGTGCGACCATTCTTTGAACGCCCAAAGCAAGCGCGATAGTAACCACCGCAGGCAGGCCTTCGGGAATTGCAGCGACAGCCAGACTTACAGCGGTTAAAAATATTTCGATAGAAAGTTTTCCTTCACGAAGCCATTCGAGCAAAAATACCAATGCTACCAGAATGAAACAAAGATAAACAATCCACTTGCCGAATTCTTCCAGTTTTTTTTGCAGCGGCGTTGTTTCTTTGCCGATCTCCTGAATCATCCCTGCTATTTTACCCAGTTCGGTAGTCATTCCAATTTCTGTAACGATGGCCTTGGCTCTTCCAGAAACCACGGATGTGCCGGCATAAACGATATTAGGCCTATCTGCAAGCGGCAATTCTTCTTCATCTACAAGAGCCGAAGTTTTCAAAACCGGTGAGGATTCACCAGTAAGGCTGGCTTCTGCGACGGAGAAATTGGACGTAACCCAAGCGATTCGGCTGTCGGCGGGGACGTTGTCGCCTGCTTCTAGTTCGATTATATCGCCCGGAACCAACTGTGCCGATGGAATGTTTTTATTTATGCCGTTGCGGATTGTTTTGGAAGTTGGGCTGGATAATTTTTTTAAAGCCGCGAGCGATTTTTCCGCACGGTATTCCTGTATAAAGCCGAGAATCGAATTTAAAATGACTATCGCGATGATAGCGATCGCATCAATCCATTCTTTTAAAAGGCCGCTGACAACCGCAGCGCCGCAAAGTATCCAAATGATAAAATCCTTGAACTGGTCGATAAAAATTTCAAAAGCCGATGGGCCTTTTTGTTCGCTTAACTGGTTTGGGCCAAACTGCTGACGTTTTTGCTCGACTTGTTCGGCTTGCAAACCTTTATCAAGGTCTGTCTGAAGAATTGATATAATTTCTGCAATTTCCTTACGCCACCATTGTGTCATTTTGCGGATTCCTAAAAATATAATTTTAGACGCTATGAGTTTATTTATACGCAAAGTTGTGTCAATGAAAATCGAAATTAAAAATTGAAAAATCCGGGGTCGAATGTGCTTGTATATGGTTTTAAATATGTTAAAATCCCCACCAATGGAACCCAGAATAATAGCCATAACTTTATTTATTTTAGCATACGTTCTTTTTGTTGTGCTTCCTGCAAAGCGGACGATCGTTGCCGTTGCTGCCAGTCTGCTAGTTGTTTTGACTGGAACCATCACGCTTAAGCAATCTTTCTTTGCGATAAATTGGAATGTGATGGGAATTTTTGTGGGTACTTTGGTAGTGGCAGATATATTTATGGAAAGCAGGGTTCCTGCGTGGCTTGCCGAAGTAATTGTAAATAAAGCGAAGAATACAACGTGGGCTATTCTGCTTATATGCCTATTAACAGGTATAATCTCCGCATTGGTTGAAAACGTCGCTACTGTGCTTATTGTTGCACCGATAGCATTGGCATTAGCGAAAAAACTCGATATAAATCCAATGAATATGATGATCGGGATTGTTATATCAAGCAATCTTCAGGGCTGCGCGACTTTGATTGGTGATCCGCCAAGTATGCTGCTGGGCGGTTATGCGAAAATGACATTCTGGGATTTCTTCTTTTATAATGGTAAGCCGAGCATATTTTTCGCAGTTGAACTTGGTGCTTTGGCTTCACTTGCAGTGTTATACTTTGTTTTCAGAAAACACAGACAAAAAACAAATCTCATAGCTGTTGAAAAAGTCAAATCATGGATACCAACCATATTACTTGTTTTGCTGATAGTGGCTTTGGCTATGTCTAGCTTCTTTGATACGGGATTTTCTTACGCCGCCGGTATTATCTGTATGGTATTTGGAATTTTATCACTGCTTTGGGGTAAATACGTAAATCGAGTCGCAATAATCAAGAGCATAAAATCGCTTGATTGGGATACGACTTTCTTTCTGATAGGGGTTTTTGTTCTTGTCGGCAGTGTTACGCTTACCGGCTGGATAGAAACGATTTCAGAAACGCTTTCTTCAATGGTTGGAACGAATATATTTTTGGGTTACACTCTGCTTGTATTTATAGCTATGTTTGTTTCCGCTTTTGTTGATAACGTGCCATTTTTGGCTGCGATGCTTCCGGTGGCGATTGCGATGGGTGAAAAATTAAATATTGATCCTTCACTGCTGCTTTTTGGTCTTCTGATAGGAGCAAGTCTTGGCGGGAATATAACGCCAATTGGCGCGGCAGCGAATATTGTTGGTTGCGGCCTGCTGAAAAAAGAAGGGTACAACGTAAGATTCCGCGACTTTGTCAAAATAGGACTGCCGTTTACGCTTGTGGCAGTTGGCGCGGCATATATATTTGTCTGGCTAGTTTGGAAGCCAAACTAGATTATAATTTAACCCGAGCTTTGCAAATCTTATTCTACGATTCTAATTTCAGATTGCCCCGGTTCCAATAAATCGTAAACCTCTGTCAATTCACCGTTATAAAGTCTTAGACATCCGAGAGAGCTTTTTGTTCCGATTGTGTTTTCATCTTTTGTGCCGTGGATTGCGATGCCGTTGATCCCGCGTGTTCTGTTGTCTATACCGTCAAGTGCGATCCAGCCGGAGCCGAGCGGGTAGTTAGGATCGCTGGCATAAAAAGTATGTCCTGTTTCCGGGTCAGTCCAGGTTGGCTTGATCATTTTGCCGCCGACTTTGACTTTCCAAAGACCGGGCGGTGTTTCGTGGCCATCTTTGCCGATACCTACTTTATAGCTTTTTACATAAACGTTCTGCAAATACAAATCCATCGTGAAAGCTGATTTGTAAGCGACCGCGTGGAATGGGCCTTGAATAACTTTCAGAGTCTGGCCGGAGCGAAGGCTGCGTTCGTTTGTTATATTGTTTATTCTCATTAATAATTGATATGGGATTTTGTGGCTTGCGGCAATAAATGTAAGTTTGTCGCCGGGCTGTACTCTATATGTAGAGCATAATTCGTCGCCAAGCTGAATTACGCGTGTGAAAAGCCATTCATTCGCGAGCTGTGTCATTTGCGATTTTACAATTTCTCTTGTTGAAGGATCAAGCTGCATATTCAAAACATCGTTTAAAATATTTCGTGCGGCAATGACTTTGCCTGCGTTGATGTTATTCTGTGCATCGGCAATCAACGCGGCGGCGCGTGGATTAGTGCTGTTTGCCGGCGGTGTGATTGGTGTGCCCGGAGCAATATTCTTCGCGGCAGTATTTTGAGAAGACGTTGAAGGCTGCGTAGGTGCGGCCTGATTTTGCTGTGCGGTTTCGACAGCATTAGGCTGTTCGACAGCGTTTTTGTTTTTGCGATGCGGATAGAAAATGAAAATCGCCGCAGCGATAATAATGAGAGCAATAACTACATAATAAACTACAACTTTGTTTTTGTTGTTACCATAACCTGAAACTGCCATTTTAAAATCCTTTTTAAAATATTCACCCTTTGGTGATTATTGAATTATTTTTTATTGAAATGAATGACGCCTTTTTCAGTAGCGATCATATCGATTGGTTTGTCCTTTTCTGTAACAGGGACATCATCGACAATCTGGTCTGAAAAAGCGAATGCACATTTAACTGCGCGAAGTTTATCGTTCGCGAAAAATCTATCGTAATAAGAACCGCCTCGTCCCAGTCGATTTCCTTTTTTGTCAAAAGCAAGGCCGGGCGTAATAATCAAATCAATATCTTCGATCGGAACCGGAATGCCAGTAACGGGATTTCTCAATCCGCCTGCGTCTGTCGCGATTCCTGTTTCCAGTGAATTAATTACCACCGCGATCATATGACGCTGCTGCCAGGAAATTTTTGGTACTGCGATAGTTTTGTTGTGTTGCCAGGCGTAAAGAATAAATGGTGCAGTTTCGATCTCGTTCGGCATTGAGAGAAAAGCCATTATCGTATTGGCTGCGCGGAACTCCTCTGTGTCAACAAGGTTCTTACAGGCCTTATGACTCATATCGATGCGCTGCTGCGCAGTTAACGCAGAAAGCTGTGTTCTAATTTGCTGCCGAAGCTGCTGTTTGTCCATTAATAATCCCTCCGTTGGATTCTCATTTTTCCGACCTTTCCTGTTTTAGCAGATTTTCCAGCTTTTGCAAATATTCCTTCATAATTTTTTCTCTGCCTCTGCCCGTAGGTGTATAGTATTTGGCCTTTTCGGGCAAATATTGCTGTTTCACATATCCTTCGGGATAATCGTGAGGGTATTTGTATTCCGTCCCGTAACCCTGCTTTTTGGCGCCGGCATAATGAGAATCTTTCAGATGTTTTGGCACTGGAACTGTACGTTTACTTTTGACATCGCTTACAGCAGACCATATTGCCTTCGCTGAAGCGTTTGATTTTGGTGCGCAAGCAATATAAATAGCGGCCTGCGCAAGGGGTAATTGTGCTTCTGGAAAGCCGACAAATTCGGAAATCTGGATTGCGGAAGCGGCCAAAACGGTCGCCAGCGGGTCAGCGTTGCCCACATCTTCTGCCGCGCAGACGGCTATTCTTCGCGCGATGAAGCGGGGGTCTTGTCCGCCTGTGATAAGTCTTGCAAGCCAGTAAACCGTTGCGTCAGGGTCAGAGCCTCGCATACTTTTCTGCAATGCGCTTGCTAAATCGTAGTGTGTATCACCCGTAGGGTCGAAAACAATCGATTTTTGCTGAATTGATTCCCTTGCGACATCGATATCCAATTTTATCACATCCGCACCGGTATTTTTTTGCGACATTACCGCTATTTCAAGAGCGGTAAGAGATTTACGTGCATCGCCATCACTCATTATCGCGATATACTCCAGCGCATCTTCGTGTGCACGGATATCCAATTTTCCCAAGCCTCGAGTGCTGTCTTTAATTGCCCGTTTTAACAATGCGACAATATCATTTTTATCCAACGGCTTGAATTCAAAGACAGTACTTCGTGAAATCAAAGGCGAATTTATCGCAAAATACGGATTTTCAGTTGTCGCGCCGATTAAAATTATTACGCCGGTTTCGACATCGTCCAGAAGGACATCCTGTTGAGCGCGGTTGAAACGGTGAATTTCATCTATGAAAAGAACGGTTCTTATATTGCCGGCAATAAGATTATCTTTAGCTTTTTGGATTACCGCACGAATATCGGCAACTGTTGCGGCAGGGGCGCTTATATAATTGAATTTAGCGTTCACAAGGCTGGCGATAATTGTCGCAAGTGAAGTTTTACCAATGCCGGGCGGGCCGAAAAAGATAAGGCTGCTTAAAGAGCCTGCATCGAGCATTCTGCGGAGCAATTTGCCTGGGCCAATGAAGTCTTTTTGACCTGCGAATTCGTCCAGATTGCGAGGCCGCATTCTAGCCGCAAGTGGGGCGTTTGATTGAAGTTGCGCCTTTTCCACCTCTGAAAAAAGCGACTCATTTTTTCGTATTTGTGCCATGGAGGGACATTATACAAAGTTGTTACTGGTTTTTCGATAGGAATGTTTAAGGTGGGCTCTAAAAATTCGAGTACAGAAGCTGCCAATATAAAGCATTTGTGTTCTAGAACCAGAAACGAGATTCTTCACTGCGTTCAGAATGACAAAGTGCATTTTTCGAGATAGCTTTAAGTATGCTAATTGTTTAAAACAAAAAAGCCCTGTACGAAACTTTACAGGGCCTTTTGGCATTTTCTCAATTTTGTTTCGATAATTCGAAGATGCGGAATGTATTTTTGCCCGCTAATTTTGCTTCGTAAAGGGCTTTATCGCTGCATCTTGTAATTTCTTCCGGCGACATATTGCTGTCGAACTGCCCAACGCCGACACTTACGGAGAGTTGAATTTTATTCATATCCCACATAATCGGCGTGGACGAAACTTCTTTAACAATTCTTTCCGCGACAGTTTTTGCATCTTCCATTGTTGAACTGGGTAAAATGACCGCGAATTCATCGCCGCCGTAACGAGCGGCAATATCAATTTTGCGGATACAAGCCTGAATTTTTGTGCTTACCTTCTTAATCGCGGCGTCGCCTGCGTGGTGGCCATAGGTATCATTGATAGTTTTGAAATTATCAATGTCAACCATAATGGTTGAAACGTGTCCGCCATAACGCTGGCAGCGCCGGAGCTCTTTTTCAAGAAGCTCGTAGAACGTTCGATGGTTTGTCAAACCTGTTAGACCATCGGTTCGCGCCTGAA
>MHYA01000031.1 GCA_001825675.1 Planctomycetes bacterium GWF2_42_9 | reverse complement strand
TCATGGCTGGCTCGCGAATATGAAAACCCAAAGCCACAAAAGCTGTCTGTCGATGAATCCCGATTAAAAGATTTGATCGCTAAAAATGCTGCACGCAAAGCGGCCCAGGATATCGGAGAAATTCCTGAAGTTGAAAATCCCGAACGAAGGGAGCAAGCCTGTCGTGATTTTAGATTCTTCTGTGAGACTTACTTTTGTGATGTATTTTACTTGCCATGGTCCGATGATCATTTGAAGGTAATTTCAAAAATAGAACAATCGGTATTGCAAGGAGGACTTTTTGCATTTGCAATGCCTCGCGGAAGTGGTAAATCTGCTTTGACTCGCTCGGCTGCTATATGGGCAATACTTATCGGCGCAAGGAAATATGTCTGTCTTATTGGCTCTGCCACCAGGCAATCACTGAATTTATTTCAGAGCGTTCAGGCCGCCATGCTCGGTAATGATTTACTGCTAGCAGACTTCCCGGAAATCATCTATCCAATCCAGTGTTTGGAAAACTCTGCTCATAAACAAAGGGGCCAAAGGTACAATGGCCAATTGACATATCCAGTCTGGGGAACACACAAAATAGTTATTCCAACTATTGCTGGCAGCATCGCCTGCGGTTCTGTTATTACGGTAGATAGTCTGGATAGTAATATTCGCGGCCAGATTCATACAACCATGGATGGGAAAATTATTCGTCCTGATTTGGTTCTTATCGATGATCCGCAAACCAGGGAATCTGCTAAATCACTTGATCAGACTAATCAGCGGCTAAGTACATTGAATGGCGATGTACTTGGTATGGCTGGACCTGGCAAGAAAATATCCGGCCTTCTTACCTGTACCAAGATTTACTGCAATGATTTAGCTGATCAGATACTTGACACTCAAAAGAATCCTGAATGGCAGGGCCAGTGCACAAAAATGGTTTATGCATTTCCAACCGATAACAAACTCTGGGACCAATATGAGCAGATTCGTGTGGATAGTTTGCGGGCCGGTAATGGCGGCAGGGAGGCGACAGAGTTTTATATTCAAAATAGAGTCGCCATGGATATTGGCAGTAAAGTAGCCTGGCCCCAGCGTCATAATGAAGATGAAGTTTCAGCGATTCAGCATGCCATGAACTTAATGCTTCGTAATGAAGTTGCGTTCTTTGCAGAATATCAAAATGATCCTATAGCAGAGCAATCTGATGAGCAGATTTTGACTGTTGAGCAGGTTATGGAGAAAACCAATGGCCGCAAAAAGGGTGATGTACCATTATCATGTCAGTATCTGACCATGTTCATCGATGTGCATGATAAATTGCTTTTTTACACAGTTTGCGGGTGGACAGAAGATTTTACGGGCTTTGTTGTCGACTATGGAACCTATCCTGACCAGAGAAGGGCTTCTTTTAATCTTCGAAAAGCTCAGATCACCTTGCAAGATATTTACCACGGTATGGAAAAAGAAGGTGCGATACAGGCAGGATTAGAAAAGTTATGTAGCGATTATCTAAACAAAGACTGGAACCGCGGAACTGGTGTCATGAAAATTGATCGGTGCTTGATTGATAGTGGCTATATGCCAGGCATTGTTGAAAATATCCGTCATAAACTTGGCGGCACAATCATGGCATCAAAAGGTGTCGGTATTCGCGCTGCTAATAAACCTATGTCCAGCTATAAGCGAAAACCAGGCGAGCGGCACGGTCACCATTGGTATATCCCGAACATTAATAAGACAGGTGAATTTACGCATGTTGCAATTGATACCAATTATTGGAAGACTTTTGTGCATGAACGATTCTTTGTAGCGGCGGGGGATCATGGCAGTATGACGCTCTTCGGCAAAGGCGGACATCAGCATTCGTTATTTGCTGAGCACGTTGCTGGTTCCGAAATCTGGGTTCGGACTGAAGGACATGGCCGCATAGTCTACCAATGGTCACCTAAGATCGGCGGCCTTGATAATCACTGGCTCGACTGTATGGTCGGAAGTTCTGTAGCAGCATCTATGTGTGGCTGCAGCCTAAGCGGTCATAACATAAAAACATATGCGAAACGGGAAAGAATTAAATTATCAGATATACAAAGGAAGAGTAAAGGATGATTACAAAACAAACATCGAAGGGATTTGAATGTCAGAAATGCGGATGCAGGCAATTTCACGTAATCTATACACGCCCCGCATCGGAGGATAAACTGGTGCGACGAAGAGAATGTAAGAAATGCGGCAGAAGGTTTACAACATGGGAAAAAAGAATCAGTCAGATTTAGTTATAGCAGAAAACTCAATTGAGATTATTGTTGCTAAACTATTTTTACACAGATTCCCTGATACATGTTGAAACATAATCCTGTAAAATTGCGCAATTGTTAGATAATAAAAATTAGCGAAAGGAATTATTGTGGCAAAAAGGAAACAGACTGTATCTGGTAGGTGGCCAAAAGAAGAAATTAATACTTTAAAGAAAGAGTTTCGCAACAAGACCAATAAAGAGATTGCTGAAAAATTGAACAGAAATGAAAGTTCTATTCAGTTCAAGGCTTCACAATTAGGTTTGAAGAAAAGTTCGAAACATCTTAAAAAGATGAGGCTAAGGAAATAATTATAAAATTTACTGATTAGCGATTGATCAAGTTTTTAAGTAATCCAGGACGAAAGCCTTAACATCAAAGTTATCGACTTTTCCGTCGGAACTTCCTCCCGGGCCGGATATATCGCCGGCACAAGCTGTGCCGGTTTTGCCGTAATCGCTTGCTATGATGGCGAAATCTTTGAGATCCACCATCCCGTCATTATTCAAATCAGATGTATATTTGGTGGTCGGCCTAGGATAAGCTTTATAATAAGTTGTGTTCGGACTGGGGTAAGGTGCAGGAAAAATCCACGTTCCAGCCGCACTTCCTTTGAACAATTCCCCGGTGTGTGGATTAACGGCTATTGAACTGCCGCCTAATCTTGGAAGATTCGATGAAATATCTTGCCAATGGGAACCGCCGTCCGTAGTTCTGAATACACAAGGCAGGCCCGCGGAATATGTTGCGGCATAGATAATTTCGGGATGTGTTGGGTCAATAGCAATGTTAGAGACGAAGTTGGCCGGATCATCGCCTGCCAGATTCAGGATGTGAAAACTTGTCCATAAGCTTCCGTTGAATCTAGCCATGTCTCCGTCGCTGTTTAAGGTATAGATGATGTTGGGCTCGCAGGGATCAACCGTAATTACAGGTTTATTATCATATTTTGCAAGTTTCCAGCCCGGTCGAGTATACAAATTCCAGTTGGTCCCCTTGTTATCAGAGCGATATATTTCGTATCTATCCGCACTGACCGCATAGATAGTGGACCCAACCGCATTGCACATGCCGATGATCGACGGACTTTTTGAAGCATAGGCTCCGAAATTAACTGTATTGAAATGTGCGCCGCAGTCGGCAGAGATTTTGTTACCAGCGTATACGATATTCGGTTCAGCGGGGTTAAAGGCAATAAGGTAGTTATTTTCACTATAGGTAGAAGCATTGCTTGAAGTAAGCGTCTGGCCGTTGATCGGCGGAAGTTGCCAATTTAGTCCTCCATCTGTCGAACGCATTAGCTGAGTTGAAAATGTCTGACCAATCGATGCCACAATGGTATTTGAATTTGCGATGGGACAAAAGTCGCCTGCATGTGTACTATACCAGCTTATGATTCCCTGCTGAGTCCATGTATATGCCTGACTGTTTCGGACATCAAAATAATCTCCCGCGCTATCTGTTATGGCCATGCCGACGTCAAAATTGAAGAATGCGAATCTGTTAGAATTTAACCTGTTGAAGGCAGCTCCGCCATTATTCCACCATGTCCATGCATATCCGGTAAAAAGCGTTGAACTATCGACAAAACTATGTCCGCCATCGGTCGTTTTCCATAGAGTTGCCCGTGAAAAAGCCACTGCCTCATTTTCATCAGTGGGATTTGGAGCGATTGCGGTATGGGGACCGGCGATTACCGATTTCCAGCTTGAACCATCTCTTCCAAGCCCAGGAGCCGGAACTGTGTACATATTCGTGATCCATGTACTTCCGCCATTATGGCTGATAATGGTGTTGTTGTTGCCGTCTCCGACGAGGTAAATTGTGTTTGGAAATCCGGAATTGACAAAAACAAACAGGGCATTGAAGCTTTTCAGCAAAGAAAATGTTGCGCCTGCGTCGGTTGATCTGTATAGGCCGTTACCCTTGATTACAGCATAGATCATATCAGGGTTTTGAGGGTTTATAGCCAGAGAGGTAACCGGCCCGACTGGAAGATTACCGATCTTTTGAAGATTGACGCCACACTCGGAGCTTGAATAAAGTCCTAAGTCAGAAGCAATATAGACTCTACCGCTTACAGGGTTAACCATCACCTTATAAATCACATTGTGCGTTGCCAGGCTGCAGACATTGTTCCATGTATTGCCGCCATCTTGACTTCTGAATAAACCGTTTTTGGGAAATGCTGCATACCATCGCAAGGCCTTTGAGCCATCGCTGCTGTTCGGATCAAAGGTAATGGAGTGTCTGTAAATTCGGTGCGTGGAGGAATCGAAATGTGTAGTCGTTGCAAGAACAAATGACCATGTATTGCCCCCATCCGTTGAACGGTACACGCCTTCCTTGTCAGGATGTTTCCAATCGTACCAGTAGGAAACCGAAACGAAAACAATGTCGGGGTTGACAGGATCGGCTTCAATTGAATTGGCGTAGATCAAAGAAAGATTTTTGCAAAGCGGTTTTCTCCATGTAGTACCGGCATCGTCGCTTCTCCAAACCTGAGCTACATCGTGAGAAATATAAATTACATTCGGGTTTGATACACTTCGCGATATGTCCCTTGGATGCTGCTCCGCCTCGCCGCCTATTTTGGACTGCTGGTATTCCTGCTGGGAACGTATTGGCAGAACTCGCCATTGAGGGATACTTCCATAGGCGATAGCTACTAAGATCAGATTCAGGAAAAAGAAAAGATATCTATTCATGTCTTAACCTTGGTTAGTAATATGCCTTTCATAACAATTTTAGGCAAAAGGTTAGAGGAGGCAATCGGGTAAACCTCTAATAATGAACAAAACTTCCTAACGGGTGACAAGACTTGAATCCTCTACCGTAATTTTGTCAAAAGTTACATATGCGTAACAATATTTGTTTTTTTTCAAAATCAGCGTTACGAAAAATCCACTCGTGTTAATAAATAACCTATAGAGGGACATATTTTTTATGACTGAAAATTTAGAAGAAAAAATCGCGGATAACGCGTCTGGTCCTGCAAAAGTCAGCAGCGACGGAGTCTCAGTCGAGCAGCATTCTTTGGCTGACCAGATTGCAGCAGATAAATATCTTGCCAGTAAAACGGCAGCAAAGAGCAAAGGGCTTGGCATAAAGTTTTCAAAATTATCTCCTCCAGGAGCAGAGTAGTTATGTGGTTTTTTGGTAAAAACAAAGAGCGTAAAGTCATCCGGCCGGCAGGACGAATCATGCGGGCCAGGTTTGACGCTGCCCAGACCACAGCTGATAACCAGCGGCATTGGGCGAACGCAGATTCTTTGTCTGCTGACGGTGCTGCAAGCTCTGATGTTCGCAAAACACTACGTAACCGCAGCCGTTACGAGGTTGCTAATAACAGTTATGCCAAAGGGATAATTTCTACTCTGGCAAATGATGTTGTTGGGACAGGCCCTCGCCTTCAGATGTTAACTGATGACGACAATGGAAATGGCATTATCGAAACAGAGTTCATGAACTGGGCCTCTCAAATCCACCTTGCTCAAAAACTTCGTACAATGCGAATGGCACGAGCTTATGATGGTGAGGCATTCGGAATCCTGGCTATCAATCGCAATTTGAATTCGCCTGTAAAACTTGACCTTAGACTCGTTGAAGCTGACCAGGTGACGACACCATGGTCTAAATATTTTAATCAGCAGTCCCAAGTTGATGGTATTGAATTTGATACCTTTGGTAATCCTGCCAATTATTTCGTTCTTAAGAATCATCCCGGCTCTGTGTCTGTTGTTTTTGAGCAGGACTATAACACTGTTGATGCCGGTTCTATGGTTCATTGGTTCAGGGCAGAGCGGCCAGGCCAGAGCAGGGGTATTCCGGAAATAACGCCGGCGCTTCCTTTATTTGCCCAGCTTCGAAGATATACACTTGCTGTCATTGCAGCCGCCGAAACCGCAGCTGATTTTGCTGCGGTTTTATATACCGACTCACCGGCGAATGGCGAAGCTGCTAATTTAGAACCGATGGATGTTGTCCAGCTTGAAAAGAGAATGGCGACGACACTTCCCGATGGCTGGAAACTTGGCCAGATAGAAGCCCATCAGCCGACGACAACGTACGGAGAGTTTAAAAACCAGATTCTAAATGAGATCGCTCGGTGTCTGAATATGCCATTTAATATCGCAGCATGTAATTCTTCGGGCTACAACTATGCCTCAGGCCGGCTTGATCATCAAACATATTACAAAAGTATCAGGGTGGATCAGGCTGACATGGCAATGGTTGTACTTGACCGTATTTTGCAGGCATGGCTCGATGAAGCGATTCTAATCTCTGATTA
>MHYA01000030.1:11968-49902 GCA_001825675.1 Planctomycetes bacterium GWF2_42_9 | reverse complement strand
AATCCTTTGAATTGGCTGGATTCGTATTTGAATCCATCGAATATGGTTCCTCTCGCAACAGACAGCGCTAGTTTTACATGGAAGGATTTCAAATGTTACCTTGATACGCCGACAACTATCAGATATTTGTACTGCCCTTATGATGGCAGAGGCGGGCAATTTATTATTAACGAAGGCGGTATTCTGACGGTCACTAAAAGTTGGGGTATTTGTACCATAGCAGGATCTAAAGGAATAATTGATGTAAATGATTTAGGTGTGGTTAATTTGACCGCTGTCAATGCCACTGTAGCATTGACTGTAGATAATGAAGGTGTTCTAAATGTAAGAGGCACAGTTACCTCCCCGAGAGATGTATATGTTTCCTACGGACTTCCTGATATTGAAGGTGTTTTCTATGGCCCCAGTACATTAAATGTGAAAGGGGATGGGAAATTTCAGGTCAGAAATATAAATATAGGTGTTCTCGCCAATCCGCACACTGGAATAATAAATATAACCGATGCAAATGCATATTTATCCTGCAGTTCATCATTTTGTGCCGGCAACGGTGGCAAAGCGATCGTCGATATCAATAATGGTTTGCTTGAATGTGCATTATTCATAGCTCCTTATGGTTTACCCGACCCCGAAACCGGTGCGCAGTATGCTGACGCCAATGTAGTACTTCGCGGCGATGGGCGATTAGTTGTACACGGCGGCTACTCGATGAGTATGATTGACGGTTCTGAAACCGGCAAGCTGACTATAAACGATAATGCAGTACTTAAGTGTTATGACTTCGTCGCTGGTCAAGGTGGTGCTGCGACTGTCAATATGAACGGCGGTTTGCTGGATTGCAACTCATTTTACCTCACACAATTTACTGGTACTCCAAATCCGAAGTGTAATATCAATCTGTTTGGCGGAACAATCAATGTCAAACTTGTTTGGGCTCATGGTTTCGGGTCTAAAAGATATTACGATACTTATGGCAATGATAACGCCCATGTGGATATTAGAAATGACGGCAAACTTGTAGTGCCTTATCCACAGTGGCCTGAAATGGTTGAGGATGTAAATCTTGGAATAATCAAGGCGTATGGCGGTGAAGGATTTGTAAAGATTTTACCTGATGCCGCTTCTAATACATGCACATTAACAGCATGTATGGATGACGTTGCCGGCGATGTTACAGGTGATTGCTTTGTTGATTATGACGACATAACAGTTCTTGCAATGAATTGGCTATCTGAAGCAATAAATCCGGCCAATGTCAATGAAGACCTGGAGACCAATTTTGAAGATTATGCAATAATAGCGTCTGATTGGCTGCTGACAGAAGAAGAATTTATTGAAAATCAATAGATAATTACTCAAAGGGACAAAGCTGTGAATAAAAACAAAGGATTTACGCTTGTAGAGTTGCTGGTTGTAATTTCGATAATAGCGATGTTGCTTGCGGTTTTGATGCCGGCACTAAGCAAAGCCAGAAGAAGTGCGATGCGAGTCATTTGTGTAACAAATATAAGGTCGCAGAGTACTTTGCAACTGACATATGCCTCTGCCAATAGCGGAAAGTTCCCATATCATACAGACTCTTTTCCGAACTATGTAACAAACTGGCCTTCTGCTACTTCATCATGTAATCAATGGAGTCAGGTATATTCCTGTTTGAGGTCTTATGTAAAAGATCCTAAAATATTTGTTTGTCCAATAGTCGCGATAGATTGCAGGCAAGAGAGGTATGACAACGGTGTATTCAGTAAGGCGGACGGCGGAAGTCCGCCTTGGGTAACTTGGGGCTATCCAAATTCAGGTGCACAGCCATACCCATGGTATGTCGGGAGTGCTTATAACTGGTACGCGAATTATCATACGGGTTCTACTTCAAATAAGACACAGGGATATCCGCCTTTATATTCCTTTGTTTCCATGTCTGCCGGAATGGTAGGAACGAATGTCAGCGGTGAACCTCCATGGCCAAATAAGATGGATGAATGTTCAAGCGCAAAAGCGTTTATTTCACACATAATGGAGTACAATGGTGAAACAACATGGGACGTTGCTCACGGCGGAAGTTATATGGGTAATCCGAGTATTTCTGTACAAACATTTATGAAATCAGAAGATAATCCTGTCGGATATGCCGATGGCCACGTCTCGTGGACAAGAAAGTCAGAAATTCGATGTCGTGCTCAAATTCGCGGTTCTGTAGAAATATTTTATTAATCTATTGTTAGATGTGGAATTTTCCTTTTTGAACCAAAGAAAATACTTAAGCCTATTATTGTTTTTGCTTATCTGTTTTACTACTGGATGTGCAACTAGACATCCGGTTCAAAGATACGGCAATGTAATTGGCATAAAGAAGGAAAATATAGCGGAATATAAAAGGCTTCACGAGGCGGTCTGGCCGGAAGTTCTTGCAAAGATTAGAGAAGTACATATCCAAAACTATTCTATTTATTTGGGACAACTTGAACCAAATGAATATTATCTATTTAGTTACTTTGAATATGCAGGTAATGATTTCAAAGCAGATATGGCAAAAATGGCTGCTGACCCCCAAACAAAAGAATGGTGGACACATACCGATCCTCTCCAATCACCTGTGCCTTTGAGAAAGCAAGATGAGTGGTGGGCGGGTATGGAAGAAGTTTTTCATCAGGATTAATACAAAAAATCACATCGGCTGTGAAGTTTTTAATAGGTACATTCTTTGGCAGCATCGGCGAATATTTTTAAATTTTCAGCCGGTACATCAAAAAAGTGGTCGCTTGCCGACATAATATATCCGCCGTTTTTGCCGAAACCTTCAAACAGACGACGTACTTCATTTCGAATCATTTGTTTAGTGCCGTTAGTGAGAATATTAAACTGATCCATCCCGCCAATCATTGCAACTTTTCCACCGAACAAGCCTCTTACTTTTTCAGGTTCTGTTATATTCCCTCCGACTCCCGGAGGCGAAAGCGTTTCGGAAGCATCTGTTTCATTTTTTAAAATACTATCTAAAATGTGCATCATTCCGCCGCAGGTGTGATAAGAGCTTTTATGGCCGATTCGATGGAGAGCCTGGTGGATTTGTTTGTCATAAAGCATACAAAACTCGGTGTGCATTTTCGGGGAAATAAGCGTATCGCTGCTTGCTCCGCCGCCGGTTTCAATCAGGTCGAATTTGGCTCCTTTTAGAGATACTTCAATGAAATGAAGTTTTTTGTCGAGAAGTATTTTAAGGAATTTATGTACCCAGTCAGGATTATCCAGAGCTTCCAAAATAAGCTGATTAACGTCCATCAAGCAGCAGGCGTGTTGCCAGCATCCGGCCTGGTCGCCCCAAACAAAGCCTCGCAGGATGCCGTTATCGCCAATTGAATCGTATACTTTTTTTACATTTTCTTTATTAAGTTTTGTCACAGGCATATATTTTTTTATCAAATCAATATCTTCGTGTCTTTTTACAAGATATTCCGTAATCCATGTTGTTGTCAGGTTACCGCCGGTTTTGTAAGTCAATTCTCCTTCCGGCGTTTTGATTGTATGATAGAGAAGTTTATTAAGCGGGTCGGCATTGACAACTTCAATCTCTTCGCGCCATTGCGCGGTTTGAACAATATACTTTTCAGCGTTCGGAATCCAAAATTGTCCCATAGCCTCGAAATATTGTATTGCCGCATCAAGTCCTGTCTGTTTAAATGCTGTTAACGCATCAACGCCGCCCATATAAGTATCAAGATGGTATTGCTGCCATTGATGAATGGTTGCCGGAAGCCTGTCTGGTTTCTCACGATTTAAAGCTCGCAGCATTCTTTCTTTTGAGTTCATTTTTTATAGGTTCCATTTTTCAAAATAGTATCAAACATTGTCAATACATTTTCGAGGGGAGTTTCTTCTAAAATTGTATCATGACTTGCGCCGCCTATATAACCGCCGCCGGGTTTCATTATTTTCAAAGTCTCTATTGTTTTTGTTCGCACAAAATCAGTTGTTCCATCAATAAGGATATGATGAGAGTCAATTGCGCCATTGAGAACTATTTTTTTTCCAAATTTAGCCTTAATTTGGGCGATATCCATTCCGTGGCAGGATGGCTGCAAGGCATGTAAACCATCAAGGCCTGCTTCTATCATAGAAGGGATGAGCGGGAAAATTCCTCCGCAGCAATGCAGCATTACTTTTAATTTGTAAGAATGTCCAACGTCGATAAGTTTTTTGAGATGAGGCAGTAAAAAACGTCTAAAAAGCTGTTCGCCGACCAAGGGGCCTGTTTGGCTGCCAAAATCATTACCAATGAAGAAAATATCAATGCTCTTTGCGGCAATATCAAAAATCCTGATGTTGACATTTGTATAATAATCTGAAATGTGTTCCAGAACGGCATCTACGATTTGAGGTTCGGTGTACATTTTAATCAGTAGCGTTTCCATACCAAGCAAATCGATAGCATCGTGCCAGAATGGAGACCAATCACCGCCTAATATTGCATACTGTTTTGAAAATTTATTTGCCTGCTTTACGATGTCAGAGGCGTCAATGTGATTATGCGTGGCCCAATGATAATCGTGTATTTGCGTAAGTGAAGCGTTTGCAAGAGGGTGATTGAGCGGTTGTCCATATCCCATTCCATCCCGTTCAATTCCAAAGATAGTTGAATTTTGCTTTAGTGATGGGCCGGTGTATTTTGCATATACGCGTCGAAAATCATCGTGGAAACGCAATCTAAGTCCCTCATCGTCCAAAGAAAGTTCCTGCCGAGCCTTAGCCCAAAATTCCTCCGATGCACCGCACCACATTGGCACGCGGTCAGGTTCTTCATAAGCGAAAGCAGTTAGTACTCGTTCTCGTGAGTTCATTAGTGTTTCTTCTCGAGAGATAATTATTTAAAGACAATATATAAACCAATAAAAATTGCAATTAATAATGCTGCGACAATTCTATAATCAAATATGCTAAACTTTTTGTCGCTCTTAAAGGCTTCAAGAGGATTTCGCCAAACAAGGATATCGTTTCCTTTTTTCTGCTGTTCACGACTGCATAGCGAAACGACAATCATAAGAATCAGACAAATCACAAATAAATAGAAGGCTGACATCATTGGCGGTATTGACCAGTGTGTTGAATTTTTAAACCAGTCCAATATGAAAACTACAATTCCTAAAAAAGAGCCGCTCCATAGAGTAGCCAGTGCCGCGGATGCAGAAGCCCTTGACCAGAATACGCCGAGAATAAACACAGCCGAGATGGGAGGTGCTATGTAGCAGATAATTGCAGTGATGCCCTGGAAGATACTGTTGTAATGACTTACAAATGGTGACCAAATAATCGCGGCAATCATTGCGATAACTGTAACGATACGCCCTGACATAATCATCGTTTTGTCAGAAACGTTCGGATGATAACGTTTAAGAATATCATAACTGAATAATGTTGCGATTGAATTTAATGCTCCAGAGACGGTGCTCATAAGGGCTGCAAGTAAAGCGGCGGCCACAAGGCCTTTTAGCCCCACAGGCAAGAGATTATTTACCATAAATGCATAAGTATCACCTGAATCTGTAAGCGTATTTGGTAATTTACCCTGTCGTATTAATGCCAGACAAATAAGTCCGGGCAATACAAAAATAAATACAGGCAAAATTTTTATAAAGCCGGCAAAAAGAGGGCCGAGACGCGCATGGTTTTCATCTTTTGCGCCTAAAACTCTCTGCACTATCGTCTGGTCAGCGCACCAATACCACAATCCAATTACAGGGTAACCTAAAAAGACAGAATACCATGGAAGCTGTGCGGGGTCTGAAGATGAGCGTAATAAAGTAAGTTTTACGGGTTCTACGCTTTGTGATAATCCCGACCAGCCGCCGACGTGATAATAACTTATGGCGGTGATACAAATCGCACCCACGAGCAGGATTATAGTCTGGATTGATTCGGTCAACACAACAGCCAGTAAACCGCCGATAGCTGTGTATAAACCAGTTACTATCGCAATGACAACAATACTAAAGATTATATTAACTCCAAACATTCCTCGTAAAACTACAGCGCCGGTATAAAGCGAAAACCCTATATGTATAAAAATGGCCGATATTATAGATATGATTGCAAGCCAGTCTCTGCATTGACGGCTGTAACGTTTTTCGAGGAAATCTGGTAATGTTGCAATGTTAGCTCTGATATAAAAAGGAGCGAAGAACAAAGATAATGCTAAAAGCGGAACAATTGCCATCCATTCAAAACTGCCGTATGCTAATCCGTTTACATAACCTTCCTGTGCAAGGCTCACAAGATGGACGGTAGATATATTTGTTGAAAAAAGCGATAATCCTATAACTGGCCAGATTAATGTTCTTCCGGCGAGAAAATAACCACTCTCTCCAGTGCCTTGTTTTTTTTTGCATCCGGCCCAGCATCCTAATACAACGATCCCAATAAAATATAAAATTATAATTGCTATATCAACAGGGTGCATTGATAATCTGGATGCGATCATATTTTTTCTAACCTGCCATTGAAATACTTAAGAAATTTAATTAAAAGTAGATATATAAATCATTAGGATAATAAACAAATTAAAAAATAAAAAGCCATTTTGCATTTTTATATCGCCAAATTGCGCAAAGAGAGTATAATGTAATTTTTGCAGGAAATTGTTCTTAACATAACCAGAAGAAATTTTAATATAGACACAATAGAATTTTTTGCGGGATGATATAATGGCACAACCTAAAGTCCTTTTATTAATTGAGACTTCTCGTGCGTATGGACGCAAATTATTGTATGGGATTACGAAATATTCGCGGCTTCACGGGCCGTGGACATTTTATCTTGAGCCGGGCGGAATGACATGGTCTTTGCCGAATCTGGCAAACTGGGGAGTTGACGGCATAATAGCTCGTATCCCATCTTCCAAAGCAGTGAGCCAATTAATACCGCCGGGAGTGCCCGCCATAGCTATTGCAATAAAAGAAGTTATAGCAGGATACCCCAATATACTGGGAGATTGTTCTGCAATAGGGGTAATGGCTGCCGAACACCTTTTAGACAGAGGTTTCAAGAATTATGCGTTTTGTGGGTTCAACGATATGCACTGGTCAGACGATCGTGAAAAAAGTTTTGTTGAACGTGTTACGCAGGCTGGTTTTAATGTGCACCAATATAATCGACCGCGATTCAGATTTGAAAGATACTGGAACAAAGAGCAATTATCTTTAATTAACTGGCTTAAAAGTTTGCCCAAGCCAATCGGAATATTTACATGTAACGATGATCACGGGCAGCATGTTACTGAAGCAGCCAAGGCCGCGGGAATTTATGTGCCTGATGAAATCGCTGTTCTCGGAGTTGATAACGATGAATTGTTTTGTGAATTGTGTAATCCGCCATTATCAAGCGTCGCACTGGACGCACCGGCAGCGGGTTATGCGGCGGCGGAACTATTGCATAAAATGATGATGAGCAGGAAAAGTGCGAAAAATTATAATAACATTTACGTAAAACCGACACACGTCCTGACACGCCAATCAACAGACGTACTTGCCGTAGAGGATAAGGTTGTTGCGGATGCAGTCAGGTTCATTCGCGATTCCAAGCATGTTATACAGGTCAGCGATGTCGCGAATTCGCTCGCTATGTCAAGGCGAAACCTTGAATTGAGATTCCAAAAAGCAATTAAGCGTTCGATTCATCAGGAAATCAAACGAGTGAGAATAGAGCAAATAACAAAATTGCTTATAGATGATTCAATGACAATAACGCAAATCGCGTCAAAATTAGGTTATGCCGATTTTGCGCATATCTCACGCTATTTCAAAGAACTTAAGGGTATTACACCAAGTGATTTCCGCAGACAACACAGAAAGCCGGAATAGCAAATAACCGCAACTTGCGCACAATGGTGATATATTCACGCAAAATGGTTATCAAGTAGCAGTGCACTCGAATTATAATAACTATTATCCTATTAATCAGGTTTTTATTTTAGGAATTGTAATATTTATGAATTCGAAATCGCTACATAGAACGACAAGCAGGGAGCGAGTAGTAGGGGCAATTAATTTCCAGCAAACCGACCGTGTACCTGTAGATTTAGGTGGAACCTGCTGCAGCGGTGCGCATGTAAGTATTATATCTAAACTTCGGCGGATTCTTGGATTAAGCGATGTTAATGAGCCAATAAAGGTCAGCGACCCATATCAAATGCTCGGAGAAATCGGGTATGATCTGCAGGAAGTTCTCGGAATAGATGTAACAATGCTTGAAGCGCCGAAAAATATGTTCGGATTTGAAAATTCCGATTGGAAACCATGGACGCTTCATGATGGTACGAAGGTTTTGGTTCCTGGTAAATTCAACATAATACCAGACAAAGACGGCAATATAATGCAGTATCCGCAAGGCGATATTTCGGCGATGCCTTCTGGAAAAATGCCTTCAAAGGGTTTTTATTTTGATACAATAATTCGCCAAAAGCCGATTAATGATTCAGATCTTAATCCCACTGATAACCTTGAAGAATTTACAACGCTTTCACAAGAGGATTTAAATTACTATCAAAAACGAGCTGATTATTTGTTTACTAATACAAACCTTGCTATTGTAATGGCAGTGCCGGGGACTGCATTCGGTGATGCGGCATTAGTACCTGCACCATTTCTGAAAGATCCCAAAGGTATTCGAGATATTGAAGAATGGTATGTAAGCACAATTTTACGCAAAGATTATTTAAAAGAAGTTTTTGCGGCACAGGCAGAGGTTGCGATCGAAAATCTGAAAATGCTTTATCAGGCCGTTGGCGACAAAATACAGATGGTCTGGATGGATGGTACTGATCTTGCCGCGCAGAATACGTTATTTTGCAGCCCTAAGGCTTATGATGATTTGTATCTGCCTTATGTGAAAAAAGTTAATGACTGGATTCATACGCATACCAAATGGAAAACGATAAAACACTGCTGCGGAGCTTGTGAACCGTTGATTAATAATTTCATCAATGCGGGTTATGACATTTTAAATCCTGTTCAATGTTCAGCCAAAGGAATGGAGCCGCAGGGGTTAGTTGATAAATATGGCGGGAAAATTGTATTCTGGGGCGGAGGCGTGGATACGCAAAAAACTCTGCCTTTCGGAACTCCGCAGGAAGTTTATAAAGAAGTAGCTGAACGAGTGAATATTTTGGGTCAAAAATCAGGTTATGTTTTTAACACAATACATAATATCCAGGCTAATACACCGATAGATAACGTTTTAGCGATGTTTTCAGCTTTGGGAAGACAATTCAGGATGGTGCAGAGACGTGTTCCTGTTCCAATTAAAGATGTCAGTAAAACTAAAGAACAGGTTGCTCAACCCAGCAGGATGGAAGCTTGAAATAATGCAATATTATCTATTTAATGTTTTGCGCAATATGGTTATGTTTTTATGCAAAATGGAGATACGAAGAAACTGTTTAAGTGTTATATTTAAAGTTGGTTAATGTGCCTGTATTTAACTGCAGATAAAAATAATGGCACCGTAAGACGTCTTTATATGGTGATGAATAGTTATTGAATTTTATTTTTTTTAAGGAGAACGAAGATGTTGAAAAAAATCATTCCAATTGTTGTTTTGTTACTTACTTTCAGTGGTTTAGCCTCGGCCAATTATTTTTTTGACACAGGCGATCACAAATGGACTAATCCTTCCAACTGGGTTTATAACTCCGGCCTCCCAGACGCTACTATTGGCGCAACTTTTAATGGCTGGAACGGAAGTCCGGAAGTGTGCAACATTGAATCTGGTGACAATGCTGTTTGCTCCGACCTTGTCAGCGCTAACACCAATGGGTTTACAACTACGCTTAATGTAAAAGGTACAGGTACCCTTACTGCCACCAACGTTGTTATTGCACAGTTCGATGATGCGACAACCGCAACTATCAATGTTATGGACAATGCCGTTGTGAATGTCGCGGCTACACTTGTAGTTGGTCAGGGCGGCACTGGTACTCTCCACATGACAGGCGGAACAGTTACAGCAAATGACATATATGTTACAATGTGGTTTGAAGGTGCTGTTGGACATATCCAGCTTGACGGCGGAGTGCTTGTTGCTAAAAACAATTTCTGGATGGGCATTGATGGTCAGGTAAGCAGTGCGGATATCAGCGGCGGAACACTGAAAGTTCCATACGCACTTGGTTCAACAATTGAAGCTTACATTGCTGCAGGCAAAATTACTGCTAACGGTCTGAATGGTTTGAGTAACTTTGTCGAAGCTACAGATGGCGCAACATATTGGACCTTCCAGGCTGTTCCAGAACCAATTACAATGTCGCTCCTGGGTCTTGGCGGTCTTTTCCTCCGTCGTAAAAAATAAAAATTTAGTTTTGAGCATTAGAGGACAGACGTTATGTCTGTCCTCTTTTTATATAGGGGTATTATGCGTATAGCATCAATTTGTTTTGTTTTGTTTTTTTCTGTAAGCCTTTTTGCGGCAAATATGTATTTTACAAATGAGTCTGGTGATAACTTGTGGACTACGCCTGGCAACTGGCGTGATGGCTCATGGATACGCCTGACTGTTTTGCCTGATTTCAGCACTCATACCATAAATATCAATAACAATGTGCATCCGAGATTAACAACCAGCAGTACCGTCAAATATCTCTATTGCCCATATTCCAACACCGCGGGAACCACAACAGGTTTCGAGATTACAGGTAATTTAACTGTGGGCAAAGATTTCGTGTTAGGTGTGTATAATGATACAACAGGGGTGGTCGATATAAATGCAGGGAATGTTTATGTCGGTGGTATTTTTACCGTAGGTTCGGGAGGCTCACATGTACTTAATGTGCGAGATGCGTCTATTAATACTGCGCAATTATATCTGACACAATTCAATGCGGATGCAATCGCTCAAATGAATGTTTCAGGCAATTCCACTGTTACTGTACGAACAAAATTATGGGCAGGATTTGGTTCCAAGTATTATTGGAGCACTTATGGGTATGACAATGCGCATTTGGATATCTCCGGCGCTGCGGCTAAAGTTATTACACCTTATGCGCAACAGGTAGATACACGTGGCTATGTAAATAGCGGTATAATTACTGCAAACGGCGGAACTGGAAAGGTAGTGCTAACGCCGAATCCGTTAGCCAATACCGCGACATTGACTGCTGTGGATAAACCTTCCAGCATAGATGCAAGAATAATGCCTTTGGGGGATTCAATAACGTATGGTATAGGTTCGACGCCAAGCGGACTTAACGGTTATCGCAAACCGTTGTATCAAATGCTGACAACGAACGGTTATAATGTGGAATTTGTCGGCAGTCAGTTCAATGGTGATTTTAACGACTGCGACCACGAAGGTTATCCGGGCTGGTATTCATATCAAATCAGAGATAATGTTTATAATTGGCTCGTTAATAATCTTGCAGATATTGTCCTGCTGCATATCGGTACTAATGATATTGTTCAGGGAACACAGGATCCGGCCATAATCGGACAGATTCTTGACAATATAGATTCTTACGAATCATCACAAAACAGACAAGTGATTGTTATTGTTGCGAGGATTGTCCTTGAAGTTGGGGATGTTAAAACAAACGCTTTTAATAATGCCGTTGAAACATTAGTTCAGAACAGAATCGCCAATGGCGACCTGCTGGCTATGGTGGATTTAGAACACGCACTTAATTATTCGACTGATATGGCGGATACTTTGCACCCTAATGATAATGGCTATTTAAAAATGGCGCAACAATGGTATAATGTACTATCAAACGTAGTTACAACGGAATGTCAGCGGGCGGATATCGACGGAAGCAATTTGGTGAATATGGTTGATTATGCCAAATTAAACCAAAATTGGCAGCAAAGCGGCTCTTCGATTGATGGAGATGTTAATAATGATTCAAATGTTGATTTATATGATTTGAGTTTAATGGCGAAATATTGGTTATGCTCATGTCAAAATAATTAATTTAAAGAGACAAAGAATGTATATTAAAAAGTTTGTTTCAATTGCCGTTTTAGTACTTATTTTCAGCAGTTTAGCATCGGCCAATTATTATTTTGATACGGGTGACCATCGATGGAATAATTCTGCCAACTGGATTGCTAACTCTGGACTTCCGACTGCGAGTATTGATGCGACTTTCAACGGCTGGAACGGAAGTCCCGAAGTGTGTAACATTGCGTCTGGCGATAATGTCGTTTGTCGGGACTGTGTTAGTGCCAACACCACTGGGTTTACAACTACACTTAATGTAAAGGAGACTGGCAGCTTGACTGCCAGAGGTATTGTTATAGCGCAGTTTGATGATTTGACAACCGCAACGGTTAATGTTATGGACAACGCCGTAGTAAATGTTACGACAACTCTTGTAGTAGGGCAAGGCGGAACTGGTACACTTCGTATGACAGGTGGAACTGTTACCGCAAGTGATATATATGTTACGATGTGGTTTGAGGGCGCCGTCGGTCATATCCAGCTCGATGGCGGAACTCTGACTGCTACTAATAATTTCTGGATGGGCATCGAGGGACAGGTAAGCAGTATGGATATCAGAGGTGGAACGCTCAAGGTTCCATACACACTTGGCTCTACAATGGAAAATTATATTGCTGCCGGAAAAATCACTGCATACGGTGCTACCGGCCTTGCTGGTTTTGAAAGTACTGTAAGCAATAATCAATATATTCTTTCTGCTGTTTGTCCTTACAATCCTGTGCCGGAAAATGGTACTATAAGTCTTCCGCAGTCGGTTATTCTTAGCTGGACGAAAGTAAATCCTTCTGAATCTTATGACGTATATTTTGGGACAGATTGTAACGATGTGAAAAATGCCTCCGCGGAATTTCTGGCAGAAGATATAACAAATGATGGTGTGATTGATTTTGAGGATTTGAAACTGCTTGGCGATCAATGGTTAATTGGTACTGTTCCGCCCGGCAATAATGCGGATATAAATAATGATAATAAAGTAAATTTTGCAGATTTTTCGAAATTATCATCACGCTGGAATAAAAACAGTATCTTTCGCGTTCATCAGACGCAAACAACTTACAATCCGGGTATGCTTACCAAAGGTGTAACTTATTATTGGCGTATCGATGTTACCGAAAATGGTCAAACATATAAAGGTTTGGTTTGGAGTTTTTCAACCAGTTCCGGCCTGGAACCTGATACATATTATGTTTCGACAGATGGCAGCGATTTAGCTGCTGGTATGATTGAACAGCCGTTCAAAACTTTGGAAAAAGTCCGCGATATGATACGCACAAACGGATTAGCAGAAGGGGGCGTAACCGTATTTCTAAGAGGCGGTAAATATTTCCGTTCATCGGAATTCGATCTTACGAATTTATATTCCGGCGCCGATTCAAAACCAATTACATATTCCGCATATCCCGGAGAAGAAGTAAGGATCATCGGCGGGGTTCAATTGCAGCCGAGTTGGTTTTCTTATGTGAATATCAGCTCGCCGGTTTGGGGCAGACTTGATGATTCTGCGCAAGGCAATATTATGCAGGTTAATCTTTCTGCGCACGGAATTACTGATTATGGTGTGATGCGTGAACGAGGATTTTTCAGACATCAGCGTTCTCATCTGGAAATAAGTTTTAACGGGCAGTTGCTTCAACTTGCTCGATGGCCGAATAGCGGTCTTGAAGATATTGGCACGGCCGTAAGCGATACCGCTTTCACATATAGCGGGACTCGGCCGGAAAGATGGACAAGCGCACCAGACCCCTGGGCATTCGGATATTTCCAGTTTCAGTATGCTGATCAATACGAAGCTATTGCAAATATCGATACTGTAAATAAACGAATTACTTTAGGCTCCAGGCCGGTAAATGGTGTTGGTGATAATGGTACATGGTACGCCTTGAATCTTCTTGAAGAACTGGATTCGCCCGGTGAATGGTATCTCGACAGGGCAACCGGAATACTTTATTTGTGGCCGCCCGCGAATATCAGCTCGGCAGAAATTATAGTTTCAACACTTGGTGAAAATTCCGAAAAACTTGTGAATTGCTGCAATGCGAGTTTCGTTAACTTCAAAGGCATAACTTTTGAAATGTGCAGATATGATGCGATTCAAATCAGCGGTGGAACAAATGTTGTTTTTGATAACTGTGTGATTCGCAATGCCGGCGCAATCGGAATAAATATTCTCGGCGGGTCAAATCACCTGATACAGAATACCGAAATTGCAGATGTCGGAGATATGGGTATATATATGAAAAGCGGCGATATATTCGCGCTTACGCCGAGTAACAACACCGTTCAGAATTGCAGTATTCACGGTTTTGGCAGGTGGAACAGAACATATAATCCGGGTGTTTATATGCACGGCGTTGGTCAGAAAGTCAGACATAATCTGATGTATGATGCGCCGCACAGCGCATTGATATGGGGAGTTTGCAATCAGGATAATTGGTCAGAATACGCGGCCAACAACAACCTGATTGAGTTTAATAATATTTTTAATGTTTGTCAGGAGTCGGGCGATGCGGGTGCTCTGTACACCGGCAGAAGCTGGGCCAACAGAGGAAATATCGTTCGCTATAATTTTATTCACAATATAGTGAGTTCTGAAACGCCTTATGTTCATGCAATCTACATGGATGATTGTTCCAGCGGAAATAATATTTTTGGCAATATACTCTATGCCGCAACCGGAGAAGCTGTGATGTGCGGAGGCGGCAGGGATAATATCATTAAGAACAATATCATTGCGAAATGCGGCTCTGCATTCTTTACCGACCGCAGAGGCGTCGCTGTTATAAATGAAACAGCATCAGACCCATGGAATCTGCTTGAGTTGTTAAGCCAATATAACTTCACGCAGCCTCCGTGGAGTACGGCATACCCGGCATTGTCTGCAATACCTAGTAGTTATTCTGACCCAAGGTATGCACAAGTAAAAAATCCGGAAAATGGTGTCTTTACGCAGAATATTTCGTGGTCTAATTCAAATTATTTAGTTGAAGGTGGCTGGGGAGGAACTGGCGGCTTGTCGTATTATGCTATTACCAATAATATTCAAAATCAGAATCCGTTGTTTATTGACGAAGAGCATTTAATTATGGCGTTGCACGAGTATTCACCGGCATATACAATAAATGGATTCCAGAGAGTTCCTTGGGAAAAAATGGGCAATCTTCTGCAGGATAAAGCGAGCAGGCCGATTCTGCCGACAGGATGGGGTTCTGCACCGGTATCGCCAAAATTATACTGGGCGCCTGCGCTGACAGCGGCAACACATAAAGTTTATTTAAGTCAAACACCAAATCCGAGAACGGATGGTTATAAGGGTGAATTCGCTGAATCGTCTTATGTTTCAAGTACATTACAAAATCACACAATATATTATTGGTGTGTTGATGAGTATGATAGTGATGGTAATCTGCTCGGCAGCGGCGATATTTGGAATTTCACAACAAATTACTGATTTAAAGTTCTATGGCAATCAAATTTGATTCAGCAAGATGGAATAGAATAAAAAATGATTCCAACAAATGGTGGGAAGGCAAACTTGGACGGCCTCTTATTCAAGCTCGTCTTTTTGGTGCGGAACCGGAAAGAGAAAAACCATTATTAAATCTTTGGGATGCCAACGCAAATTGGTTCAGTGATTTTATTTGTTCGTTTGGAGAATCTGTTGCAGAAGAACAAATTGTTGACAGGTGGGATTATGCTCTATGCTGTACTAAATTTTTAGGAGATGCGTTTCCATCTGTTTGGCCGAATTTCGGGCCGGGAGTTCTGGCAGCATTCATGGGTGCGGAGCTGCATACAAGTCCTGACACAGTATGGTTTGATTACACTCAAAAAGAAAAAATACAAGATTTAAACCTACTTTTAGATGCCCATAATTATTGGCTGAATCGTGTAAAAAAAATTGCTGCCGTTGCGGTTCACAGGTGGAAAGGTAATGTGCAGGTAGCTCTTACTGACCTTGGCGGCATAATGGATGTATTGGCGTCTTTTCGTGGAACTGAACAACTTATATATGATATTATTGATGCTCCTGAAGATATCCGCAGATTGACAATGCAAATTCAAAAATTATGGTTTGATTGTTTTAATGAATTTGAAAGTATTTACAAAGAATATAATCCGGGATATACATCGTGGGAAGGCATTTTCTCAGAATCACAGTATAGCATACTTCAATCAGATTTCAGTTATATGGTAAATAACAAAATTTTCAGAAATTTTATAAAACCAGATTTGCACGAGTCGGCAGCAATGCTTTCGCATGCTTTTTATCATCTTGATGGGCCGGGACAGCTCAAGCATCTTGATGATATACTTTCGATAGATGCCATAAAAGGTATTCAATGGATTCCCGGTGCAGGCCAGCCGGATATTTCACAATGGCCGGAAGTCTATAGCAAAATTCACAAGGCTGGTAAACTGATTCAGATTTTTGATTTTCAGTACACAGGCACAGGAAACATTTTGCAAATATTAAAAGAGCAAATAGGAGATATAAGTGGAATCATCTATATGATAAATGCGCCTATTTCAGCACAAGCTCAAATAGAAGATTTACTTGCGCGATATATTTAGTTTGCTTTAATATAATCGTTAATCATTTTCCAATAGGCATCTTCAACTTCTTGCGGTGATGAATGCTCTGAGGATGGCAGGTTGATTATCTGTTTATCGCCTTTAAAACAATTATATGCCGCATATACGCTTGTTGGTCTGCATATAGAATCTACATACCCTACACTAAGCATTACACGTGCGTTTGTTCTTGCGGCAAAATTACATACATCGAAATAACCTGCGGTTTTGGAAATTTCAGCATCTGGCTTACCGTCAGGGCCCGGAGTAATAAAATGCGGCCAGCCGACAACTTCATCATTATGATCGCACATCGCAGGAGCACTTGCAGCGACCATTGTAACTCGCGGATCAAGGCCGGCAGCTACGATTGCCTGACATCCTCCCTGACTAAATCCCTTAGTGATAAGTCTTTTTTGATCCCATTGCGGCTGTGAAGTAAGGAAATCTGTTGCGCGTACTAAACGCAAAAACATTCCCAAAAAATAACAGGTTTCCCGATTTTTTGAGCCGGCATAAGGATACCGTGACATACTCAAAGAGCCGTTTCCCAAATCAGTATAAAAATCATTCGGTTGTCCGTTGGCAATACCGTGCGCGTTAATCTCCATAGCTAACATTCCACTTTTAGCACAATATTCAACACCACCTTTGTTTGCACTGAAAGCTCCTGCGCCATGTAATAATAAAATCGCAGCATGACTTTGTGGTTTAGCATCTGTTGGTCTTGCGAAATACCCTGCAACCGGCATCCAGTCAAGACAATCTATCCTGACCTCAAATAATTCAACACCCGGCTCTTTTGTTTCAACAGGTGTGAGGAATGCTTTAACAGGATATTTTCTTAATCTATTCAGTTGTGAACTCCAAAACTCATCAAAATCATTTGGTGCTTGGCTGCCGGGTTTGATTTTTAGAGGTTCAATGGCTGCCCCTCCACGAATTACAGTGGTTTGGCCATTGCGAGTCAAACTCACTTCGCAGTTTAGAAAGCCGGGCTTGTTGAGTTTTTCAGTAATTGCTAAAGAATCGGAATTCAAATTTAATTGTCCGCTTGAAAGCACTTTTTCCAAATCTTGTGTTACTTTATAAGAAATTATTCCTTCTTTTATTGATGCGTTGTTGTCATCGATGACAGAAATATTGAATGTTACTGGTTCATTGACTTCATAAGGAATTTCTTTGTGAGCTGTTGACATATTAATTTTGCAGCCGGATTGCTGTGCGGCTGCTGATAATGAGAACAAACATAAAATGCAAACTACTAATATTTTTTTCATCCGTAATACTCCTATTTGATAACAGTTATATCTCTAATACTGCGAACCGATTTTGAATTTCCATATTCAAGTGAGCCGATCAACTGATATTTACCTGTTTCGGATGGAACAGTATATTCAAATGTAAGAATTTTCTGTTCGTATGCAGGTAAATTACAGGGATGATTACTTTCAATAACAATTTTGCCATTACCTATACATTGGAAAGATATTTTACCGCTCCAATCTTTATCAGTGTCGTTTATGGAATAAATTTTTATTTTTCGTGATTGACCGGCCTTTAGAGTTTCAGACCATTCATCAACCATAATTCCGAGTGGCGAAAATGCATCACCGACATATTTCTGGAAATATGGCTCAAACTCCAGAGTGCGTATATCTATGAAATGGTCGCAAGTTCTACCGTCAGGACGTGAATGGCATAAACCGAAAGGCCCGATTATGGCGGCAGCTTTTCTGTGACATCGCCAAAATTCGGTCTGTGCCGCGAAAATTCTGGCACAACACAAACGCCTGTCATCGTTTAATGCATTTGGCCCTAATATATTATTGTATAATTTTTCCGTAAGTGTTGTTGGAGTTCCATCACGGTTTAACCACAACCAACCATATTCGTTTACAAATATAGGTTTGTCCTCATCACAGGGGATTTGAGTAACAAGGTCTGCCTCTACACCTCGGCGAGGTACTGGTGAAATATTTGCCATATCGGATAATTTAAAAACATTTGGCGGTGTGTTGACAATATGGTCTATGTAAAGATAAGTATGTGCATCAATACAGCCGTTTGGATCCTGCCACGCGCCCCAACTATTGCCCCAAGGTCTGTTGCTCAAATCCATACTTTTTACCATTTTTATCGCGTTGCCTGTTTCATTGCTTCGAGTTTCATTTGCCGCGTTCCAAATGACAACGCAAGGATGATTGCATCTTTCCGTTAACCATTCTTTGTATTCGGCGGCGAGATTTTCAGCCTTTAACGTTTCGGGCCATTTGCCAAGTCCCTCGTCTGAAGAATACCATAATGGAAATTCGTCCTGGATTAAAAATCCGACCTCATCGGCTATCTGATACCATTTCTCCGGCGGAAAACCGATAGTGTATCGAAGTGAATTCCAGTGCATTTGGCGAAATTGATTATGTAACTTGCTCACCCATTGTTCGTCCCAAGGCAAATTGCTTCGCAGCGGGTCTTCGAAAAACCTATGAGCGCAAACATTCGCGCCTCGCATATAATACGGTTTTTCATTCAGCAGGGCGGTTTTGGTTTTCTTATCAAACCTGAATGTCCGCATCCCAAATCGAATCAATACAGTGTCGCTTCCCGTGTCCGCTTCCAACTCATATAAAAACGGGTCTTCAGGCGACCATAAATGACAATTTTCTATTTTTATTTCTGATTCGATTGTAAGAACGGAATTTTTCTTTATAGTTATTGAATTTGTTTGCCCACAAGCAACTTCTTTTCCAGAAATACATTCTCGTATGCGATAATTTACGGTAGTTTGTATGTCGATATTTTTTTGATTACCGATAGTTGCCGCAATTTTTACTTTTTGATTAATAATATCCGGTGTGGTTTGAATGTTCACAATGTTGGGAGAGTTGGACATTATCAATTCGACAGAGTCATATATGCCCGGTATAAAATTGACCATTTCACTGTCGCCGCCACGAACGATATTATCGGGTACGGAATCAGGAAATGCGCCAACGCGAATCAATAGGTGGTTTGTTTCGTCCGTTTGATTAAGAAGATGGCGTATATTAAAATATCCGGGAGTAAAATTCGGCAAATGACTGCCAGCGGATTTGCCGTTTATAAATACTTCTGTGCCGAATCTGGCTTTATTGACTTTAAGAATTACTAAATCCGGGAAAGGCGGAGCGATGTCAAATTTTCTGTGATACCAAAACGCTTCTCGATGTTTGGCGTTCCAGCCGTAAGTCGGCAAAGGCGGATTTGATAAATCAACAAGTCCCGGCACTTGAACTGTTCTAATGTTGAACATATCTTCCGCCAAAGATTTTTGGTTACTAAACCTTCGAGGAATTTCACTCATCAATCCTTCGTCAATATCCCAAATGCCATCCAGATTTATGACGGTTCTGTTTTTCAGCTTTGTTACTTTTTGAACATAAGTATTGCAGATTGGCATATATTTCCTTTAATTCTTTGGCCCCAGTGTATCAAAAAATTTATAATCAAAACCCGTAACTTCTTTTATTTGTTTGTTTTTTCTCAAATAATCTTTGAACTTACCGCAATCGCTGATGTTGTAATTTTTAACATCAAAATTATTTCCAACCTTGCCATATTCTCTTACTTTTGCGACAATTTCTTCTTCGATCGGCAGAGAACTATTGATAGCTATATTATTTGTTACAATGTTTCCTTTTGGAGCGAAAATCTCATTGTCATCGAGCATTGGTGCTAATTCAGGATATTTTGAAAGCCAGGGTTTCTGATTATATGGAACTGCTTTAATACGTTTTATCA
Organism: Planctomycetes bacterium GWF2_42_9; assembly: GCA_001825675.1. Taxonomy (GTDB): domain Bacteria; phylum Planctomycetota; class Phycisphaerae; order Sedimentisphaerales; family UBA12454; genus UBA12454. Next base: position 29,571 of record MHYA01000030.1, on the reverse strand, counting down.
TTATTCCGTCGTTCATATTTGTATGATGTTTAAACCATTCTTCAAGACCTCTTTCGTCGAACCATATTGTTTTTCCGGTCTTTGCAATTATATTATCTTTCAAAACAATATCCCGTCCGCCGCCGATGAATAGTCCGGTTTGAACGTTATAAATAACATTTCCAATAACCTGTATGTCGCTTGCCAAATCATCAAGGTAAATAGCAATAGCGCTATCTTTGCCTGCCGGCCCGGAAGTGTCGTGAATATAATTATAATTTATTTTATTTCCACGGCCAGTATAATCGCGGCCGGTGTATATAACACCTACATCGCCTGTCTGCTTGCATAAATCATACAATTCATTATACATCACCGAATGTTCATTGCCGAAGAACATAATTCCGTTATGCGGGCCGTCATAAATCAGATTATTAGCTGCTGTATTTCCAACGCCGTCAATTGCGATTGCAGGGCGGTAGGTTTGAGTTCTGCGGCTGAAATTGTGAATCCGATTATCTTTTGCGTAATTGTTTCCAGGTATCAGTGTAATCCTGTCTCCGCCGCCTAAAATTATGCCACCTTCACCCATATTATAAATCTCGCAGCCTGTGATGCCGTTATTTGTGCCGGCATTGCGGTTCCATATACTGTTTTCGTATAGATACCCTAAATAATTACCAACTACCTCGGTTTCAACACCGATGCCGACATTGATAGCAGCATTACCGCAATTTCTTACAATACAATTAGAAATTAAATTATCATTACCGTTTATTATTTGAATCGCCGTTCCGCGTGTGCACTCAAACGTTATGTCCTGCAAAGTTACAGACTGAACATCTTCCATAACAACCAGCGGATTTGACAGCAATGATATGACAATTGTACCGGTCTGAAAGCCCTCCGGCGGAAGTAAATATAAAATGCCTGTTTTCCGGTCGATGTAGTATTCGCCCGGCATATCAATTTCTTCGAGCAGGTTAAATGCATAATAACGTCTGCCAGCTTCGATGCCGAATGCCGGTTGTTGTGAAATTTTAAAACATCTTTTTTCAACATCGATGTTTTCAATTTTCAAACTTGAATCGCACCAGTCCCAATTCCAATATCCGAACAGCCAGCAATCGTCTGCGTTTGTCCAGCGAAAAGGTTCTTCTTCAACAAATGCAATTTCAGCACCGTTAGTATTTTTATTTTTATCTTCCACTGCCGGGCCTGGCGCCGGGCCATCGGCTTTTATTGAACCTGTTTTTGCCCAGTCAGAATTCGGCCATCTTGCCAAAGTCATTGGCTTGTCATTAATAAACAATTCTGGTTCAGTTGGCAGAATAGGCTGATAAAAACCGATTGGTATGATTTTGCCTAAGTCAGTTATGCCGGTTTCGGTTAAGTTTATTTGCAGTAATTTGCCCCTGACTCCGGGACGCACTCTCTCTAATATAGAATTATCATTGACGATGGAAAAATCTTTTGCAGCGAGATTGTTCCCGCCTGTTATGCGAACCTGTTCATTTTTGAAAGAACGGTAAACAACTGTGCTTTTCTTTGTGCCTGAATCTTCTTTTGATAATTTAAAGGATGCTGCTCTATAATATGTCCCGCCGCGAAGCCAGATAGTCGTTTTGCCAGTGTCGTTGTCTTTGCGTGCAGCGTCTCTTGCCGCTTCAAGTGTAAGAAATGGTTTTTGCAATGTGCCGGGATTTGCGTCATTGCCGTTTGGTGCTACATAGTAGTTAGCTGAAAAAGCAGGGATACAGAATAACAAGATTAAAAAAGCATTAGTTTTCATATTTTCCTTTCGTTATGTTATTGTAAATTATTGATATATCTTTTTTACGAGACGCTGGTTTTACATTAAGTTTGATTATTTTTCCATTTTTGAGAGCTGCTTCGATAACCGTATTGTGCGGAGCATTGAGTTTAAACTCCACATCTAAATTTTTCGGCCAAGCCGGAAATAATATAATTTTTTCGCCATCGGTTTGCATAAGCATTCTTTGCAGCGCGATCATCGTAACTCCGGGGTGGTCCTGGTCTGGAATCCAATCATAATTCGGCCCCCAGAATCCGGGGAAACGTACATTCGGGTCTGTCAGTGTCCCATAGCTTTTAATGGCAGCCGCGAGATTCTCGCCTGATGCTCCAAGATAAGCGGCGTGTTTTGTGCTGAAATTATAAACCACATATTTCCACGCCTCATCCGCAAGGCCGAGACACGCAGCATCAATCGCATCCTGATGCCAGCATCCGCTTGCTTTCATCAGTCGGCGTGAATATGTTTCGCGAGCGATATCAAGGTCGGGTTTTCCAACGCCATACAGGCCATATGGAAAGATTGCGTACAATTCGGGATTCTCCATATTATTTTTTGATTCAAAAGAATCTGCCGGAAGTAAAAATTTCTTTCCATTTTCCTCTTTCATTGGAATTGGAGGAAGTGAATCAAGCATTTGCTGCCATTGTTTACGATGACTTTTTATAAGAGATGGTTTTAATGCAATAAGTTTATTCAAAACATATTTCAATCCCGCAATCTCCGGCAAAGGATTTGTCGCGATGTGCCATGTTTCCAGTGAGGCTGAAGGCTTGAAAAGAATTTTACATGATTCATCTTTTGGCCAGTGTTGAGCATAAAATAATAATATCTGTTCGCTCATTGGAAGCAGTTTTGTGCTGGCGAAATTATCATCATTTGTATATTCATAATATGCAATCATCATTGTTACCAGTTCAATGCCGCCTTGCCAGTAATATTTTATCCAGGGATTGTCCACCGCCCCCAATAGTTTTCCTTCTCTGTTCCATCCAAAATCTGCATTTGTGTATGTGCCCCAAAATTGCATTGTTTCCGGGAAGAACGCACCGCTGTGATTGTAATAAATTTTTGTACGCTCCATCGCCAAAGGCAATGCCTTCATATACATATTGAACAACGGCTGCATCAAATCGAAATCTCCGAAGTTCAGCATCGGCCAATAAATCAGTCGTGTGTTCTGCCACCAATAAGCCGAACCCCACAAACGATAATCAGCATCATAAATATGTCCCTCTGGATTGATTATGGATGTGTTCGCGTCAACAGTGAAAATTGAACCGTTGAATTTAATCGGGAAGTTGCCGCGGCCTGCGCAAGCGTCCATCCAGCGGGCAAGCAGACATCCCTGCGTTACGGTATCGGCGTCTTTGCTGCCTGTTACGATTATTCGGCTTCGATCCCAGAAATTCTGCCACCATTCTGTGTGTTTACTGTACGCTGATTTTAGTTCGTTTTGGTTTTTATATATTTTGACTTGTTCTAATTCATCAATCCATTTCTCAATAGTATCAGTCTGTGCGGTATGAGATTTTATAGCGATGACAGTTTTTTTTGTCGGCGAAAAAGTTTTGAGTTGTGTTTCGTCAACGGATATTAAATTATCTCCGCTTACGCTGCATCCGAATGTGAGATTCAGCAGAGGGTCTTTTTCTTTGCTTAGAATACTCTCAAGACCTTGCACTTTGAAACATTCTTCCCATACAGAACGATTATTTCTGTGATACCAAAGCAGAGAATCCTGCTTTTTGACTATTGTATCAGGTTCGACAATTATTTTCCGTGGTGCTCCTGATAATGCCAGGAAAGAATGCAGTTCCTGTCCGGTTACTTCTCTTGGTTGTGTCCGCCAGGGTTCAGTTTGTACCATTATTTCGATTGGTGAGTTGCTGTCGCATTCTATGTAAGCTGCTGGCTTATAAGCATCGACCCATATTTTAATTTTCAAGGCATTTTCCTTGTTGCCTGTTTGAATGGAAATAGTGCCTTTTAAAAGTTCAAGTTCCTGATGAAAAAAGCATCCGTTTTTATATGGGTTAGGTGAAAAACTAATGCGGAGCTTTCCTAATTTTAATATTCTCGCGTTTTCACTCCACGTGTCGCCTTTTGAAACATAAACAAGTAAATCGCCATTTTCCTCAAACCATACATTAAGCCCCATATCGCCGTTTCCAATCGGCATTGAACCATTTGAGCATGTACTTGGGGAGTTCCATACCACATTGTATTTTGAAATTATTTGCGATGCGTCTTCAGCTTTTGCAATCGTTGAAATGAATGAAGATAATGCTAAATAAAGCGTTACTAATTTCAATCCTGATTTTGACATTGATATTCTCCGTGATTTTTAAAAATCTCAACGAAATCCGCCGATGCTAGGTCATTTGCACGTAAATGTGCGCGCATATCAGATTTTGCCTGACCAATCGCGAGTACATACATCTTGGCGTTTATTGCTGCCTCAACACCTGCCGTTGCGTCTTCTATTACAAGGCAATGCCGCGAAGCTATTTTTAGCCTTTCTGCCGCAAGCAAAAATACTTCCGGGTCTGGCTTGCTTTTTTTAATGTCATTACCATCGGCCGTTGCATCGAAATATGTACCAAGTCCGATGCGGTTCAATATTACTGGCGAATTTTTACTGGATGAGCCGACCGCCATTTTAATTCCGCGTGTTCTCAAATCGTTCAGGATGTTAGTAACTGATGGAAGCAGGTCTGCCGGGCTAAGTTTTTCCAGTAATTTGCAATAATAATTATTTTTACGAGCTGCCATTTCAGCTTTTTGAGAATCTGAATATTTTTTTGTTGCTTTGCGAAGAATAATTTCCAGACTTTCCATCCTGCTGATACCTCGCAGATTGTCGTTTATCTTTCGGTCAAAATAAATTCCTTCTCCATCAGCAAGACTCTGCCACGCTTGATAATGAAATTCATCCGTTGATACTATAACGCCGTCAAGATCAAATATAACAGCTTTTATTTCCACATTATGCCTTTGCGATTCTTCCGGCGGGAAGTTTCACAGATATGCCGGATTTATTTACTTTGTACTTTTTGTTAAATACCTGTATTTGAATAGTGTTTTCATTGGAGGTTATAAAATATGCATATTTCCTATCGATTCGTACTTCCAAAACGGTATCGTTGTATAAAATTTTGAAACTAAAGGCTTTCCATTTTGCCGGGATTGACGGAGCAAATGACAGAGTGTTTCCGTCTGTTCGCATTCCTCCAAATCCCTGAACAATATTCATCCAAGCCCCGGCCATACTTGTTATATGCAGACCGGCCCAGGCGTTGCGATTGTAATCGTCTAAATCAAGGCGTGTTGCGTGAGCAAAAAATTTATATGCTTCTTTATGCTTGCCCAGTTCGGCGGCCAAAATGGAATGAATCGCCGGCGAAAGCGATGACTCATGACTGCATCGCGATTCATAATATTCATAATTTGTTTTTTTGCATTGTTTAGAATAATCATTGCCAAAGAAAAATAGCAGCAGCAGGGCATCAGGCTGTTTGCACATATCATATCTGAATATTTTCAAATATGGCCAATGGCTGTAAATCGGGTATTCTTCGGGCGAAATGCTGCGACAATCTATGTGCGGCAAATCAAAGAAACCATCGTGCTGCTCGAACATTTCTGTCTTTTTGTCAAAGTTGGTTCGCATCTTTCGAGCTTTATTAATCCAACCTTTTAATTCTGATTCGTTAAGATTAATTTTCTTAGCAACTTTCCGAAGCTGCTGCGGAGATTTTACATGCATTTCTTTGACGACATCCAGCGTGTATTCAAACATTTTTTTCGCCATACAGTTGGTATAAGCGTTGTTATTTACCTGCATGTGAAATTCATCAGGCCCCATAACATTCCAGAAACCGAACTCGCCTGTTTTCTGGCTGAAACTGCCGCGAGATGCGTGATACCGGCAAATCTCCAAAAGCATTTCAATGCCTTTAGTATATAAAAATTCCTTGTCGCCGATGATTTTATCATAATGCCAGATACCATAAACTACCGCAGCCGATACGTGTATTTCCAAATCGCCGTGCTGCCAGACATAACACGTTTCGATGCCGTCAATGGTCGACATCGGGTAGCGTGCGCCTTTGCATCCATCAACTTCTTTGCTGCGTTCACATGCCTGTGGCAATGTTTTATAACGATAGTCGAGCAGATTCTTCGCGGCCTTTGGATTATTGAACATATAAAACGGCAGGCAGTACGTTTCCGTATCCCACCATGTTTTGCCATCATAACCATCGCCGCTCAAACCTTTTGCGGGCACGTTTAATGATGAATCAACGCCGTGATATGTCTGATGAAGATTGAAGATGCAGAATCGTATTCCTTGCTGATTGAGACTGTCGCCTTCTATTTTAATGTCGAGTTTTTCCCAAACATCAGACCAGTATTTTTTTTGTTTTTCAAGTGCGTTGTCAAAATCTATTTCCCTTAGTTTAGAAGTTTTTTCTATGCCGATGTTCCACAAAGTTCGATACGGGACATTCGGATTTTTCTCCGTAACGCCGACTGCGGTTTTATCAAAATGAGTTTTTTGTCCCTGCTGAAGTTTTATTTCAAAAGACTGGCTTATAAATTTTTCATCTTGATTTTGTTTACATTTAGTTTTATCCGGCAAATCCAGTTTGAACGCGCAAAAAACCGTATGCTGACTTACCGGTATTTGACTTAATATAGCGGTGATATTGTTTTGCCTGCCTTTTTTTCTGCAAACCCATAAACTTTCAAAAGGTTTAGATTTGAATCCGCTTGTGTTATGATGAATAAGATTGAAATCAAGGCCTGATTCAACTTTTATTATCCCGGAAAAATTCAACGGCTCAAAAGTAATTCGTTGAAAACCAAGCTGATGATAATCCATACTTAAGAATCGTTCGAACTTAAGACGCAGTTTTTTACCTTTTTTATTGTGCCAGATAAATTCTCTAGTCAATACGCCGGTTCTTAAATCGAGTTTGCGAGTGAAATCAGTAAATTTGCAGTTCGCGATATCCAGCGTTTCATCATCTAATATCAATCTTGTGTAGAGCCAGTCAACGGAATTTAGCATCTTTTGTTCCTGCGATGCCATTCCACGATGCGCAAAAGGATGCTCAATGTAAAATCTTTCAAAGATGCCGTTGAAATAACTGCCGACCATTGTTTGGCCTGTGTATCCTTCATCAAAATATCCACGCACACCCATAAATTCGTTGGCGAGCGAAAATATAGATTCGGAGACCATAGAGTATTTTGGATAAAAATCTTTTTCTTCAATCACCCAAGGATCAACTTCAAGATAGCGAGTTGCTTGTTTGGTCATTTGTTACTCTCCGCGAACGCAATTAATCATTGCAAAGAAGTTTTCATCGGGGACGTATTCGGGAACGCTGTTGCCTGTTCCGAGAGCGTAACCGCCGCGGGATTTAGTTCTTTCCAGGATTGCTTTGCATCTTTTGGTTAGTTGCTGCGGCGTTGACTGGCAGACGAAATCCAAATCTATCCCGCCTAATATCGCAATGCGCGAACCCCATTTTTCATACGCATCTTCTACTGGCAAAATAGTATCTTCATAAGAATGTTTGCCGTCATATTTTATGTCGTCAATTAAGTCGCCTATTACCTTGTCGAGATTGCCGCAAGAATGCAGAATAGCGGGTTTTCCTGTTTTGTGAATTGCTTCAACAATTTTTTTGTGCCAGGGGAAAACATATTTTCGCATATCCGCAGGCGACAGCATTGTCTGGGTTTTGAATCCCCAGTCATCGTTTGATATAAGCGCTCCAACCGTATCATAAGCTGCGCAAATCTCATAATATTTTAATAAGCGTTTGCCGACGCCATCAAAAATTGCCTGTGTAAGTTCAGGATCATCGATCATCATCATACATAATGTTTCATATCCAACCAGTACGAGAACATTTTCCAGCACTCCCCGCGGTCCGAAAACAATCAGCTTCATACCGTCCGGCAGCCAATTTCGTGCTTGCTCTAATCGCGAATAATCAAATTTTTCAGGGTCTGGCCAATTATAAGCCTCGAAACTTTTTCTGTCCCGAATCGCATTGCCTGCGTTGAGTGATACGGTTTCTTTGCTTTCTATTTCCTGCAACTGAAAAGTAAACTCGGAACCAAGAACAGTCGTATAATCATAGCCTGCGTATTTATAAGCGTTAATTACCATCGGGCAGCATAAACCGAAAGTCCATTTATCGGTAAATGGACCCGCAGGAGCTGCGAGCTTTTGGTATAATGGTTCATTGAGAAAAAATTCAAAAAGTGTAGGTCTGTCCGGCACTTGTCTTTTCAATACCTTCAAAATGTTTTGGAAATCAGGTTTTCGCATAATCGAGTATCCTTCTTAATCATTTGATGAATTAGTAATTTTTATGTTATCTAAATAAAATTCAGCATGTCGTGCTGCCATACTTGAGAATTCTATTTGTGTTGTTCTGTTCCATCCTGATGCTTTGGTCTTTAGTGCATCAAAAAAATGTTTATCGCCATTTGGTAGCGTAACTTCCATTGTCCATTTACCGTTTGCGTGTTTGCCTTGCATTGCAGTTATCTCAAAATGAATCCATTGCTGCGTCGGCAGTGATAAAAGATTTCGGCCGTTGACGATTAGTGAGTTATTTTTAATTTTTAGTTTTGGACCGGTCTGATATTTTAAAGCATCCCGCCAAAGATGTTCAATTTCCGCGTTTTGTTCCAACCTTAAATCAAAAGAAACTATTGAAGTGCCTTCTGTAAAATACGTTTGGTAATAAAATTTAGGATTTTCTGTAAACTTAAGCCCCAATGCGTCAGTAATTTTAAGACTATTTTTTCCACGGGCTGCGTACAAATCAGTTACTGCAATTGAATCGCCTGATTTTTCGACATCTGCTTTTGAGTTATCAGGTATCGAATCGAGCGGCACCGACTCAAAATCTTCATTAATTGTTAAAGTATTGCCGGCAGGGGGTTCCGGTGCAAATTCGACTTTCGGATAATTAAAATCATTTGCCAATACTGTCCATTGCGAATCACCATATATTCCGCTCTTTGTATAATCAAACGGTTTGAATCCTAATTTAATAGCTGGTGAATTTGGCTTTAAATTAAAATCGAAATGCTCTGCGTCAATGAAGCAGGGGTCTGTTTTTATAGAATTGTTTTCTCGTCCAAATTTTTGAATTTGTGCGAGATTGAGCGAGTCATCAAACTCAATATTTTGTCCTGATGTGTTCCAATAAACATTATTAAATGATAAAACATTTTCATCGTTCCAGTTATTCCAGTTGTCGCCGTAATAAAGGTCGCCGTTTTGCCAATAGATAATATTATTTTCAAACCAGATACGGCCTTGTATCGCACGATTCCATATCCCAGCAGGAACACGCTGAAGCTGGCCGTCCATTGCGAATGCGAAAATGTTGTTTCTGACAATCAAATCGCTGCCGTAATGCAACGAATAGCTTCCGGTCTTAGTGTTATAAATAAGATTATTTTCTATCAGCATAGCCGAACTTGCCTGATCTGTATAAATACCCCAGCCGCCTCGACCGTACATATCATAAGAATAGATGTCATGTATTACATTGTTGCATATCGTTGTACCGGGCGATTCACCAAGCGTATAAATTCCGCCCATATCACTCAGGACACCTTGCCCAATATGATGAATATGATTGTATTCTATTTTATTTCTTTCAGCAGGGCTTTTGCCATAATCCCATTTCCAACCAACTGAAATGCCGGTATATCGCATATCTGAAATATCATTATGTGTAATTTTATTATCACTGCTGTGTCCGATCTTAATACCGACAGCTCCAAAATGAATTTGTCCACCTGAACGGATAATATTGTTATCTGCTTCAATATGGCTTGTAATTGGCAGCGATAAATCGTCTCCGCCGATGCATAAACCTGATGCGCCGAAATCGTGGATATAACATTTATTTATTGAGCAATCAGAGCATCCATATTTAAACCATATCGCGGTCGTGCCGATGTGTGCGATTTCACAATTTTCGAAACTTATGGCTTTTGCGTAATCAGCCATTACAGCGGCGTCGATAATTGATGCAGCGGCTTGCGTATCTTTTTGTCCTTCGGGCGGCAAAATATATTGGCCGTATTGGAATGAAATATTTTTGAAATTGATGTGTTCAACAAATTTCTGTTCTTGTGCATTACCTTTTAATTCTATAAATCTCCCGATGACTGGTGCAATTACTTGGGCGGAGTTCATATCTTCATTTTTAAATGGTTTATAGTATAACATTCCATTTCTGCTTAAAAACCATTCTCCGCATTCGTCCAACGCCTCAATGAAATTTTCAAAATGATACCGTTGATATGGCGCCTCAAGAAATCTTCTTCCTGCCGGTCCGGTCAAAATAAAAACATCATTATTTTCATCAATCGAATCAATCCGATTTCGCGATATTGTCCAAGAATGGTAAAAGACCGCTGTAACATCATTTAAATGCTTCCGATTTATTTTGTTAATCAATACTGAATCTTTATGATCAGCAATGAAGCGTGTATTATTTTCAGAATCCGAAATTTTTTGGGTAATATAATGATAAAATTTGTTTGGATGTCGCGCACGAACCGCTCGTTTGCCGTTGATAAACAATTGCTCAAAATACCATTTGCCCTCGTTTGCTTCAGGGATATAAACCTGCCAGATACCATTATCGCTCTTTTTAAAGCCCGTAATTACTTTTCCGCCGGACAGGATTGGCTTTGCGTTTGACTGCGCTTCGTAGGAAATTGGGTTTTCCTCTGTACCGCTGTCATTCTCGTCAAAAACGATAGTTTCATTCATATTATATATGCCGTCAGCCAATAAAATATGTACCGGCGAATTAAATTGGCCGTCAGCTTTCAGCTTTCGTATAAAGTCTTTTGCCTGAACAATTGCGCCGAATGGTTTTTCATACGAACCGTTACAATCAGCATCAGTATTGACTGATACATAGATATTAATATCGCCATATACAGCGGCTGTGTAGCTGAAGATTGATGCAAAAAGAAGAACTGTACGTTTTATGAATAATTTTGTCATTTCTGCTAACCAATATTTCTGTCTGGTTATTTTTTGCTGCTGCGTTTATCCAATTCAGCTTTTATTTCTTTCATTGTTTGTTCGTTGAGAGGATAGAACCACCCCAACGCTGCTGAAACGATTACAAATCCTATTGGTACAAAAGTGTAAAGATACCGCAGCATTGATACGGCATGTTCAGTCTGCGTAACGCCGGGTTCTGCGCTGATGCCGGCAATCGCGATAAGCAAACCGGAAAGCCCGGTTGCAATTGCGGTTCCTATCTTAAATATCAGGCTGATTACTGCGCTGAACATTCCTTCTCTGCGTTTACCGTACAGGTATTCATCATAGTCGCATACATCCGCCAGCCATATTGAGGTTACCGCAAAGAGTCCCATTATTCCCGGAGCGCCAAACAAAAATGGAATCGTCGAAAGGTAAGGATTTGCCGGTGTGATAAGCGGCAGAGACAATACCTGTCCGACGCAGACGGCAATCAATGAAATGTATAAAGTTATTTTTGTGCCAAGAGATTTCACTAGATAATCTACTATCGGAGCCGATACAATTGCTCCGATACCCCATGACATACCGACAAAGCCCCACAAACTTGCCGTTGCTGATTTATCTCCTTTATAAACGTGATATGTAATCACATAAATTATCATCGGTCCTACCAGGCCAGTTCCGAAATTGGCACACATACGAACTATGGATAAAATTAAAAATGCTTTATTGCTGAATGACTCTTTCAATGCTGGAATGAAATTGATTCTTGGTTGTTTTTGTATTTCCATGTTTTCCCGGCTGAATATTGCCGGTATTAACGCGCATAATGCAACGAACGAACCAAAAATTAACCCCACAACTCTGACGCCTTCGAGTTCGTTTTTACCGAAATATGGTGAAAAACAAAGACTGTAAGTCCACGGTGCAAGCAATGTAACGCCGCCCCATATCAAATTTCGCCACGCCATTACTTTTGCGCGTATTCGGGAATCGAAAGTGATTTCATTGCCTAACGCATAATACGGAACGATATATACTGTCAAACTTATGTAAAAAATAATTGACCATATAAGAAAATAAGCAAACAATCCTGTTTTGGTTAAGAACAGAGGCGGACACCACATTAACATATAAGATAAACCTGTTAAAATTCCGCCGATAGCAAGGTATGGTCTGCGTCTGCCCCATTTTGTTCTTGTGTTATCGGATAAGTAGCCCATTAAAGGGTCAATAATTGCATCCAAAAAACGCGGAATGAAAAAGATAATCCCTACCATAGCGGGATTCACACCCAAAGCCATACTGTAGATTGGCATTGCCAGCAATCCGACAGTGCTTAGCGTGATTACTTCTGCCGACATACCCAGATTATAGGCTAAAATCTGAAGAAAATTTAATTGTCCAAAAGGTTTTGGTTTCAAACAGCTTCCCTATCCTTAGATAAATAGTTGATACCCGCCATCCCCAAGCTAAAAAAAAGCCAGAAAGAAGGTATAGTCAGCCCCAATGAGAATATTACAGTTAGAACAATGATAACAATTCCATATTCCTTTACCGCAAAAGATTTGCCTGCTGAAATTTTATAACTATCTTTTAATTTAAGGATGTCTGGATTTTGAATTTTCGAGAAATCCCGAAGATTAAATTTGTTGAGCAATTTTGCATAAGCTATTTTTTTATTATAATCGCTGGTGTTCTCTTGGATTACGAAATTAATACCAGATGATAATTCACTAATTGAATTTAGTTTTTTTGTAAATTCCTTTATTTCCGTTCGTGTATTAAAATTTAGATGAGCTTGTTTGTGAATTTGAAAGCCTATCAGCACAGAAACGCATATTCCGCAGAGAAGAGATAAAAAAAACAATTTCCGCGAAAAAAAATTTATTTTCATAAACCAGATATTGCTCATTGGTGCTTTGCGACTCCCAAATGACGATAGAAACAGGTTTTAGGCAACGCTTTTGAATACTAAAGTTTATCACACATTCGAGGCAAAACAACACCATTTTTTGTCAAAAACTCACCAAAATGCGCAAGCAAAGTTCAATGCGCATTATGGAGATATTTTAACGCATAATGGTGTTTTCTTATTTTTGCTTTTGGTGCATAAGATAGTCGCACCCCCCCCTGGAGACATCGAACGGAAATAATGTTTATTCGGAACAATAACTTTCTGAAAGGAGATTTTATGAGAAGTATATTTGTTGTTACAAGTCTGGTTATTATCTTTTTACTTAAAATGTATTTGCTGCCAAATCTTGGACAGGCAATGGAGACGGGACAAATTGGACTGATTCTTCAAACTGGTCGCCAACAGGTGTGCCGGCAAGCAGTGATACCGTCTGGCTTGATAAAGCGACTGCTTTTACAGTCATAATTTCAAGCGGAGATCGATATATGGGGCCAGCAAGTCAAATTGGCATATCATCAGGCGGCACGGCCACGTTAAATGTCGCAGGCAGGACGCTCACCGCTCCATCTAATTATACATATTTGGTTGTTGGCAACGCTTCCCAAGGGGTTTTACAAGTTAGCGGCGGCACCGTAAATCTGGTTTCTGACAGCATCTGGCTTGGATATGGTGCAACAGGCACGATCAATATGAGTTCCGGTACAATAAATTGCAGAAATATCGATGCAGGCCTTACAGCCAACGGCCATCCTATTATTAATATGACAGGCGGACAAATAAATGTCAGTGAAATTATTTTCTGGCCTGAAAATGCCGGTGCGTCAGCGGATATACATCTTGATGGAGGAATAATAAGTGCAGGTTATCTATTTGGCCCTAATTGGACAACATTTGATGCCAGCAGTTCTACAGTTAATTTGGATATCAGCGGAGGAACACTTACTTAATGGAATTATTACGTCCCTTAAAGGTGCTACGGCAGATCACGGCAATGGAACATTAAATTATGCTTACGACGCCAATCAGAATAAGACTACGATTACCGGTGTTACCAATACAAGAACGTGGATAGGAAACGGAGACGCCATTAGCTGGACAAATAGTGTAAATTGGTCGCCGGGGTTTGTGCCAACAATAAATAACCCTGTTTATCTGGATAAATCAACGGACTTTACAGCTCGAATTTCAAGCGGGAATCAATATATTGGGGCCGCAAGTCAAATTGGAGTGTCTTCCGCAGGCAGTGCCACCTTGAGCGTACAAGGCGGAACTCTTACCGCGCCTTCGACTTACACATATTTAGTTGTAGGTAACGCGACAGAAGGTGTTTTGCAGGTCGATGGTGATAGTACAGTCAATCTTCCGACCGACAGTATCTGGCTTGGTTATGGCGAGCTAGGGATATTAGATATAAATTCCGGTACTGTAAATTGCAGGAATATTGATGCGGGACTTACTCCAAACGAGCATCCGGTTATATATATGACAGGCGGCGAATTAAATGTTAGCGAAATTATTTTCTGGCCTGAAAATGCCGGAGCTTCTGCCGATATTTATCTTGATGGCGGAACAATAAATGCAGGTTATCTTTTCGGGCCGGGATGGACAACATTTGATGCCAGCGGCACGAATGTAAATCTCGATATTAGCGGCGGCAAATTAATCCTTACTGGTAATATTACATCTCTCAATGGCGCAACAGCTTATGACGGCAATGGAATTTTACTCTATGAATATAATTCAGCTTCAAACAAAACAACTATAACAGCAACAGGAAGGCCTTATTATGTTGATGCGAATGGGAACGATAATAATCCAGGTACAATTTCTCAACCTTTTGCCACTCTTGAAAAAGCCAGGGATACGATTCGCAATCTTTCGCCTCTGCCTGATGGCGGCGTAACTGTTTTCATACGAGGTGGAAAATATTTTCGTAGCTCTGAATTTTCACTTACATCGCAGGATTGCGGTACTGCTCAAAAACCAATTATATATCGCGCCTATCCGGGCGAAACTGTGCGAATTATCGGCGGTGTGCAATTACCGAGCAATGGGTGGTTACTCGTTGACAGCTCTGATCCTTATTGGAGCCAGATTGATACAAGTGCGCGCGGTTATGTATATAAAGCTTACTTGCCTAATTGCGGCGTAAGTAATGTCGGCGGTTTGCGAGAACGGAGTCCGTGGGGGCCGTATGCCTACGAAATATCTCCGCTTGAATTAGGTTTTAATGGTCAAATTATGAAATTGGCTCAATGGACAAACAGCGGTTATGCATATACTTCAACGGGCGGTACAAACTCTTTCACATATCCGTCAAGTGAAACACGGCCATCTCGATGGACTTCCGCGACTTACCCGTGGATATTTGGTTATTTCTCGTTTTATTATGCTGATTATTATGAAGATGTATCAAATATTAATACCGGAACAAGAACAATTACTCTTAATCCTCAATATTCATTTACCGCGTCATCCGGTATGCCTTATCGTGCTATTAATTTGCTGATAGAACTTGATTCGGCAGGAGAATATTATATTGAGCGGAATAATAATTTCAATATGCTTTATTTCTGGCCTCCGTCATCTGTTGCAGCGGGCGAATCGATCGTTTCGACGCTCGGCGAAAATCGTGAAAGAATAGTAAATGCTGTAGAGGCTCAATACATCACGTTTAAGGATATCATTTTTGAGATGTGCCGGGCCGAAGCAATCAGGATTAAATGCGGAAGCCATATTACTCTTGATGGTTTTACAATTCGATATACTGGTAATGCCGGTGTATCAATAAACGCAGAGTCGGATGCAGTCGCCAATACTTATCATACGGTGAAAAACTGTACAATTTACGATACCGGCAAACAGGGCGTATATGTATGCGGCGGAAATCGTGCTACTTTGCAAAAAAGTTACAATCTCATAAATAACAATGAAATTTATAATTTTGGACGATGGACACATTGCGGTCAGCCGGCTGTTATGATACACGGCTGCGGAAACACTGTTACACATAATTATATGCACGATGCTCCAGGAGGAGCTATTGTCTATGGTACGTGGTCAGTTGAATCCGCTCAATTTCTCGATTTATGGGATACTAATGACTGGACTTTTAAGGGATATAGAGACGGTGCGAATGACAATGTTATCGCATACAATGAAATTGAGGCTGTTTGCAAGGAAACGGGCGATGCCGGTATAATTTATTCTGGTCTGGATTGGGGAAATCAGGGTAATATTATTCAATACAATTTTATCCACGATGTTCCGACTAACATTTTCAATCAGGTAGCTCACGGAATTTATCTTGATGAATGTTCAAGGGAACTTACATCTTCGCGAACACATTTTATAATGTTAGCGGTGTTGCGGTGTTTATGGGCGGTGGACGCGATAACTGTATCGAAAACAATGTATTTGCGAAATGTGGCGGGGCATTTTATGCAGACAGACGCGGTGTTTGCAATATAAACGAAACCCCAAATGATTTACATAATCTGCTTGCGAAAATTCAGTTGTATAATTACCAATCTTCGCCTTGGAGTACAGCCTATCCGAATCTTGCTGCAATCCCGACCAGCGGGCAGGGATACATAGATGCAAAGAATCCCGGCAATGATACACTTCAGAAAAATATTGGATGGCAGAATTCTTCCTGGACAATAGAAGGTTCGTATTGTTCGCCAAACGGCTTGTCTGGCGCGCTCGCGTATGTTTCCATATCAAATAATATTTCGAACCAGGCCCCGTATTTTCTTGATGAGACTAAACGTAATTTAAAATTGCAGTCAAACTCTCCTGCGTACCTGAATATTTCCGGTTTCCAGAATACCAATTTTGAATTTATAGGGCTTGAGTATTAAAATAATCAAGCCAAAAAGCAGCGAATTTCAATCAAAATCGTTGTAGTTAAAGATAGTTCACCATCATTTTATCTAAATAGATTAATCTAGTTTCTTAATCTGAGAATTGGAATGTTTACAAGTGGCTATCGGACTTCCGTTGGGCTTTTGTCAGAAAATTGGTGTTTATTGCATAATCAATTGCTAATTTACACAAATACAAAGATGTGAATTCGGCACAAATATCCGGATGTTGGTATCTGGTATGATCCACTTTTTTCAACTGCAAGGTTTACTGCAATCGCAGGTATAACATTTATTCTAAAATACTAAAATTGATTTATTAGTAGGGTATGGATTCCGGCCGTCGTAATTGATTTGCAAAAGCCCTGTGCCGTGAACGTTCAGTGTATCTGCGATTAATTGCGTTCCAAAACCATCGCCCTGGCCGCCAAGTTCTACGTGGTTGCGCGGGAAATATAATGTTCCGTTGATGTCCATATTGTCTGTTCCAATGATAGTGGCAGTGTTTGCATTCGTTCTATCCTGATATATAGCCATACCTGTAAATGGGCCGGACTCTATTTCAAAATTTTGATTTAGCTGTATGTTTCCATTGCCGCGAAGATCAACTTTTCCGGTTCCTGTTATATAAAACATTACGCCGTCGCCGATAAGATTGCCGCCATTAATGTTCAGACCAACGCCGTCGAGAACATAAATGCCCGGCTGGAGTGTGGCTGTTCCTGTTTTTGTTGTAATTTCTATTCCGCCGGGATAGTAACCTGGCTGTAAAACTTTGGTCTCACCCGATTTTACGACAACTTTTTTATTATCCTGCAAAGTTCCAAAATCAGGAGTTGGTAAACAACCGCCGGCTGCGACGCTTCCATCGCACTGAGAGCCGGGACAAAGCGGGTCAGGCATTGGCGGTGCGCCGAGGTTAGTGTACTGCATAATATCGTCAGATAAACCTTTTGCGCCGCCGTTGAC
>MHYA01000030.1:11625-11947 GCA_001825675.1 Planctomycetes bacterium GWF2_42_9 | reverse complement strand
TGCTATGTTTGCCGAGGCATTAACCTGTACGCCGCCGCCAATCACAGTAACATCAGATGTGCCTGAAACTCGCAGGCTTGGCTCTGCGGTACAATTCAAAACAATAATCCCAGCACCCCAGCCGCCGATCGCCTGTGCAATTGCGACGCGTGAAACATCAGCGGTATTTACTTTTACGATAGGCCCGAAGAATAAAGGTAATGCTCCGTGTTCAGTGGAAGTGCGTTTTGTTATAACTTTAAGCGAATCAGGCGGCATACCTGACGGCATATCCTGAAGGGGTACAAAGCCTCGTTCATCATAAAAAAACTTCCCAGCGACA
>MHYA01000030.1:0-11608 GCA_001825675.1 Planctomycetes bacterium GWF2_42_9 | reverse complement strand
ATTCTCACTGTTTAGCTCAAGTGCGACAGAATTGTTAAAACAATAATTTAATCCGCCGATGTATTTCGCTTGCTGACGAGCCGCATCCTGATCGATTCTTACCACACGAGCGCCTGCAAGAGCGGCCGCGTCTGCTGCGTTTTGCAGCTGATTGGCGGCAAAATAAACTCTTGCGCCGTCAACTGCGATTCCCATAAACAGGATCAGCATAAATAACGTAGCCGCAGCCCACAAAACCGCTATTCCTCTGTTCCTTCTATAGCTGCGTATTCTACGTACAAACGATTGAAAGTCTTTTGCGTTCATAATTTTTTCTCCTTACTCTTAATGAAAGAGGTAATTTTCATAAGCATAATAAATAACTTGTGATTACGCATCTACAAGGAATTTCCCTGAAAGATTAGGGGTTTTACTTATTGTTAGTTTTCGCAATTACCTATATTTTTTGGACTAGGAACATAAGTGTAAAAAGAAAAAGGAGTTTTCTTTTAATCAAAAAATATGAGGATCATTGAATATTTTTTTTAAAAGGAAAATGTATTATGAAAACGTTGATTAAAAGATTTATTGAGGAAGAGAGTGGAATGGAAACACTTGAATGGGCATTGGTAGGAGCCTTGGTAGTTCTTGGTTTCGTAGCCATTTGGGGAACATTCGGGCCTAAACTCTCGGCAGTATTTACAGATATGGGTACTGAACTTGACAATGCACGAGCTTCAGCAAATTAACAACAAGAAAGAGACTTTTCAAAATGACTGAAACTGCAATTACAATTATTCAGTGGGGTGCTATTATCAGCACCTCACTGTTTGCAGCGGTTATCGATGTCAAAAGCAGACGCATTCCCAACCGATTATGTGGTTTGCTGTTTTTGGCAGGATTACTATGGTCATTTCAAATCAACAGCTTTCAAGGATTAACCCAGGCATTGGCAGCATCTTTTGTACTGGCATTGCCTTTTATACTTTTGTTTATATTTGCAGGCGGAGGCGCGGGAGACGCAAAACTTGCCGGTGCGTTAGGGGTATGGTTGAGCATCAATGAATCATTTATTGCTTTGATATGTATATTTTTAGCAGGAGGAATTTTGGCGGTTATCATCGCACTTTATAAACGAAAAATTAAATATGTTCTGATGAACATAATTTTACTTATATTCGAAATGGCAACATCTTTTAAAACCAAAAAATGGATCACGCAAATTAACTCTGCGCAAACTGCAACAGCAGATGTCGATATGAATTTGACAATGCCGTACAGTGTCGCGATTTTTGCCGGTCTTTGCTCGGCGGGGTGCATATTATGGCTGCGATAAAAAATTTAAAAAGAATAATAAAACACCGCAATAATGGAAGCTGCGTGCTCGAAGCGGCTTTTGTTCTGGTTTTGCTTTTGATTCTGACGCTTGCAACGATGGGCTTTGGATGGTTCTTTTTCAGAATTCAGCAGGTTACCAACGCCACACGGCACGCAACCCGCGTCGCAATTCGATATCATTCCCAGCAATCAGAAGTAGAAGCTGCGGCAGCCGGGCTTTTGCAGCCTGTCGGATTAGAATATGAAGGGCCGCAATTTATTACAGGTATTGATCCAAGTGTCGGAGAGCCTGTTACTATACAGATTACAGGCAAGGGGCTTGATATTTTGAATCTTGACTCTGCGCACCTTTTGAAAATACCAATACCGGATGAATTTACGACCTCTGTTACTATGGCAAAAGAAGGGCCATAAGGAAGATGTTGACCAACTTAAACCGAAAGGAAAGATATGAAGTGGGCAATTACTATACTTATTGTTTTAGGGATTGTAGCAGCGTTATCTGCGTCTTTGCTGGTAAATGCTCTTCGTTCTGAAAATAATGCAACTCTAAGCGGCAGCGGAGAGGTAAAAGTTGTTGTGGCTAAAAGCTCTTTGTCTGCGATGTCATTGATTACAACTCAAGATATTGAAATCCAAAAAGTTTCCAAAAAGGGACTGGCGACTGATTATTTTCCCGACACTATTCAGGTTGTCGGCAAAGTATCTGCTGTCCCGATTACAAAGGGGCAGGTAATTACGAAAAGCGTGTTGATTGGCGAAGGCAGCGGCGCTCAACTTGCGGCTGTACTTCCGACCGGAATGAGAGCGATCAGTGTGCCGGTATCAAAACATTCGGTTATGGGTGGTTTGCTCTATCCCGGATGCATTGTGGATGTGATTGCTACATTCAGACTCCAATGGCACGAGGCAAAAGGTGAAGCATTATCCACTACACTGCTTTGCGGGGTTCAGGTTCTTGCTGTTCAGGACGAATCCATAGTTTCCAAAACCGATGAGGAGCAGGAAAAGAAAAAAGCTAATTCAAGTTCAGGAGACTTTACTGTTACCTTGATGGTTGACTCAAGACAGGCGGAGGCTCTGCAACTGGCTATGAATAATGGAAATGTAACTCTCGCGATGCGTAATCCTCTCGATGTCAAGGAAGTTGAATCCGATGCTATGGTTTTAAGCCAGGGAAGACTTGCGAAATTGGGACAACTCCTCGGCCCAACCGTAGCGACAGATAAAGGCCGAATTTCAACCTTCGACAAAGATGGTAATCTGGTATTGAAAGATCCGAACGACTCAAATGGATTTGCACAACAAGGCTCTGCTGAAAATATTTTTGAAAGCACCAAACGCCCCCAGTGGCAGGTTACTGTAATAAAAGGAAAAGAAGTTAAAGAGGAAATTTTTGAATTGGATGAACCTGCTGTAGCTTCTCAATGATAAATATTCATTATGTAATGAAAAAATAACAATAAAACAAGAATAAATTCAATTTAAAAGGAGTCAAGGATGTGTACGAACACAGAGCGAAATAGAGCAGAATACTTGACAATTAAAAACATTATGCGTGTTGGTTGTTTAATGTTGCTATGTACGTCGTTTTATGCTTCTGCGCAAGTTGGTGAAAATAAAGTTACGCAGGACGGACAAATATCCGTCGTAGTGGGCCAGTCTGTGGTGATCACATCGCCGTGGCCGACAGTTCGCGTTGCTGTTACCGATCCCAGAATCGCGGACGTAAAGGTACTGACGCCAGACCAGGTGCTGCTGCAAGGTCTGCAAGTTGGTACTACCGATTTGATTATGTGGAATAAAGACGAGACAAAGATTTTGCAAAGACCTGTAACTATTAATCTCGATATAGAAAAAAGCCGCCAAATGCTGCAGCAGCTTTTTCCTGATTCTAAAATTGAACTTGGACAATCTGGCAATGTGCTGATAGCCAAAGGTATTTTAAGAAGAACCGAGCAGGCGGTAAAACTTCGCGAGTACCTTGAGAAAACGGGTATGAAATTTGTCGATATGACAAGTGTGGCCGGTATACAGCAAGTGCAGCTTCGCGTTAAAGTCGCCGAGGTATCACGTCAGGCGATTAGAGCGTTGGGAATAAACATTATGAATCGCGGCGATAATTATTTCTTTGCCACTAGGCCGGGAACAGAAAGCGGCGGTGCGCTTGTTCCTGGGGCAACTTTTGCGCCGGCCGGCGGTCTATCTGCTTTGGACGATCTGGATTTTGTAACGCCCGACAGTTTTAGCACACCAAGCTCAATAACCGTTTTGGGCGGTATACCGAGCATTGATCTTGAAATATTTATGAAAGCACTGGCTGAAAATCAGTACCTAAGGATTTTGGCCAATCCGACACTTATAGCCCTTAGCGGCGAAGAAGCGAGTTTCCTGGCAGGCGGTGAATTTCCGATTCCAGTTGTTCAGAGCGTTTCAGGCGGAACAGCAGGCTCGTCTATAACGGTCGTTTATAAAGAATTTGGGGTGCGGTTGTCGTTTAGACCGACAGTTCTTGGAGATGGAACAATCAGACTTTATGCCGCCCCGGAAGTTAGCGAACTATCAACCGTTGGAGCTGTAAGCATCGAAGGTTTTGAAATACCGGCATTGGCATCGCGAAAAGCAGAAACAACGATAGAATTAAAGAACGGCCAGACTTTCGCAATGGCAGGACTTTTGCAAAGTAACGTTAACGCGATTAATTCACGAGTACCGGGACTTGGCGAATTGCCGGTGATTGGTACGTTATTCCGCTCGACTCGATATGCCACGCAGGAGACAGAATTGGTTGTGCTGGTAACAGCCGTCTTGGTTGAACCAATGTCGCTTGCCAATACTCCGCCGCTGCCGGGTTTTCTGCACAGCGACCCGAACGACTGGGAGTTTTATATCAACGGTCAGCTTATAAGCTCAAAGCCGCCTAAACTGAATGAAGCCGATGCGGAGTGGATGAGGAAATACGGACTTGATAAATTAATGGGACCCGGAGCATGGGATTCCTACGACAGTACATCAGTTCCGAGTCAATCTGATGCCGAACAGCAGCAAAACATTGTCAACGAACGATCCGGCAATATTGAATCAAAATCCACAAACACTGGTAAGTAAAATAAAAAGGATGATCGTATTTATGGAACTGACCACGGGTATAGTATTGGCAACAGAGCAAAAAGATTTCGCGGAGAAAGTAAAGGGGCTTATAACGTGGAATTGGAGCACAGCGCAAACCGATGTTTGCAGCGTAGCAGCGGAACTGCGCGACCGCCTTGCATCTACAAAAGCGTCAGTCGTGATAGTAGACATTGATTTTGATACTAATAAAAAACTTATTGAATTAGATCGGCTCGTTCCGCTTTATCCTGATAAACGTTTTGCGGTGGCCTCAAGCGTCTCAAATGAAGAGCTTGTGATAGACGCGATGCGAGCTGGCGCAAGATATTTTTTACACAAAAATGTTATAGAGACCGAGCTTGATAAGTTTCTGGAAAAAATAATCGGCGACGGGCAGGAGGCTTTTTCTCATCACGGAGAGATTATAGCTGTTCTGTCAGCGGGTGGAGGCTGCGGCGCGACCACAATAGCTTTGAACCTGATAAATGAATTAAGACTGAAATATTCGCAACCTGTGCTGGCGATAGATTTGGATGAGGATTATGGCGCTATGGCTGCTTATCTTGGCATAAAAAGCAATTATGGTGTTTCTTACATACTAAGCCAAAACGAAAGAATAGATCACCAGTTGATTTCCACAACAGCGGCAGCATATAAAGAAAATTTTGATGTTCTTCTAAGTCCGGCCAGTGTAATGAACGCCGAAAGCATCAATGGAAACTCTTCAAATCTGGCACAAGTCTTTAAGGCTTGCAGAGCCGCATACAAATATACGATTGTTGATGCGCCGCGAGTGCCTGAAAAAATATTCCAGGCAGTGATCAATGTCAGTTCGTTTAATATTGTAGTGCTTCAGCCCAATGTCAAGGATGTTAAAATTGCCGAGCAAATGATAGCGAAATTAAGGCATTATGGCATTCGGTCTGAAAAAATAATATTGCTTATAAACAGATACCAGTTCGGCGGTTCTGTAGTGCCGATAGATGAGATAAAAAAAATAATTAACCTGAATGAAATTTATAAAGTGCGAAATGATTTTAAAAGAGTAATTCGAGGTATAAACTGCGGCAAACTGTTGTCGGACGTATCGCCGCGGTCGCCAGCTAGGCGTGATATGATAAAAATAGCTGAAATAGTTACCGCATAGACAACAAAAAATATATTGAAGCAGGGAAAAATGAAAACTAATCAGGAAAAACAATCGCAAAATCTTAATGAAATAAAAAAGAATCCCGTCTGGCATAATCTGAAAGAAAAGGTTCACCTCAAATTACTGTCGATGATTGATCTGCACAAAGCCAAAGAGGTTCCGATAGAACTGCTTAGAAGCGAATGCTCCAGAAAGATTGACAGTCTTTTGTGTGAGCAGGATTATCCTTTATCAGCACCTGAAAAGGATCGGCTTGTATGTGAGGTTATGAATGAAGTATTCGGTTTTGGCCCCTTGGAGCAGTTTTTAAACGACCAGGACGTCAGCGATGTTCTTGTTAATGGGCCTAAACAGGTTTACATTGAAAAATTCGGCAGACTTAGCCTGACAGAAGCGAGTTTTTCCAATAGCGAACATCTGATGCGTGTTATTTCAAGGATAGCCTCGAATGTCGGACGAAGAATTGACGAAAGCGTTCCAATGTTAGATGCCAGACTGCCGGATGGTTCGAGAGTTAATGCGATAATTCCACCATTAGCACTCGATGGGCCTATGCTAAGCATAAGGCGTTTTGGTGCCCATCCGCTAAGTATTAACAGACTTATTGAAATAAAATCGCTTACAAAAGAGATGGCTTATTTTCTCGAAGCCTGTGTTCGCTGCCGGATGAATATGCTGATTTCAGGGGGAACAGGAACAGGTAAAACAACGCTACTGAACGCATTATCGCACTGGATTCCTCGCGGACAGCGAGTTGTAACAATCGAAGACGCGGCGGAATTAAAACTGCAACGGGATCACGTTGTGAGACTGGAAACAAGACCGCCAAACATCGAAGGCAAAGGTCTGATCACCCAGCGCGATCTTCTTAGGAACAGTTTAAGAATGAGACCCGATAGAATTATTATCGGCGAAGTCCGCGGAGATGAAACACTCGATATGCTCCAGGCGATGAATACCGGCCACGAAGGTTCTATGACAACCGTCCACGCCAACAGTCCCAGGGATGCTCTTCGCAGACTTGAAAATATGGTAAGTATGGCAGGCATCAATTATCCGGTTCGCGCAATGCGTGAGCAAATCAGTTCCGCTCTGAATGTACTGGTTCACATTGACAGGGTAACAGGAGGCCAAAGAAAAATTGCATGTATCGCGGAAATAACCGGAACCGAGGGCGATGTTATTTGCCTGCACGACATATTCAAATACAGCCAGCTTGGAATCGATGAAAACGGCAATGCTTATGGTCAATTTGAAACGTGCGGCGTAAGACCTAATCTTGTAAACAGACTTAAATCTGAAGGTATGGACATTCCAGCGGTATTATTCCAACGCCAGATTGTTAAAGAATCAGATATAACGGCAAGTCCTGAAAAAGATCGCGAGCCTGTTGCTGTGTGATGAATGTTAAAGATGTGAAAGCAATTAAGGAACAAAAAATATGAATGGCAATCATTTATTGAATCTAATCATTGTAGCGGCTGTCGGGCTGCTTGTGTTTTCTATTTGGTGCTTTTGCGTATTTGTATGGTTCGCAGATTATTTATTTCGGCTTAAAAAAATTCAAAAACACCTCGGTGTCGAATCATCTGAAAGCCGCGATCCAAAAATTCTTCGGCTTTGGAGCGATTGGCGTCAGGGTGAAATTGCACAATTAGCAAATAAACGCAGCTTAAAAGACAGGCTCGATAGGTTTGCTTACGAGGCAGGCTGGCATACTTCGATGCAAACAATTATTCTCGGTCTGGCGGGCTTTGTTTTATTAACGTTTATGTTTACATTTTTGATTTCCAACAACATTTTTTTAGCCATAGCATCTATTTTGGTCGTAATTGGCGGATTTATCAGCTATGCAAACAGCAGGATCAATAAACGTAAAGGAATATTTGAAAAGCAGCTCGTCGATGCGCTTGGCATCGCTGCGCGTTCGCTGCGAGCTGGTCATCCTTTAAGCGGAGCTTTTCAGTTGATATCAGAGGAAATCGGAGAGCCATTGGGTGATGTATTTTGCCGCATTTGTCAGGAACAGTCGGTTGGTCTGGATATGAAAAATTCTATTCGCAATGTCGCGGCAAACTCGACGAATTCGGAGTTGAGGCTATTTGCAACGGCCGTTTCCATTCAATTACAGAGCGGTGGAAATCTCGCCGACTTGATGGATAGTTTGGCAACAGCAATACGGGCAAGAATAAAATTATTACGAAAGGTCAGGGTGCTTACCGCCCAGACTAATTTGAGCGCTAAAGTATTGATCGCGATGCCGATTGTGATGTTTTTCGCTTTGAATATTCTAAATCCGCAATATATGTCGCCGCTATACAATACGGACACGGGCAAAATTCTGCTGGCTCTTACAGTTGCCAGCGTAATGTTCGGATGGTGGATTATGAAAAGGCTTATGGTAATTCGTTTTTAATTTTTTGGAAAGAATCCGAGGGTGCATAATGAATATAGAACTATTTGATATGGCTATACCTTTTTTGTTTTTTGTTTCTACTGTCGCTATCGGTGTTTCTTTTATTCTTGCCTGGCAGCAAAGCAAAATGAATGTAAAAATCAGGCTTCAGGACAATAGACTTGTTGATATGCAGGAAAGTCCTGGAAAGCAAGGATTTGATTTTATCGGTTTACTGGCCCAAATAGGAAATTTTGTGCTGCACGGAAGTTCAAGCAAAACCCTGAACGGACAATTATTGCGAGCTGGTTTCGCGGGAACTGCCGCACCTGCGATTTATAGCGGCGCAAAGGTATTGCTGTTTATTTTGGGGGTTGTGGTCGCGGCGTTATTAATTCCTTCAGGCCCGAAAACGCCTAATAAAGCTGCGATTATGGCTGTAGCAGGAACAGTTCTTTTCTTTCTGCCTAATTTTTTTGTTTTGTTGCATTTGAACAAAAGAAAAGAAGAAATCCGGCGTCATTTGCCCGAAGCTATTGATTTGCTGGAAGTCTGTGTTTCCAGCGGCATAGGATTGGATATGGCCTGGCGAATCGTAAGCGAAGAGATCGGAAAGGTAAGCAGGATTCTGTCAGATGCGATGTCGCTTGTGAATTTTGAAATAAATCTCGGCGCAAACAGAATTGATGCTATGCAGCACATGGCGGAAAGAACAGGTGTCGAAGCACTCAATTCTCTTTCAACAATTCTTATACAAACAGAAAAATTCGGAACCAGTATTGCAGAGACATTAAAAATATTCGCAAACTCAATTCGTGAAGAACGTAATTTTGTCGCGGAGGAGAGTACTGAAAAAATGGCGGTAAAACTCATAATTCCTATGGTTCTTTTCATTTTTCCGTCAGTGATTGTGATAGTGGCAGGGCCGGCATTGATAACTTTATTTAATACTAAATTCGGGAGTGTTTAATATGGAAATGATTAAGAAGGTAACTAGGACAGCGGATTCAATTTTAATTATTCTCTTATGTTTTGTTTTAAGCGGCTGCAATGAGGAGGCAAAAAGGCGGTCATCTATAGAATCACAGGTAAACGTCAAGCAAGTAGAACTGCTTAATGATATCGCAATGGAAAATGCGATAATAACGCAGCGTACTCTCTATCCTTATCATTTTATAGAAGGCAGTGAGCAGCTTAATGAATTGGGACGTAGAGATTTGTCTGTTCTAATAGGACATTTCAAAAAATACCCCGGTCAATTAAATCTAAGAGACGATGGCACATCGGCTGCTATATACGAAACGCGAGTTGCGTATATAACCAAAGAAATTGAAAACGCAGGCGTGGATATGTCGAAGGTTTCGATAGCCAATGATATGCCCGGCGGAAGTGCTATGCCGAGCGATGATGTTGTACAAATTCAGGACGCTGATCGAAAAGTGCGATATGAAGAACGTATAAATGGAGAGCGTCTGTCTTATGAAGGGCAATAACAATGAGTACAATTCTTAAATTAAATAAATGTTTTCTTGTGTATGTATGTTTTCTTGGTTTGTTTGTCTGCGGATGCAGTGAGTCTACTCAAAACAAAAAAAACAAAAATCTCGCTTCTCACGATGATACCGCATTCGCCAAGGGGGCTAACCAAAAACCTACTATCAACACGTTATATGCCGGTGCAAAGATATACATTCATCAGGGACGTCTTGATAAAGCTGAATCTTTGCTGCAAAGAATCATAGATCAATATCCGAAGTATATACCAGCTTATACCGATCTTGCGGAGATAAAAATCCGCAAACGCAAAACAACTGAAGCTGTGGACGTATTATCTAAATCAATAAATGAAAATGGACTTGACCCAAAGACTCTTAATAATCTTGGTATGTGCTGGATGTTGAGAAGAGATTATTCTCAAGCTCTTGAGATGTTTACACAAGCGGCCGGTTTGGACTGCGAAAATACAAGGTATAGAGCCAATATGGCTATGGCTTTAGCTCTTATGCAAAGAGACGAAGAAGCCCTTGCCCTCTATAGACAAATCTTGCCTGCCGATCAGACGAATAAAAATATGAATATTCTTCGATATGCCAGAAGTTCAATGTCGCAGAGTGCAAATTAGAATTATAGAGGCCGTTTATTTGAATGGACAAAAAAATCCCCAACGATATGCCTGGAATTTTAAGATTATGGAACTAAGCACTATTCGTCAATGCGAATAATCCTCGCTACACTTTTTTAAATCTGGATAATTCACCCTTGGTTTTTATTTCTCTTGCGATTGCGGCGTTTATCGTAGCATCCCCGGATCAATTCGCGTCGGGCATCGATTGGCGAGCCAATATTTGATTCTTTTGCCAGCTCGCATTCGAACCAGCCCAGCAGGTTTGCGATGTCAAATTTAGCGGCCCTTTGTTCTTCGTTGTTTGCCATATTTTTCCTTTTCAAAACATATGTTTAATTACATGCATGTGTTATCTCAAAAATATCTTAAAGCAAGTCATTAAGTACATTATTTCCAGGTATTTGCATTAATTTATTATGACAACACAAAATGACACAAATTTAGCGAAGATGCGATAAATCCGGCCGCAATAACGCCTAAAAGGGCCGCTAAAATGCTGGGGTCTTTCCTTTAGATGTTATCCAGAAACATCTCATTGCCTGCAGCGACAGGCAACCGTAGAATAATTATTTTTAGCATTGCTTGTGCCAGTGAATCTAGGAAATGAATTTATGCGCATGCGTCCTCTGAAAGTATATAATGATTCAGCAAAATTCTAAATTACATGTCATACGGATTATATAACCTTTTATTCAAATTAAATTTCCGCTAACACATCATTCGACAGGGCAGTATTCTAAAAAGATTAATGGCAAAATGTATTATTTTGGTTCCGACAAAAAAGAGGCTCTTCAGAAATATCTTAATCAGGCTGCATATTTGCATGGAAATCAAGAAGATGTGCAGTCAATGACAATCAAGCAGCTTTGCGATATGTATTTAAAATATCAGTTTGCAAAGGTTCAGGCAAATGATCTTACCGCAGCACATCATAATGAACAAATTGCCAGCTTAAACAAGCTGATTAATTTTCTGAGACAAGGCGAAAAAATCTCCGCAATATCAACGTTGGATTTGCAGAATTATAAAAGGATGCTCCAGAAATCTGCTATTTCGGTATATAGATTAAATTTGCATATAAGCATATTGAAGGCATTGTTTCACTGGGCAAGGAAAAATGATATACTTGTAAATATCCCGAATATCGATGCAGTTTCAAGAGGCAAGATAATTCACAAGGGAAAATTCATTTTTAGCTCGGAGCAGATATCAAAATTATTATCCCTTGCAGATATTAAGATGAAAGCGATGATTTGGCTTGGATTAAACTGTGGCTTTGGCTGCACGGATTGTGCGGAGCTTAAGTGGACTGATGTAGATTTTACAAATGCCCGAGTAAAATTGCCTCGAAGAAAAACTGGTATTTTTAGAAACTTACCGTTATGGCCCGAAACGGTTGCGGCACTTAAAAATGTGAACGGCGGAGCAAAAGTGTACCACATGGCGGGCGGACGAATTTTGTACCACTCTAACTAAAAATCCTGTGTAATTGACATAAAAGTCTTAATTA
>MHYA01000029.1:767-6794 GCA_001825675.1 Planctomycetes bacterium GWF2_42_9 | reverse complement strand
ACGAAATTTTCCCCCGCCACAGGTGCGGGGGCTAACGGACGAGATCCTTCGTTTCACTCAGGATGACAAAATATTATTGCAAGGGATGTGCCAAGGGGATAGGGAATTGGTTTTTGAGTTAAAAATGGGGTAGAAAAAGAGATGAGGCAGTGGGGGTGTAGAAAATTTAGACGATTTTTCAATGTATTTTAGTTCGTGATCGCTTTCCAGCTCTGGTTGAGTTCTTCAAGGAGTTTAATTACTTCTTCAAGCTTGGTAGGGTCTTTTTTAATATTGCCTTCGTGGATGTTTTTAATCATAAAGGTATAAAGTGCTCTAAGGTTTACGGCAATTTCGCCGCCTGTTTCCATATCCAAAACGGTATCCAATTCCGTGATGATATCTTCGGCTTTGTTCATATACTTTGCTTTTTCTTCGTGATTGCCGGCCTGCATTTCAGTTATTGCGTATCTTAGGAATTTAATAGCACCGTCGTAGAGCATAACGACAATTCGGCCGGGACTTTGGGTGATGATTGTATTCTCCTGATATGTCTCGAGTCCCTTCATTTTATTCTCCGTATTGGTCTGAGATAATAATTGTTTTAAAAAAAGGGGGATGGCGGTGAACCATCCCCCATAAACTTTAAACTACGCTAATTAGCGGAGTAATGTCAAAGCCATCTGCGGCATTGAGTTAGCCTGTGCCAACATAGAAATACCAGCTTGAGCAAGCACTTGAGCACTTGTCATACCGGCCATTTCAGTAGCAACGTCAACATCCGAAATACGGCTTTCAGCAGAATTCAAATTCTCTGCCTGAATGTCAAGAATTGATACTGTGCTTTCGAGACGGTTCATCTTATAACCGAATGCAGCACGAGCAGCATCTTTTTCTGTAATAGCATCTTCAACAGCCTGGAGAGCTGATCTAGCAGCAGTAGCTGTAAGAATGTTGATGCCATCGTCAGTAGAAACAGCATCGAAGGCAGCAAGGCCATCGGTGTTTTCTGTTGTCATATCAACATTGCCGGTAGCAGATGTGAAATCGGTACCAGTTACAGCGAACCAGCCGGTAGTTGTCATACCGTCTGTATCAGAGGTTGTTGCAGTAGTAACTGTTGCTGTTGTAGAAGAATCTGATCTGGAATCGATCTTGAGGTAGTAGTTACCATCAGTACCAACTTCAGCAGAAGCCATCTGGTAATTCTTAGACGTGCCGTCAGCATCATTACCGAGGTTCTGTGTTTCCATATTGATAGCATCGACAACATCCTGCAGTGTGTAGCTTGTAGCTGTACCAACTGCACCACTATCAGTGAAATCTACTGTGATAGCGTCTTCTGCATTACCATCAGTATCACTGAAAGTGATTGTAACTGAAGCCTTTGTGCCCGTACCGGTAACGTCTTCAACTGTGAAGAAGGTATCAGTTAAGCTGGCAACACCATTTGTAGAAGTGAGTGAAGCGCCAGTAGCACCGGTAGCAACGCCCAGTGTTTCAGTTTTCATATCGTGTCTTGCGACAGTGATTGTTTCAGCAGTACCAACGTGGATTTGAATGTCGTCAGTGCCATCGCTAGTAGTAAGCATTCTGATGCCGTTGAATGCAGTTGCGCCGGCGATTCTGTCAATTTCATCGCCCATTTCAGCAAACTCGGCGTTCATAATTGATCTTTGAGCAGAAGAATATGAACCAGTAGCAGCTTGTTCTGCCAGTTCTTTCATTCTGACCAAGTTCTCATCCATAACGGCCATTGCACCTTCCATAGTTTGCAACATACTAATACCGTCCTGTGCGTTACGTGCTCCCTGTTTGATAACAGCGACGTCAGCACGAATCAATTCGCGAACGGCCATACCTGCTGCATCGTCCTTCGCACTGTTAATACGAAGACCAGATGACAGTCTTTCAACACTTGTTGACAAGCTATCATAAGCATTGCTTAAGTGTCTGGCAGCGTTACCCGCCATGATGTTGTTTTTAATAGATAACATAGTCTTGCTCCTTACAAAAATAAACGTTTACTTTTTTAGGCCCTGTCAAGCCTCGTTTCACATAGGATCAAAGTGCACCAAGCACAATGAAGTGAAAAATACCTTTTCAAAGTGCATTTTCGATTAAGAATAAAAAAACTTAAGGGAGTATTTCAAGCTGGATAAGAAGAATAGAATGGGATGTTGGAAAGTACGTCTTATAAGGCTGAAAATGCGGTTTTTACGGGGGTGGGGTTTGGAAAAATTTTTATAAAAATTTAGGGTCTTTTAATATCCCGCAAGAACATACTGATAAGGGCTTTAGGGAGTGAAAAACTAAAAGTGAAAAGTTAAAAGTTTTTTTATTCTTTTACATTTTTTTCTCAAAAGAGCAAAAAGTTTCGAATTTAAGGTCCGATAAATGAAAATGATGAGACGAACCCCTCGAATAAATCGAGGGGCTAACGGACGGGATTCTTCGCTACGCTCAGAATGACAATGAATCGTGGGCGTGGACAGGTCGGGTTACGAACCCCCAGCATCCCCTGCGAGGACTATCGTAAAGCTGGGGGCTAACGGGGACGGATTATTTTTTGCACCAGGTTTGCCACATTTTTCTGAAAGCGGCTTCGAGTTCCAAAGTGTAATTTTTAGCGCTGCATAATGGGCTGTTTGTCATTGTTGAACGCAGGGAAGCCCTTAAGACGGCAAGTTTTTCTGGATTTTTGGCAAGTTCAACGGCTTTTTTGGCATAATCATCGGCAGTCGGCACGGCTAAATCACCTAAACCTATTCTATTAAGGAGCGAAAGGCCGATCCTGCCGTTTTGGTGCTCGGAATATTTTGAGATAACGGGTGAGCCCATCCAAAGTGATTCGGAAGTTGTTGTTCCGCCGTTTTCGGGGAAGGTATCTAATGTAATATCGACGAGGGCATACTGTTCGAGGTATTTTTTGTATGTTTTTTTGCCGGTGGTTTGGATGGAGTCGCGCGGGATGCCTAAATTTTCAAATTGTTTGAGGTATTTGGTGCGGATTGCTTCATCGTCTCCGCCTGCGAAGCCGAGCATAAGTTTTGAATTCGGGACGGATTTTAGAATTTGGGCCCAGGTTTGGAACAATTTTTCGTTGAAACGCAGGCAATTTGTGAATGCGCCGAAGGTTATATGGCCATTTTTGAAGAACGGCAGCGGCGACGAATCAACATCAACTCTGCAATTAAAGAAGCAGATACCGCTTGGGAGATACGCGAAATCTTCGGTATAATATTTTCTCGATTCGGGCGGATTGAGCAATTCATCTGTGATTACATAATCGACCTGCTGCATACCGGTGGTATCGCAATAGCCGTAGAAGGTGGCCTGGACGGGTGCTGGTTTTCTGGCGAGAACGAGAAGGCGATGATTTAAGGTATGGCCGGCGAGGTCGACCAGAATATCAATTCCGTCGTGATGTATCATTCCTGCGACCATATCGTCGTTTAGGCCGTGAATTTGTTGATAATGGGGGAATGATTTTTGCATTTTGGCGGTAATCT
Source organism: Planctomycetes bacterium GWF2_42_9 (assembly GCA_001825675.1). Classification (GTDB taxonomy): domain Bacteria; phylum Planctomycetota; class Phycisphaerae; order Sedimentisphaerales; family UBA12454; genus UBA12454. Next base: position 3,303 of record MHYA01000029.1, on the reverse strand, counting down.
GATCGGCGACCTCGATGCTTCCATAGCCGTAAAAATCAAATTCATCGTGATTGTGGAATTCGAGCAGTTTATCGACTAATTGGGCAACGGGATGGCTTCGGAAATCGGGCGAGATATAACCGATGCGAAGTTTTCTGTTCGTGTCTGGGGTGTTTGTATGCTGAAATTTCGCAAGGCTTAGGGGGGCGTGTCTTTGGCCCCAATTTTTATGTGCATTGAAGATTGTTTGCAGTTCGATGCCGGGGAGTAAATGCAGGTGGTATAGAAACGAGGACTGCATACTGACATTTAGAGGATTGACCTCGATGGATTTCTGGAGAAGTTTTGAGCCTTCGATTAATTCGCCGGCTTTCATTAAAGTTGTGGCGAGGTCGTTGCGGATGTTGTTGTCGTCGGGGCGCAGTTCCATTGCTTTGCGAAGGTATGTTACGGCTTCGGTCATACGTTCCTGTTTGAGGCATATAAGGCCGAGGCGGTCGTAAGCGAATGGGTGCGGCGCGGTTCTTATTACGGTTTTATAGCATTGTTCGGCTTTTTCGTGATCGAGAATGTGTTCGGTGAGCAAGCCAAGTTCGAATACGAGTTCGATAACTTTTGGGTGGGCTTTTATGAGCTGTTCCACAATTTCGACGGCGGCTTGTCCTTTTCCCTGTTTGTTCATTAAATCGGCAATCAAACGGATGTTACGTGTGTTTGTCTGGCGTTTGAGAGCTTTGGTTAGGATTTTGAGCGATTCATCGTCGCGGTTAAGTTTTGTTAAAACTTTGGAAATTCTATCGAGAAGATTTATTTCGTCAGGATTGTGGTCGTAGGCTTTTTCGAGCCATTTGATGGATTCTTCGTAATCTCCTTTTGCGTTATATACTTCGCCCAGGCCGCTGTATGCGATGAAACGGTCGCAATCGATGCCTTTTTTTAAGATTTCGACGGCCTGGTCGAACTGTTTGGCATTGACGGCTTTAACGGCTTCTTCGAGAAATTTCGGCGGGGCTTTTTTCAGATTTTGCTGCGGTGCGTTATTGGGCATCTTCAATCCTTTGAAGTTTTTAATTATTATGATATAACAGCGAACTTATAGCCACGAAGGCACTAAGACACGAAGATTTCACAAATATTTAGAGATCACAATAATCATAAAGAATATATTGTAAGATTCAAGTATATTTAGTTGAGCGGAGGTGGAAAGATTATAGAATGATGTGAATTGGCTGTAAGGAACCCTCGGCAGGCCGAGGGGCTAACGACGGCTAAACGACGAACCCTGCCGTAGTGACGGGCAGGGCTAAACGGACGCGATCCTTCGTTTCGCTCAGGATGACAATTGGAGGTTTGGATTGGCTGAAAATGTGAAAGAATTTGAATTGGCGTTTGCGTATTTCCTTGAAGGTGATACGCAGCAGGCGCAGGAGTTGTGCGCGGAAATTCTGGAAAAAAATCAGGATGATACCGAGGCATTGCAACTGCTGGGTCTGATTTACGGCAAGCAGGGACAATTTGAGCAGGCGGCGAAAGTTCTGGGTAAAGTGATAGAATTGCGGCCTAAATCGCCAAAGACGTATAATAATTTCGGTTTTGCGCTGATGAAGACCGGAAATCTGGAAGGTGCAAAGGCGGCGTTTGAAAACGCGATTCTTTTGCAAAGCGATTTCAAGCAGGCACATAATAATCTTGGGCTGGTTTTGAAAAAAATGGGTAAATTTCCGCAGGCGGAAATTGCTTTTGAAAAGGCGCTGCAAATCGATCCGCAATACGGTGAGGCGGTTGGTAATCTTGGGATGGCGTATCTGGCGAAAGGGAAATTTGAACTTGCGGCGGAGTATCTGCGCAAGGCAATCGGACTGATGCCGAAGGTTGTTGAGTTTTATAATAATCTAGGTACGGCTTTGATGGAGCTGGAAAAATTTGATGAGGCTCTTGCGGCGTTTAATGTCGCACTGAAAATGGATTCGCAGTTGGCGCAATCGCATCATAATCGTGCGCTTATTCTGCTTCTGACGGGGCAGTTTGAGCAGGGTTGGAAAGAATTTGAATGGCGATGGAAGAATAGTAATTTCGCAACGCCGATTCGGCCATTTAATCAGAAACGCTGGAATGGGGCGGCGGATGGCGTTGATAAATTGCTCATCTGGGCAGAGCAGGGGATCGGCGATGAGGTGCAGTTTTCGCAGCTTATACCGCTTGTTATGCGAAAAGGGATAAAGGTTATTTTTGAATGCGATAAAAGACTTGTTTCTATAATGCAGCGAAGTTTGCCGGGGGCGATGGTTGTTGGAAGGAGTGAGATGCCAGCGAAAGAACTTAATGATAAGGCGATAACGCATCAAATTCCGTTGTGCTCTTTGCCGATGGTTTTGGGTTGGCCGTTGGATGTAAAGCCGAGTGTTGTAGCTGATAAAAATTTGAGCGATGAATTGCGGAGACAGTATAAGGGCGGGGAAGATGTTTTGCTGGCGGGTATTAGTTGGAGAAGCGGGAATAGTCAGGAAGGGCCGAAGAGGTCGATTGATCTGGAAAAATGGGAGCCGATTTTTAAAAT
>MHYA01000029.1:472-614 GCA_001825675.1 Planctomycetes bacterium GWF2_42_9 | reverse complement strand
CAATGCAGACGATACAGACCTTGCCCAGTTTGTACCACCGACAGGTGTACGCGTGCGCACATATGGAAAGCATCCGGAAGCGTCTCTCTGCATCTCCGATGCAAGAATCGTCTACGACAAGGAGAACGCGGTGCCGAAGGGC
>MHYA01000029.1:0-392 GCA_001825675.1 Planctomycetes bacterium GWF2_42_9 | reverse complement strand
GCTTGCCGCCGCGTGCGCCGTGGGACAGGAGCTCGGTGTCTCGCTTTCTCATGCGGTCTCTGCGCTCGCAGATTTTCCTCTTCCTCGCGGGCGGATGCGTCTTTTAGAGGGTGTACAGGGAAGCATCGTCATAGATGACACATATAATGCCTCGCCAGTGGCGCTTCATGCCGCGCTCTTGGCGCTCCGCGAGCTTTCGGTTAGGGGAAGGAAAATAGTTCTTCTAGGAGATATGCGCGAACTTGGGGCAGAAGAGAAACGTGCGCATGAACAGGCGGGCGAAGATGTAGCAGAAGTCGCAGACTACCTTTTTACTGTCGGCACATCCTCTCTAGGCACGCACGAGGCGGCGCGAAGAAAAGAGATGTCTTCCGAGCGTCTCCGTCACTTTG
>MHYA01000028.1 GCA_001825675.1 Planctomycetes bacterium GWF2_42_9 | reverse complement strand
ACAAATCCTATTCTCGATCCAAACCGTTGACCATTGGCGAATTCGATTTGGAAAAAGCATGGTGGGGCAAGCGCAAGACCACCAAAAATGCCTGGAAGATATCGGTTAAGGAGCTTGCCGAGCGCAACTACAACCTTGACTGCAAGAATCCCCATGAAGTCGAAGTGAACCACCGTAATCCGGATGAACTGATGCAGGAGTACCTGGAGATCGCCAAGAAGCTCGAAGCCGCACAGAACGCTCTGAAGCAGGAACTTATGCAAGCGCTAGGGAGCAATTGATGCAAATGTTGGGAAAGCATTTCGACATTGCCTTTGCCGCGTCTGATGGTATCAAGAAACTGCGCGAGTTGATCCTGACGCTGGCCATGCAGGGGAAGCTGGTGCCACAGGACCCGAAGGATCAGCCTGCAAGAGAGCTGTTGCAGGAGGTTGCTGCGGAGAAGAAGCTGTTGGTGAGGGATAGGAAGATAAAAGCGCCCAAACCGATGCCGGAGATCAGGGCTAATGAGGTGCCATATGCGCTGCCAGTGGGGTGGGAGTGGGTGAGGCTGGGTGAGATCGGATTAATTGGTTCTAGCAGCCGAGTCCACCAAAAAGACTGGAGAGCGAGTGGAGTTCCATTCTATCGAGCAAGAGAAATCGTAAAACTTTCAAAAAATGGTTTTGTCGACAACGACCTGTTTATTGCTGAAGAATTATTTGAATCTCTCACGGCGAGCGGGCTAGTGCCCACGTCAGGAGATATTATGATTACTGGTGTCGGTACGATTGGCATTCCGTACGTTGTAAAAGAGAATGATCGATTCTATTTCAAAGACGCTAGTGTTCTGATTTTCAAAAATTTCTTCAAAATTTTCCCCTTTTACTTACTTCATCTTTTCAGGTCGCAACTTTGGAATAATAGCATCCATGAAGAAAGTATGGGTACAACTGTCCACACTTTAACTATTGTCAGGGCAAACGAAATCCTTATTCCTCTCCCCCCACTCGCTGAGCAGCGCCGTATCGTCGCCAAAATTGACCAGCTCATGGCCCGCTGCGATGAGCTGGAAAAGCTGCGCGCCGAGCGGGACCAAAAGCGGTTCACCGTTCACGCCGCTGCCATCAACCAACTACTGACTTCTGCGGATATCAATGATTTCAGCAACGCCTGGCGCTTCATCACACAACACTTCGCAGAACTATACTCAGTCAATGAGAATGTAGCCGAGCTGCGTAAGGCCATCCTCCAACTCGCCGTCATGGGCAAGCTGGTGCCGCAAGATCCGCATGATCAGACGGCTGGCGAGATACTGAAGGAAATTGCAGCGGAGAAGAAGCGGTTGGTGAAGGAAGGGAAGATCAAGGCGACGAAGCCATTGCCAGATATCAATTCTGAAGATGTACCATATGGGTTGCCAAGCGGATGGACCTGGGTGAGGTTAGGGACCTGTCTGTTAAAGATTACGGACGGAACTCATCACTCTCCGCCAAATGTAGAAACCGGAGATTATCTCTATATTTCGGCAAAAAACATAAAAGATGATGGCGTATTATTAACAAACGCAACATATGTTACATCAAAGGTCCACAAAGAAATTTTTTCAAGATGTGACCCAGAGTACGGGGACATTCTGTATATTAAGGACGGTGCTACAACTGGCATCGTTACAATCAATAATTTGAAAGAACCGTTTTCAATGCTTTCCAGTGTTGCGCTCCTTAAACAGCCAAGACAGATTGACAATAAGTATTTGTTATTCGCTTTAAGATCCCCATTGTTCTATCACGAGATGCGCTCTGGCATGACTGGTGTCGCGATCACACGTGTCACTTTGCAAAAACTGAACAATGCAATTATCCCCCTTCCACCCCTTGCAGAACAGCGTCGCATCGTCTCAAGAATTGATCAGCTCATGGTTCTGTGTGATGAACTAGATCGATATATAATTAAATGCCAAGGTTTGGCAGATAGGTTAATGAATGCAACCGTAGCGGATGCAACTGGAATGCAGAAGATTGGAGGTGTAATGGTAGCTAATACCAAAGATGAAAAATTTAAAGCAGGTTCTGACGATGAAATTCTTTTGGCTTCTGACCTGCCTAGGGAAAAACAATCAATTAAAAACTTCACTCTTAGGAAGTTTTCGATGAGTACAGGTTACAGGAGTTTACTAACGTTAGATTGTCTATTTCATGGCGACGTAAGACTTGTTTCTGAGGTTTCACCTGTATGTCTTGTTGGTCTGAACGGTTCAGGAAAGTCTAATTTGATCGAAGCTATTGCCGATGTTTTTTGTTTTCTGGAATTGATCAATTTGCCTTGGAAGAAGATCGCCACTGACTCAAGCAAATATAAAAAGAATGATCATTTCTTTGAACTTGAATATGACATCGAAACTAATGATGGTTTTCATGAAGTTGTCATAAAGAAGAACAAAAAAAACGGCGTCGAATTTTATCTCAGAGGGGAGAGCGATATTCTGATTCCTGTGCTTCCAGGAATAGAGCAATTGAAACTCTTGCCCCGAAGAGTAATTGGATATTCTTCTGGCCTTAACGAAACTGTCAGCCACCCTTTTCTTCGCACAAAAACCCTATATTCAGAGGAGGTTCGTGATGCTGCCCCTAAACCAGGCGCACCGATGTCAAATAGTAAGAGCGTTATTGATACCCGTACTCTTTATATGGACTACGAATCGAATGCGGCGATTTTAATATGTAATTATATTTTTAAAACCCAAGCAGAACTTTCAGTCATTAACGACTATACAAGGGTAAATGGTGTTTCTTCTTTTAATCTAAGGTTCAATAAGAAGCGTACAGGACGAAGTGCTGATAGCAGGATTGTTCGCCTGACTTTAGAGTTAGAAAGTGCCTTGAAAAGTTTTTTACGTTGTGCTGAGAAGGAATCTCAATTTTCCCCCGACAAAGAAGAGTACGAATTAGAGTTTAACCTAGATGAGAAAACTGCGTCTCGTTTCAGAGAAGAATTTTCAAACGCAGAAGCGCTATTTATGGCAATGCATAAATGGTCACTTCTTAATGCCCTGGTGTTAAGTGATGCACAGAGAACAGTTTTTCTTAAAGAAGACATTACAAAAGGGACACTAGAGCGTCCACCATCAGTGCCACCTAAAGACCGTATTTTCAACATCGCCGATCTAAAACTAAACCTATCTACACCAGCCATTACAATTGATTATTCAGGATTGAGTGATGGAGAGCATCAGTTCATTCAGGTTTTTGGAACAGTTATGTTGTTTAATGAACCAGGCTCTCTGTTTCTCTTTGATGAGCCTGAAAGTCATTTCAATCCAGAGTGGCGGACGAGATTTAATGTCATTCTAAATTCTCTTCCTAATGCAAAACTTCACGAGTTCATGATATCTACCCATTCTCCGTTTCTCGTCTCTGGTTCAAGAGGGTGCAATGTTTTTAAATTTGAGCGGAATGGTGCGAATGTTGGCTGTAAACCTGTTGACTTTGAAACCTACGGGGCTTCTTTTGATTATTTGCTTAACAAGTTGTTCGGTATTGAGTCAATGATTGATCAAAATGCTCGTGCTGAACTCGAAGAAATTATCCGTGGAGGGAATAAAGAGGCTATGGAAAACGCTCTAGGCGATTTTGCCGAGTCCCGTGAAAAGAGGCGTCTTTACCAAGCCCTGATAGAAAAAGAAGAGGGGGTAAAGTAAAGTGTTCTTTAGATTGCAGGCTATTGCGGACCACCCTTGCTGCAACATGCAGGATGTGGTGGAGGCATTTTTTCGAAACTCTATTGATCAACCTCATTTTTCTGTAAATTTATTCCCAGAGTGGTTTCATTCAACTCTTGAAGATAGACGGTGTACTCTGAATGTTGCATTCAGAAGGGTTCATGAGCTTCTATACGCAGATGGTATGAATGAGGGTTGTCGTCGCCAGATATATGTGCAATTTGAATCGACAAACCGTATTCAAGAACTATGTGATGGAACTTTGCCTGTCCCGATTAATGTTATTGTTTGGGAATCCGACTTGGGTAAATCAATTGACACAATAATGTCACGTCTTTATGAATCGCTGGACCTTGTAATCTTTCGTCGTGGTGATGAAATAGTCAATCCTACGAAAGAGTTGTACAGTGAATTTATTAAATTAAATAAGTATGTCTGCCCCTTTTGCGGGCTAGGAAGATATAAAAATGTACATGGTTCCAGACGGGAGGACTTCGACCATTACCTGCACAAATCAGACTACCCGCTAGCTGCTGCTAACATGAGAAACCTCGTGCCATCTTGTGGTATCTGTAACCAAGATTACAAGGGATTCAAAGATGTTTTGGCCGATGGAACTGCATTTTACCCATATGCGGATATCCCCGAAGTGAGTATTCATGTTACTTGCGTTCACTTCCCATCCCCAGCTAACTTCAACGACAAGGGCCAATGGAGTGTCGAGGTGGCTTTAGCAATTCCTGATGCGACCGCTGAACCGAAGTTACAAGCCTGGGACCGAGTTTATGAAATCAAGAAGCGCTTAAAGGATGAAGTTCGAGAATTTTGTGAAGAATGGATGAATGAAGTTACTCATAAATGTACAGGATTAATTGATCCTGGAAAATATGTTGAACTAATTAGCTCCGCTAGGGAAGAGGCTAGCGATGCTGCTGTTAGAAGAATGGAGCCAGGCCAACTTATAAGAAGGGCTTTTTATGATTTTGCGTTGAATAACGTAACCCGCCCTTTTTTTGAGAGTTTTAGGGTATCCAAGAATGCAACCATTAATTAAGTGAACAGCTTTGAAACTGAGTTTGAAGAGTACATATGCGTAATGGCAAACATACAGAATAATCGGCATATTTTGCTAAGGGTTAACTGATGAAAATGGAACCAGTTTCAGGCATTCAGCCAGCAGTACTCAAATGGGCGAGACTAACGCTTGGTCTAGCTGTGTGTGAAGTTGCCGCAAAGCTGAAACGTAAAGAAACCGAAATAGAGGAATGGGAATCAGGAACCAGCACCCCGACCTATCCGCAACTTGAGAAACTGGCATACGAAATTTACAAAAGGCCCCTTGCTGTATTCTTCCTACCGGCCCCACCACAAGAAACAACTCCTGCCAAAGAATTTAGAACTCTACCGGATGCAGACATTCAGCATCTGTTACCTGATACCCATTTGCATATACGACGTGCACATTCTTTCCAGCTGGCTCTAACAGAGCTTTTTGATGGCCAAAATCCGGCCGCTCAACCAATCTGGAAGCACGTTAGACTTCTGAGCGACACTGCCATCATTAACCAGGCAGAAAGTATCAGACACACACTCGGCATTTCACTCCGCGACCAGATCAAATGGAGAGATGAGGGCGTTGCGCTAAAACAGTGGCGTATAGCTATAGAAAACGCCGGCATTTTTGTATTCAAGGATTCATTTAAGCAAAAGGCAATTTCTGGTTTTTGCTTGTCTGATGATTCGTTCCCGATCATCTACCTGAATAACAGCACCACAAAGACTAGGCAAGTTTTCAGCTTGATGCATGAGCTGTCTCACCTCTTGTTGAGCATCAACGGAATCAGCAAGTTTGACAAATCTTATATCAACGATCTATCGCAGCGCGAGAAGGCAATTGAACAGTTTTGCAATGCGATATCGGCAGAGATATTGATCCCCATTTCAGACTTTAATGAACAGACTAAAAACCTTGATCATGTCGAATGTCTTGATGAAAGCATATTTGCTGATTTGGCTCGTAGATACGGTGTCAGTAGGGAAGCTATCTTGCGTCGGTTCTACGACCAAGGGCGGGTAGGTCAGGAATGTTACGAAGAAAAGTCAGAACACTGGAAAGGTCAGCAGAAACGTGGTGGTAGTGGCAACTATTACGCAACACAGAACACGTATCTGAGCGAGCGGTTTGCCAAGGAAGTTGTTACCCGTTATTACCGTCGCCAATTCTCCGTGGAGCAAGCTTCCGATTTGCTGGGGATCAAGCCCAAAAACTTTCCTGGTCTTGAACAGAGAATCATGCAAGGAGGTGCAGCATGATTTATGTTTTCGACACCAGTTCCTTCAGCCCCCTTAAACATTTTTACCCGGATGTATTTGTTTCCATGTGGTCTGGACTTGACGACCTCTATCAAGCAAAGCAGCTAATTTCAACGCGGGAAGCATGGAAAGAACTGGAGCGGGGTAACCCTGATCAACATGTGAATAAATGGTTAATGCCACGTAAAGACCTTTTTCTCACGCCTACAACCTCCGAGATGCAATTTGTGGCCGAAATATTCTCGGTACCTCATTTTCACAAACTCATCGGTGAGAAACAGCGGTTAAACGGTTGGCCGGTTGCTGATCCTTTTTTAATTGCTTGTGCCAAAATATATGGGGGAACGCTGGTAACAGAAGAGCAAGCAAAGCCAAATTCTCCAAAAATTCCTAATGTGTGTATTCACTTTGGAATCCCCTGTATCAACCTGAATACATTCATGCAGCAACAAGGGTGGAGTTTCTAGCTGAATGATCAACCGGTTCTACTAAAATACTCCATCAAACAGATCCAGTTCGATTCCTACTTTCAACAATCGAACGTGGGGAAGCTGATACATTTCAGCCATATTCACTCATGCCGCACATCGCGCGGTACAAATTTAGGTACAAGACTTTGTACTAAAATGCTCTGAAGCTTAGGGAGCTGAGTCGAAATGACAACAGGTTAAAATAGTTATATGGCCATAAAAATGTAATTCAGACACGGTTTATTTTCCCACCACCTCCACCATTTAACAGTCCGGCACAGTCCGGACAAATACAAAAGCCCTTGAGAAATCAAGGGCTTTTGTATTTGTGAGCAGTA
>MHYA01000027.1:29236-39925 GCA_001825675.1 Planctomycetes bacterium GWF2_42_9 | reverse complement strand
ATTACTTTTTGCATAATTTGCATTTCCCAAGTCAAGATTGTTGACATTAGATGCGAGATACGAATTGATGATTGGCCCTTCGGCTAATTTGTTTTCATAAGAGGTATGGGCATCAGGTGCGACATTTTGCCTGTAAGTCGAACCTGATTGTTCCTGCCACCAGTTATTGTTGAGATTGCTGTAAATACGAACCGAATCAGTATTGTAAGTTATTATCGGTTCGGCTACAGCAACAGTCATAGAACAAACAAGTATTATCCCGCAAATAATATTAATCTTTGCCATATTAATCTCCCAAATAAAAGATACTTTGTTAATTATAAAAATGATATTAACCATTCGCAAAATTACTTAAATCGGGATGATAACTATTTCGCGTATAGGCATTTATTGTAATGTAGCGTACTATCAAAGATTATCTTTCCGCATTATTGATTTTTTATTGTTGACGTAGAAGGAGTCGGCTGCGGCTCATTCGATTTAACTGCCGAGACAGGAACTGGAGTTATGTTTGCCTCTTTAATGTCTTCTACGAATCGCAAAAGCAGAGATAATTTTTTACGCACGTGCGTCTTTCTGTAGATGTTTCGCAAATGCGTCTTTACGGTGGTTGGCCCGATATTGAGTAATTGTGCGATCCTGTCGTTTTCAAAATCCCTGCAAATCAATATTGCGACCTGGAGCTCTCGGTTGGTCATCCTGTATTTCTTTTTGATAAAGCTCCATTGTTTTACATCGACGATAATTCCAGGATGCTTTTTCTCTTCGGGGGCCTCTTTTACATCACGATTCTCATTTGTAGGTATTTGCAGCATTATTGTCTCACTGGCAAAAAGGATAAAATGTTTTGAGCCTCCATTACTTCATTCTTTGACAATCCACCCTGCGTTTGATTTAATTTGATTGCTTTTTCAATATAGGTATATGCGTTTGCGCTGTTACCTAGTTCTTTCATCGTTATTCCAAGATGGTATAAAGATATTACATACGATGGAGTATTTTTGTCATTCAACTGGACGGATTCCAAAAAATCTTCCGAAGCTTTCTGGTATTCGCCCATTCTGTAATAAATTAATCCGCGAGTATCACGAAGACTTGCGTAATCCGATTGGATTTTTAAACCATAATCTGCGACTTCCAGCGCTTTTTGATATTTCTTACTATATTCGCATAATATCCAGGCAAGGTTATTAAGAGCGATTTTGTTATCGGGATCCATTGTAAGCAGTTTTTGATATAGATCAGCCGCATCTTCATATTGGTCGTTGTTATGCAGATATATCGCAAGCATCAAAATCGCCGGTGCGAATTCAGGTTTATATTTCAATATTTCACGAAGCAAATATTCAGATATCGAAGGCGGAAGCTGATAGCCGGAAGTTAAAAATAATTTAACCATCTGGAGGCAGCCTCCTGCAGCTTGTGTATTTCGCAGCAGCGTATTATTGAATTCTAGTTTTAGTCCTTCCCAGTTTTTTTCGCAAACATAGAATTCGCATTTGACCGCTGAAACATCAAAATCATTCGGCGACGAGGCCGCAAGCTGCTTAATTTTGTTCCATCCTTTTTCTTTTTCCCCGCTTTTGTACAAACACAGCCCTAGCGAAGTTCCAACTTTGGTTTTTTGTGAATCGGGGCATTGCTGTTCATAATTCTGCAGCAATTCAATAGCTTTGTCGGTTTGCCCCATATCCGCGTATGTATTCGCAAGCAACAGTTTTATTTCAATATCTTCCGGCAGCCGTTTGCTTAAATGTTCAAGCGTCAAAATCGCCATTTCCGGCGAACTCGACATTTCCGCTTTTGCTTTTAACAGAAGAAGTATCTTGTCATTTCCACAGTTCCTTAATCCCTCAAGAATTGTATTCATAGCCTTGCTGGTTTTATTTTGATTCAAATATACTTCGGCCAAAAGCGACCATCCGCTCGAAAAACGCGGATTGTTCTTCGTAACCTCTTCAAGGATGTTCTCTGCCCGTATCGTTGAAGGCAGCTTGTCTTCGGCGATCAACAGTCTCGCCTTGTACCAAAGTAGTTCCGGCTCTTTGGGATAATTTATCAAAGCGTGTTTAAGCAGTTGCTGACACTTCCAAACATCCTGCGGATTATTCATATCCGTCAGTGAATTCAGCATATATTTAATTATGTCTATATTGGATAATTGTAATTGATATGCTTTTTCCAAATCTTTGAAAGCCGAATCGTATTGCCCAACAGTACGGTAAAATAATCCTCTTGCCTCGAATGTGTCGGCATTATTCGGCTCCATATTTACCGCATCGTCGTAATCCTTTTGTGCAAGATCGTAATTACCCATTGCTGTGTAGGCCTGTCCGCGTAAAAGCAGCACTACCGCCTTTTTGTTTTCTTTAGCCATCTGGTCGCATATATCCAATGCCTGTTGAAAATTATTTGTGCGTAAATATAATTCTACCAGCAACGAATTAATTTCGAACGAATTTGGATCCTGCAGCGATAATGAATCGAGTATCTTGTTTGCCCCTTCATAATCCTTCATTTTTATTTTTAAACACGCCGTCAGTTGATCCAGATTTTGCCTGTTTTCCTCTGGCACATCAATTTTTTCAATAAACTCGATCGCTTCAGCAACTCGGTTTTGCCGAAGAAGATTACGCAAATTTAATTTTAAAACATCTCCGTTTACATAATCCTGCTTTATGGCGTCGTCAAGGAATGTCTGGGCCGTATCGTATTCCTTAACTTTAAACAGATTGTCAATAATATGAGTTTTGATTTCAATATCCTGCGGCCTCTGGTTTAACGCTGCTCTGTATGTAATCAATGCGAGCTGGCTTTCGGATGCCTTTTCGTAAACAGACGCTAATAGAAGCCTGCTGTTATTATCGTAAGGATTTTCGGAAAGAATTTCCTGCAATAATGTAGTCGCTTGAGGATAATATTTTTCAAAATATGCGTCCAGGCTCCAGAGCTTTGCCTGCATATACTTCCATTGCAGCCCATCACCGCCTTCAATTTCCTTGATCTCATCGATGATAGTCTGCGTCTTTGAATATTGCTTTCCATCGATATATAATTGTGCCAAAACTTTCCTGATCGGTATATCTTCAGGTATTGTTTTTAAGATTCGGGTAAGAAAGAGCCGTTCCTTTTCTTTCTCATTATTTTCATCATAAATATTTGCAAGCATAATCGCCAGTTTGCGTTTAGATTGTCTTTCTTCGATTCTTTCAATAGCGGCTAATATTACATTTTCACATTCTTTATTTTTATCTGTATTAATTAGAATGTTCGATAAATACAAAACGGGTGTAATTTTCTGCGGGAAAATATCAATCAATTCAAAAAGTTTATCTTCCGCTTCTTCATTCTGATTTTTAGCCATAAGCAAATCAACAAAAGCGGTCTCTATCTCCATTTGCTGCGGATACGATTGTTGTAATTTTGTAATTATTTCTTCCGCCTTTTCATATTCCTCACATTCCAGTTTACATTTGAATTTCAGCAATTCAATTTCTATGTCATTCGAAGGAAGGGTCGACAGTTTCGATAACTGCTCTGAAAGAATTGTTAAATTTTCACACTTTGTTATTTGTTTGGAACCTGTCGGCAGATAAATTCTGATCTTCGCGTTTAAAATATAAGACTCAATGCTGTTTGGCCTAAGCGACAAAGCCTTATTCGAATGACTAAGTGCTTCAGAATATAACTGTTCATCCAATGCCAGTTGTGCGAGCAAATAATGCCATTTAAATCGTTCTGGTTCTTCGATCGTTTTTCTGCGAAGCAGGATCAATGCGGATTCGTTATTGCCTGCTTTCACAAACTCATTCAACATTTCAGGTGTGATTTTTTCGCTATTGTATCCCATTTTTTCAGCGATGTGCCATTTCTTTATAGCTTCGTAATCTCTGCCTTGAGCCTGAAGCTGCAATCCTTCGAGCCACTTGACAGCCGCAGGATTTATCTCGTTTAATTTTAGTTGTTCTACTAATGTTTCTGCTTTATTTATTTCGCCGCACCTGATAAATAATTCAGCCGCTATCGGCATAAAATCCCACGGATCTTTTTCAAGAACTATCATTGCGCGTTCCGCTGTTGTACGCATATCTTCTTTGGAGTTGTCATAAATCGCTGTTTCGGCGTATTCTATCCAAAGAGAAATATTTGTCGGGTCGCATTTTTCCGCGATTCGCAAATGTTCTTTCGCTTTTTCAGGAATGTCGGCTCGTATGTATTGCCTGGCGAGTTCGATTCTGGCGTTCGCATCCGGCAAATCCAAATGTTCGGCGGTATTAATATCGTCAACGGCTTTCAAATATTTATTTTTGTCAAGATAATATGAAGCCCTCATAATATAGGAGTTTGCTAATTGAGGATTATTTTTCACGCATTCATTCAGCCAGTATTCAGCCGTTTCGAATTGTCCTTCACTATTGCTTTTTGAGATATTCGCCAACACACCATAAGCGTTTATCGTATTTGGACAATCAGCTATGATCTCTTTCAAAATCTCTGATGCCGGTAGAAATTTCCTTTGCCTGAAAAGTGAAATAGCGTATATCGTCTTTATCTCATTATCCGTTTGATGCGTAAGATACCTGTAGGTAATATTTTCCGCTTCTGTTGGCGCACCAGTCAGCAGATAAACATTTGCTAATTCCAAAACCGCTTTTTTGTTTTGCTTATCTGCACGTATGATCGTTCTGTATGCGGCTATTGCTTGTTGAATATTATCCTGTCCCAAAGGCCTTATATGTAATTGTGCATCGGCGTACTTTAATAATATTTCGGTATCTCGCGGGCAAAACGAAAGATACTTGCCCAGATTGCTTGCAGCTGATTTCCATTTGCAATCTTTGTATGATTGCAGACCTGTTTGCAGTTTCTGATTTTTTATTCTTTCCTGCTGCCATTGATGAAATTCAAAAAGTGCAACTGTTGAAAGAAGCATTAGCAAAATAAAAATCGCTAAAATTGTCCATTTTCTGGATTTTCGATGCATAACATTTTCCTCTTAAAAATTACAGATGCTTAAAGAAATTCAGCATCAGCATAAAGGTGGTTGAAAAAAATATTTTTATATCTTCGGCGAGTGAAAGATTTTTAACATATTTAGTATCGTAATAAATCCATTCCTGAAAATCCTGCCCGCTTTGACGAGTTCTCTTTAGCTGCCACAATCCGGTTATGCCGGGCCGAACAGACAATCTTGCGTCTCGCCAGTAACTGCAATAACTGTTTTCTTTTATAGGCGAAGGTCTGGGGCCAATTAAACTCATCTGTCCGAGTAAAATATTTATAAATTGAGGTAATTCGTCGAGATGTGTATCCCGCAAAAATCTACCGATGATCGTTACACGCGGGTCGTCTTCAATTTTAAACTGCGGGCCGTCAACCTGATTTTTCGCTCCCAGTTTTTCCTGAATATCGTCCGCGTTCATTATCATTGTCCTGAATTTCAGGCACGAAAATGTCCTGCCGTTCAATCCCTGACGTTTATGCTTGAAAAATACCGGCCCTGATGATGTTAATTTTATTGCGGCTGCTATAATCACAAAAATAATCGAAAACGCCGGCAAAACAATCAGCGAAAAAATAACGTCAAATGTTCTTTTTCCCAGTCTTGCATACGAAAACAAAGGCCATAGTCTGTAATTGTTTGAATTTGCGAAAGCTTCAAAAACAAATTCAGTATCTTTCATCTCGCAGTCAACTGTTTTGTGCGAAAATCCTTCAATTCGTTTGCTGATAAAAGAATTTTCCTCGATTTTCGTGTCAGGACATATTATTGAATTGTAAATTGTTGACGAAGACGGAATAATTACATTTTCTGAAATTATCGCCGGCCCGATTATTGTTGCTCCGTCCTCAATTTCAACATTTTCATCGCAAAGCACCTTTCCGTAAATCCTGCCGCCGTGTCTTGTAAAATTATTCTCATTTTCACAATACTGGGCGGATTGAAAATAATGATTTATCATTGATACTATTCCTGCTTCTGTATTAAGATCGAGTATTCTCCCGCCGACTTTATATGTTCTCATTTTGAAACCATTAAAAATGCACCGTTTAACGAAAACACAAAATCGCTGCGGAATCGTTTCTTTATCCATAACAGATTTTAAAGCAGTCAATTTAATTAGTGTATAATGCGGCCATTCATTGGGAATTTCTTGTGGTAAAATTGAGTCAAAGAAAAATCGCCGGTATCCCGCTACTTCATTATTAGATTTGATCCTTATATTTTCTCTGTAAGGTTCTAAATCTGCTTCGGCATTCAACATTATGACATCTGAATTATTTTCATTTATAAGCGTATCAATCAAGGAAGGATTAATCCTTGCGATATACCTTCCATTTGTGAGAATTACCCACGCTGAAGGTACTTTATCGTTTATGTTGATTTTACCATCATATATAAAGTTAATGTTTTTCTCGTCTTCAAATCTGCCGCAAAATTTATGAGCATTGTGAAGCGTGTCGCTTATGATTTTGCCTGTCTGTTTCAATCGCCAGGCAAGTATATCTTCGCTGGTCATTATGTAATGTTTGTATTTCATACCTGCTGTTTCACCTTTTCAGAAGTATTTTCGGATGGTAAATTCTGTTTAAGTTCCTTAACAGTCGCAGGTTTGCCATAATAATCATGACCATATCGGTAATAAACTTTGTTATACGAAACATTGGATAAGACAATGCCGATAAGATTAATGTTAATCTGTTTGAGTCTTTCGATTGATTCTTTTAAATCAGGCGTTTCAGTCCTGCCCGCAAGGCTCGTCATTATAACGCCGTCAACCATACTCGACCAAAGCAGGGCATCGACAGCCGCTAATATCGGCGGCGTATCTATTATGACGTGATCAAAAATTCGGCTTACCTCATTAATAAATTCAACCAGATTTTTATGATGTATCAATTTATTAATAATTGCGATATCGCAAGGTTCAGCCGTTAGAACCGCAAGGCCTGGTGTGTCGGCATGCATCAATAAATCTCGCAATTTAAAATCTGCAAGAAGTTGGTGCATACCTTTGCCCTTATTATCGAGATTCAAATATTTTGCTATGTCCGGCTTTCTTAAATCTCCATCAATAAGCAGTACTTTCTTTCCGATTTTGGCAAGGTTCATCGCAAGATTAACCGCCAGTGTACTTTTTCCTTCCTGCGGCCCTGCGCTTGTTATCGCAAGTTTATTCGGGATCGTGCAATTATTCATCAATCCAAGATTTATACATATTGCGTGATAGTCATCCGCCAACTGCCTTGGCCACATCGATTCTTTGATTTTTTCTTTGCTAGTTGTTGTGCCGATGATCCGCACGCCGATTCTCTTCATATCATCAGGCGTTTTCAGCCGAACGTCCAGTTTGTTCGTCAGCAAAGCCAATCCCATACCCGAAACGCATCCGGCCATCATCAGTGCAATAGAAAATTGCATTCGTCTGTCCTGATAGGGGGCTGTACTTGCAAGATATGCTACGGAAATCCTTGCCAGACGTTTACGTTCCATCTCAAGTTCGCCAACTCTCTTTTGTATCGTCTCAAGCATCTGTTTTGACGAATCCAGTTGTTCTTTAACGTCCTGCATTGCGAGTTGTTTTCGTCCGAGTTCAATCGTTTTGGAATCTTCAGATTTCAGCATATCTCGCAGTTGTTGTTCATGTTTGGAAAGTTGATTAAGTTTGTCATTGTAGCTCTGCATCTCCAGTAAGTCGCTTTCTTTAAATTCCATTGTTGCCATTTCGTCGAAATTTTTGCTTGCCTGCTCTTTTAATTCTTCAAGTCTTTGTTTTAAAGCACTTAACAATGATTCTTTTCGCGCCAGTTCTGGATTTGTAGAAGCAAGCTGCTGTTTTGCCGTTATCAAAACCTGTTCCAGATTAGCTACATTCGATGCTGTTGTTTGTACCATAAGGTCTGAATTAATAAAATCGTGTCTCAACTTTGCCATCATTTCAGGCGTTATAGTCTTTTCCTCTTTCGAGCTATGCAGGTCTATCTTTGTTTGCAATACAATTCTTTCAAGTTCAAGCTCTGTCAGTTTTTCCTGCATTCTTGATATATGATTCATCATCATTTGCTGCCTATTATCCAGAACAATGGTTCCGAATTCTTGCGCCATATCATTCAGCGTTTTCCGCTGACGCTCGATTTTTTCACCCATAACTCTGCGTTCATTTTCCAAAACCGTAAGTTTATGATCGCCGTCCTTAACTTCCTCTGATGCTACAATCGTCATATAAGCCTGTACGAACGCGTTTGCGATTTTGGATGCACTTGTTGGGTTGGAGCTTTTCACCGCAATTTTAATTAATTCTGTGTTGTCTTCGGGAGCAACTGAAAGCTGGTTGCTTGCGATAGCGTTCTTTAATGCTAAAACAAGATCGGAATTTTTCTTGGCCGACCATTTATTCCTGACCGACTTGAGTGGATCAGGCTTTTCAATATCACTTGCTATGATATTTTTATCCGAGAGATCATCGACGACTCTTTGAAGCACTCTGTCTGAAATTATCAAATCAGCCTGTGTGTACATATACGACCTATACATTGGTATAGCCTCTTCGCCGCCGAAGAGTATGCTGGAAATAACAGGTGCTACACGAATTGCGGCGGTTGCCAGATAATATGGTTTTACCAGCAGCCAGATAAGAGGAAGTCCTATTCCGCAAATTATGATTGCCGTTACGGTCAATATCTTCCATCTTTTTCGCATAATCGCGATCAGATTGGCTGTTTCTGATTCGTTGTCCGGCTCAATCATATTGCTTTTTTGCATTATAATTTGATTTTCAGTAAATTTTGTTAGTGAATTCATATTACCTCCAAATTTCCTTTTTAGAATTTTCCATTTTGATTATTTTTTGTTATTTGCGATTAGGTTATTTAAAAATTTCATTTCTATCAGTACAAACGCAATTGCTATTGGAACCATTGCGTAACCGCTGACTTCATGGATCATACTCGCCCATTTTTGTCCCCAGGAAACGGTAAATGCAACGCCTGTTAATGTAAGTCTTGCAATATTGCAGGCTACAGCGATTGGCAAACTTGAAATTAAAAGCATCGATTTTTGAAATAAATTCTGCTTTATATTCAATGCAAGAAAAACATCGATTATCACGAATGCTGTTATCATCCTAAGGCCGTTGCACGCCTGTGAAACTTCAATTGCTGTGCTGTTTATATAAAGAATATTGCCTTCCCGGCTCACAGCGTATCCGAATAATTCCAAACTGTATGCCGCTCCCGAAGTCGCAATTCTTTGTAACGGCAGCATTATAGAATTATGTATAATATTCGGCGGAGGCAGCATTAGAATCAAAAATAGAAATGCCGGCAAATATCTGTAAAATGTCTTCCAACCTAATAAAATGATTATTACCGCCCACAAACAAACAACAATCGACAATCTTTCCAATGACGAATACATAAAATATAAACCAAAAAATCGGATTGCTTGGGAAACGATTAATAGTACAAAACCAGGTAAAATATTTTTGTGCGTTCCCGCCAAAAAATCCTTTTTGAACCAGATTGTCATACCGGCAAGCAGTGGGACAAGGATTCCCGCCGAATAATCATCGTTACCGAGCCAAATCTTTGCTAAATCCGTTATCTGTGGAAAATATGACCAAACGAATAATGCAGCCAACAATATAACCGCTGCTATTTTACCAACCGCAATGCCGGACTCTGAAATATAATCGAGTTTTATTTGATTGCTTAAGTCTTTTGTAACCGCTTTATTAGCGTAATTACTGTATGGCGGAATTTTTGTATCATATTCGACAACGCAGTTAGATATTTTACAGTTCTTGCGGATAGTGGTGCCGTCCCAGATAGCGCTCTGCTCTATTATCGAGTTCTTGCCAATATTCACATTTTTCCCGATGGTTGTCGGGCCGATTATTATCGCGTTTTCTTCGATTGAACTGCCTTCCATAATAACCGCAGGCCCAAAAATTTTTGCGTTATGGGCTATATTCGTGTTTTCCGCAATTAAAACATCTTCGTCGCCAACGTTTTTATTGCTCAATGATTTATTCATAGCTTCCAAATATTGATTGTGATTGCGAAAAGAGTATAATTTTGCCGGCAATGTTTCATACACGACCTTTTTATTTTTTCGCACAAGCGCAGGGATCAAATTTTCCTTAATATCAAAATAACCATTTGCAGGGATGTGTTCTGTGATTTCTCTATTCGCTATATAAATATGAACATTGGTTTTTGAATTTTTATTTCCTGAAAGTATTGTCAGAATTGCTCCGCTTTCCAAATGTCTTTTCAACGATTTGGATAAATCGGGCAAGTCAACTATTTGCGACGGAACCGCGAGGATCAATTTATCGCAGCTTATTTTAATCGCTTCCCGAATACAGCCTGCCGTGCCGAATGGCATATTCTCGTCAAGAAAATACAATTCCATAGCATTAGTCCTGTTCAATTTATTTTCAAAGATTCTTTTATTTCCGTTACAGCATATAACTGTCTTACGAACAGATAAATTTTTGACATTTTTCAATATCCTGCTTATAGCGGCATCTCCTTCAATCGGCCAAAGCGCAGGAGGTACTCTGCTTGCAAGTCTGCACCTTCCGAAATCAGTATTAGCCGCAAGTGCTACCGCAGTGATACTTAATTCATCTCTTTGCTGTAAATTCATAGTTTGCTTTCTCTATGGAATTCAAAAATTGACTT
>MHYA01000027.1:11487-29217 GCA_001825675.1 Planctomycetes bacterium GWF2_42_9 | reverse complement strand
CGCTGGAATTAATTCTTTTTTTAGGAATAAAGGTTTTTAACTCGATTAACTTTTTTCTGATGTCATTTTCATCGTAAGCTGCAAGTAAATAACCTTCCGCATCAAAATTCTTTGCTATCGCTGCCTGATGATCGTTTACAACTTCGCCAAATCTTTTCAATCTCGGCATCACGAGCATCGGTTTGCTGTTACTTAACGCCGCTTCGATTGTTCCCATTCCCGAATGGCTAATAATCGCCGAACAGTTTCGAACATATTTATCGAATAATTCAGCGTTCATCCTCTTTGTTGCTTTAAAATTTACCGGCTCGTAACTGCTATCACCTATTTGTGCAAAAATCTCCTCATCCGCTAAAACATCTCGAACGGCCTTATCTACCGCTTTTATAAGCCTGTCAAATGGGAACTGCGTTCCAACAGTCAGAAATATCATATTATTGTGCCTTCAAAGAAAACATTAGGATATTGTTTTGCAAATTGCTGCCATTGCGCCAGGAACAAATTAGAAATAGGTCTGACCAGTCTGCCTGAAAGCGATAATTTTTCGACGTTTGTTATGCTGTCGATCCATATAACTTTTGCGCCGATTAGTTTTCCAAGTATGCACGCGACACATCCAATTGCCGCTCCCGTGCTGATTACAACATCAGGCCGTTCTTTGAGGATAATCCTTAAACAATAAAAAAGAACTTTGAGAACTTTTAAAGGATGCTCTCTGTTGCTTTCAGCCGTGATATAAACATTGCCATACTGTTCCAGCTTGTTCTTCACAGCTTCGCAGGTTGTGATGAAAAAGGGATCGTACTCGTCCCAGGTTTTTGCTAATTTAAGTAATTGAGTCAAATGTCCGCCCGCAGAAGCCGCTAAGCATATTTTTAGTTTTTTATATTTTTTCGTATTCATTGATACCTCCCGTTAACTCTTCAGGCTGTTTAACAAGTTCAGAATTGCCCCAAATCATTTCTGAAATTATTTTTGCCTGATTATCCCACGTATAAATCCGGACTTTATCTCTCCGTGCTTTTTTTTGTTCTTCATTATGTTCGTTTATCGCTTTATTCAGCAACGCTGCGAATTCATTCGGCTTTTCGGAAGAATATACGACATCAGTATATTTTTTTAATTCGGAAAAAGGCGTACTGACAACAGGTTTGCCCAATGCCAGATATTCCTTGAGCTTTATTGGGTTGCAGTGTTCTATCCAGGAATTGTTTTTCCAAGGCATTATCGCCGCGTCAAAGTATTTTCCATAATGAGGTATTTGTTCATAAGGTTTTTGTCCAAGCATTCGGACATTTGGCTTAGATAAAAGCTGTCTGCACTCTACCGAACTCTTGCCTACAAACACAAAGGAGATTTCTTTGCAGATGTCTATGACCTTTTCCATAAATTCCATATCGAATGTATGACTGTCGATGCCGCCAAAAAAACCCGCGATTGGCTTTTTGATATTTTTTATATCTCCAGGAATATCTTTGTCATTTTCAGCCGATGCGAAACTTTCAAAATCTACACCGTGATCGATCAATACCGCTTTTTTACATTTATCCGCCTCAATGTTATAAAGGCTTTCATTAACAAATAATGTAAAATCAGCGTTTTTCTTTAAGAGCAAATCCAGCTTTTTTATCAGCTTTTGATCAACGTTCGGAAATTCTTCAAATTTATCTGTTCGCTGGTAAATAAGAAAGTTTTTGCGAATATTGATCGCGATATTGGCAGCGGTAGGGCACGCAACCCATACATTAGGTCTATTTATATGCAGCTTTTCGCAAACCAGTGCAGATTGCAATCCGACAATAAAATCATTTATGCTGCTTGCACTTGCAATATGATGCAAAGGAAACGAAACTGGACTGAAAACATAAAAACCTTCTTCCGTTTTTTGAAGCCCATTAAGCATACTTTTTGATTTTCGTATCAATTTTTTCAAAAAATCACCGCTGTTTGCGATTTTTGGTTTTTGCATTACCAGCGAATTGACATATAAAACCTTGCTTTGCTTTGCGAATCGTTTCATAAGTTGAAAATCGATATGCCCTCTGTTGTGATACCACCAGTCCTCTCCGCCAAAACATATAATATCTTTATTTATTTTTTCAAGCATAGATATTCTGCTCCCAACAACGATAAAAAAGCTCCTTTGCCGCAGTTTGCGTTAAATAAAAATGACGCTCTTAATAAAAAATATATTGCGACGATAAAACAGGCTGCCCTATAAGAAAATGCGTTCCTGTTTTTCTTGAAAAACAATAAAATGCTTCCTTTGAGCTGCAGCGTCATTGCGCCTTTATTGTTTTTACTGCTCGCTCCGCCCAGATGTATGATTTCTCCAACAGGCGCATAAAGCACTTTCCAGCCCTTTCGTTTGAACCGAAGACACCAGTCCGTCTCCTCTGCGTACATAAAAAATCTTTCGTCCAGCAGCCCGATTTCCTCGACAGCGTCTTTCCTTGCCATCATAAAACATCCCGTTAAAACATCTACTTCCGTAATCTTGTTCCATTCCGCTCTTGCATATCTTTCGCGTCCAAAAAATATATTTTTGGGAAAAATGCTATCCAGGTGCAAAGCCGCCAGACTCAAATTCAAAAGTGAAGGGAATCTGAAATACGTAGATTGTAAACTTTTATCTGCATTTAATACTCTGCATCCAATGACACCTGCTTGCGGATTTGCCTTAGCCGCTGCCAAAGTTTTTTCTATGGCGTTATCCAAAATTATTGTGTCGTTATTGAGCAGAAGTAAAAATTCTCCTCTTGCAATCTTGATTCCCTGATTGTTTGCCGCCGCAAATCCTCTATTCTCATTATTTGATATTAATATGACTTGCGAAAATTCATTTTTTATCATCTCACAGGATGAATCTGTCGACCCGTTATCAACGACAATAATCTCGAACCCGATTCCGCGTGTCTGCTCGTATATTGATTTAAGGCATTGCTTTGTTATCTCGCATCCGTTCCAGTTTACAATTATAATTGATAATTCTATTTTCATGCAATCGCTCTGCTAAAATAACCTTCATTTTGCGGGCTGTTAATAATGATGAAGCTGCTGCTTGTGTTTATCTCTATTGCCAACCCAGTAATCGACAAAGACATATAATAAAGCATTGTAATTTGCCCGAAATACGATGAGCCGAGAAACGAAATGCAATGTGCCAGCATCATTACAAAGATTGACCATAGCATAAACCGTTTTGCGTTTTGTCTTTCGTGCAGACATATATTTAGAATATGTTTCAAGCCGAAAGAGAGCATAATCATAAAAATACAAAGCGAAATAAAACCGCCTCTAACGCCTTCAAGCACAAATTGATTAGTAACGTCTCCCAATCCCCATCCCCAACTATTTGTATCCTTGCACCCCAATATAGCCCATTGGCTAAAGTGCTTAATTGCCTGATCGATAATATTAAATCTGTGCCAGCCAGTCGAACTTCCCAAAACATTTATTCGCGCGAATAAATGCCATACCGGTTTATTCATTATCGTATGTAATCCGATTGCCGTTATTAAAAATGCCCATCCAGCCGTATAAGCGTATTTTCGGAATCCATACATACAAAGAAAAAATATAACCGCTCCAAATGTCAGAATCGGCGTGCTTGATCTTGTCGCGGCAATAATAAATAATAACCCCGCGATCGACACCGCATAAAGTATCTTGTTTTTGCTCATTTTTGCGAAACCTGCGAATAAGGGCATTAAAATAGAGCAAAACAACCCAAGCATAATCGAATGCGGAAACGCCGCCTGGCATCTGTATTCCTCGTCTCGAATAACCGTCTTCACTCTTCCCAATGCGCCGAAAGGATTATCGCCGCTCATCCATTCCATCGCTACAAATGGTACAAGTGCTATAATGCAAATCGCAAAAAAGTTGACGGCCATTTTTACGTCATCCCAACTGCGTACAGTTTTTCTGAACAGCCAATACATTCCGACAACATCGAACAAAACACCGCAGCGATTAATAATTGCTTTGGCGGTCATCCATTGAATGCTGTAAATAAACGCCCCGCAGAATACCCAGGCAAAAACAAGAAAATCGAACTTGTTCCAGTGTAATGTTATGTTTTCGTTTCGAGCAAAAATTCTCGCCACTCCTGCCGCTACAAGAATTCGCAAAACCGTAAAATCAAGTCCCATTATAATTATTCGCTGATCGGTCGGAACAAAGCACGCACCGATAATATATGGCAGCAATAGATATTTTCTTGGCACAAGAATTGCCATCAGTGAAAGCAGAATGGTGATGCCGATCGTAGCCTTATTTATCATTTCCGTTTCAGCCATTTCTGCTCCTGTTGAAATCGTATGCGTACCAGAATGACCTTGCCGCGCAATCTCTTGCTAATGAAAGTTTTTTTAATAAACCGGAGTCTATCATTCCCAGCTTTTTAAAATCACGTACAAATAACCCCGCCGACTGCTTTAAAGTCAAGATTTGGCTTCGTCTTCGCATTATCCGCAGATCATTTGCGCGCTCAATATCAATTATTCTGTTAGCCGATTTTCTGCAGCATTCGTTATGCGAATGATAAACTTCTGCCTTTGGCTCATAAATAATTTTATAGCAGTTGTCTATCGCCCATTGTGCCCATTCTTTATCTTCCGCTGCCGGCAAAATCTTGAATTGATGTTCTTGCCAGATACTTTTCTTTATGCAGCATCCGGCGTTACTGAAATTAGCCTGCGTTTTTTCTGAATCGCTGAACATCTTTCGTATTCGCAGTACTTCATAAGGATTCGCATCCGGCATAGGAATCTGCCTGCAATAAACACCCGCGACTTTCTCGTCTCTAAAATGTGAGCTGATTTTTTCAAGCCAGCTTTCATCATAAGGAATCGAATGCCCCGACAATATGGCGACCAGTTCATAACTCGTATTTTCTATTCCTAGATTTAATGCGTAAGAATAATTAAATTCTTCTTTTTTAATTTGAATCAACTTCGTCTTATATTGTTTCGCCATTTCGACCGTCCCATCCGTCGAGCCGCTATCGACAATGACTATTTCCGGCATTCCAATACTTTGCACCGAAAGGGCACTTAGAACCTGGTTTAACAATGCCTGCTCGTTATATGTTCTAATAACACAGCTAATCATTTTTATAATACCCGATTATTTTGCCGTACCATTCTGTAATTGCAGGCACGACTTTCGAAATAGAATATTTGCTTTCAACTGTTTTTCTCGCTCTTCTGCTCATCTCTCTGCAAAGTTCCGTATCTATCATCAATTTTTGCAAAGCGTTTCTCATCGCCTCAATATCACCTGCGGGCACTAGTAATCCGTCATATCCGTCGCTGATAATTTCCGTAGGTCCTCCGCAATGTGTGGCGACAACAGCCGTCCCGCACGCCATCTGCTCTGTCAGTGTGTATGAAAAACTTTCAAATCCCCGGCTTGGCACAACTGCGATCATCGCCTGCTGCTGATATTTGATCAATTCATCAACCGATACCCAACCTATTATCTTTATCTGATTACGATTGCCAACTGGTATGCGTGAAAGTATCTCTTCAGATGCCATTTTGTGGGAGCTCTTAATGAAATCAGGGATTTTTAAATCTTTTCCAATTAATCGAATTGTCCAATCTTGATGAACATTCAGCAATGGCTTGATCGCGTCGATAAAATCGAAAACGCCTTTGTTGTATTGCAGCCTTCCGACATAAAGTATTTCCTTTTGTTTTTCCTTGAAATCAATCGGACGAAATAAATTGGTATCGACCGGATTTGGCAAAACTTTAATTCTGTTTACAGGTATCGACCAGCTTAAACTCATAAGATTTGATAACACATAACTTGGTGTGCTTATCGCATCCGCGTTTTGCGTTTGCATTTGCTCTCGTTTGTTTTCAAGTTTTAGCCAGAAAGGAATTCTATGCTCGTTGCCATTAACCGGAATCTGCCGTACTCCCACCGCTGGCGTATGACATCGAACAATGATCGGCATCTTGACGTTTCCAATAAAATGCCTCGCCCACGCGCCGTATTCCGCAGTCTCCAAAATGTCAAAGCTCCTTTGCATTTCTTTAAAATTATCCCACGCTTTCTGCGACCACGAATGATGAGGCTCCCATCTCCACCTCATAATTTTATTTTTTAATGTTCTGTTTTCATTTTCAATTGGTGTCTCAACTATATTGACTCCGCTTATCCGCTCCGGCTGCTTATTATGAGTTATAACCGTTGTATTATGCCCACATTCCTGCAATCCTTTCGCGAGGTTAAACATATAAGTTCCAATTCCGCCTCCGTAAGACGGCCATTCCAGCGATAAAAGACAAACGTTCATACAGGTTTCTGCCATAGAGCGGAGCTGAATTTATTGTGTTTTAAATTTCTTACTATTGGTATCAGGTTGGGAAATATCATTTTTGTTTTAAGTTTAAAATAATTCCATTTATTTTTTTTCATTAGTGGGAAATTATTTATTAAAAATTCTGCGTTATTACTTCTGCCGTAAAAAATACTCTCGTGCGCATACTGCAAAGCGAATTGCGTCAGAAGTTGCTCAAGCAATTTATGCAGATGTGCAGGGCAATTTTCTTTTATTGGTTCCAAGTCCGTAAAAAATGGATGCAAAGCGTTGTTGCCGTTATTGCCTAGTTCAGATGCTTCATTATGAAACCACCATAGTGGTTTTAAAATGCGATAAAGCTTATGATTGAACATAATTTGAAGCCATAAATAATAATCTTCACCAAGGCTGCAATGATTTTTAGTGTAAAAACCGCCATATTTTTCAATAACTGATTTTTTGCATAACGTTGCGCTCGAATGTAAAATATAAATGGCGTGTTTTAATTCAAAATCACTAATATTGTTTTGAAGCTGCCATCTTCCATCACTCATTCCTCTGCGTCTGAATTCAGTTGAAATATCTTTTCGGCTCTCTCCCAGATAATATGATGCCGCCGCTACCGCGCAATCAGGATTTCTCGAAAGTGCCTTATAGCATTTTTCCAAAAAGTCCGGCATCCACTCGTCATCTGCGTCAAGAAATGCGACCATTGGGCTTTCAGATTCCGCAATTCCTCTGTTGCGTGCGGCGCCGGGGCCGGCGTTTTGTTGACGGACTAACTTTATACGGCTCTCCTCGTATTTTTGAACTAACACCGGCCCCTCGTCGCTTGACCCATCATCTACTACTATAATTTCAAAATCTTTATATGTCTGTGCCAAAACAGAATCTATCGCTCTGCTGATATATTTTGCTTTATTATATAGTGGTATTATTACGCTTATCTGATACATATATT
Source organism: Planctomycetes bacterium GWF2_42_9 (assembly GCA_001825675.1). Taxonomy (GTDB): domain Bacteria; phylum Planctomycetota; class Phycisphaerae; order Sedimentisphaerales; family UBA12454; genus UBA12454. Next base: position 21,940 of record MHYA01000027.1, on the reverse strand, counting down.
TTTGTCCTATTTAGCTATGCTTTTATTTTCTTCCGCAAGTCTCAACAATTCAATATTGTATCCGAGCCATTCCATCGCATACATTGCCGTTTGAGGTTTTTCAAAAATTGCGGGCAAAATTCCCATACCTAACTTCATTCCTAGTTTTGCGATCGCGCCATACCGCATCGTATACCAAAGCAGGGGGGTCTTCTGCAGCAAATCGGCTCTGCAAAAATTTCTAAGATATGCCGTTCCTCTCCCGCAACTGTACGAACGTTTTAAAATGCTTTTTACCGTAAGCTGTTCAGGCCTGATTTTATGCCCAACAACCGCTTCGGGGCAATACACGATTCTGTAACCATCGTCGATCAGTTCTTTGAAAAATTTGGTTTCCGTCGCCATAATCTGATTTTTGGGATGCCATTCAATTTTATTATCAAACATTTTTTTATTATTAAATATTTTCCCGCGAACCCAGAAGTTCGGACTGAACGGATAATCATTTTTCTCATAAACACATTGATGAGTTTTATAATTATGAACTGCGAAAGCAAAACTTTGTACCGCTTGCTCTTGTGCCCATTTTGGAAAATCGATATTGTCAGGCCATATCGGATAAATCCTTCCGCCGAAAATACTGTATTCAGGCCATTGCTCGCAGGTCTGCAAAATTACCTTCAGCCAGTTTGTATTCGGCACTACATCGTCATCTGTAAATACAATAATTTTCCCCTGCTTAATTTCTGCCAATGCTCTGTTCCTTGCCGGATTTTGTCCGGGCCTTTTTTCAAAAAGGTAACGTACATTAAGTCTTTTGCTCCAATTTAAAATGACATCTTTTGTATTGTCTGTCGATTTATTATCAACGATTGCGAATTCAACATTTATTCCATCCATATCAACTTTAGACATACTCTCCAAAGTGTCATTTAATATCGCTGCACGGTTATATGTAGCGATAATCATTGTGATATCCGGCTCGTTTTTCATTTACCGTATTCTCCTCAAAATCCAGAATATGAATAAAGTTCCTGTTTTTTTTCTCTTTGTGTTTCAATCATATTATATAAATGATCATAAGCTGCCCGTGCTGATTCAATTTGCTCTTTTGCCGCTGACAATAATCTGGGTTTGATTGCTTCAGATGCCTTCCAAGCAAAATCGATGCTGTCTTTGAGTCTTTGGGCAAAATGATTGTCATCCAGTGATATCAATTCGCATCCGCACCCGAATTGCCTTGCCAGCCCGGCGAATTTATTCTTATAATAAGCCGTCTTGTACAAAGCGATTGCAGGTATTCCCTGCGATAGTGCAAATACCGCCGAATGATAGCTTCCTGTAACCACAACTCTGCAATTTGAAACTCTATCAATTATTTCTTGTGGGCTGTTGATATTTGCCTGCGGGAAAAAATTACCTGTAATTTGCTGTATGATTTTGGAGTCCGCTTCATTCTCATAAAACGAAATTGGTATTGGTATAATCGGACTGCCAAGCATCAATCCGCAATTCTGAATGATGTTCCCGACCGTCTCAATATGCCGGTCTGTCGCCTGTGAATACGCCGACATTCGCAGATTGACACCAATGCAGTTGCCTGTACCGGCAGGCCTTGATTTGTAAGCAGGCTCTATCGCATCATCACCCGTAAATAAAATATTTTCGTCTGCAACACCGATTGATTTTAAAATGTTATAGCCAGTTTCTTTTTCGCGTATCGCGATAAGATTTACTTTCGGGAGCACCACTTTTGCCTTCTTGAAAAGTCTTTGGTTATCTATCGGCCCAATACCCTGACTGAACATCGCAGTAGGTATTCCCTGTCTGTTTGCTATTTCCAGAAGTTCAAGAACCGTTATCGCAAAATTTGCGAAATGATCGTTTATATCTCCTGCGCCACTTATAACCAGCAAGTTGGTATTTAAAAATGCATTTAGAAAATCATCGATTGCTTCCGTACTTTTTCGCTTCATTTTCAATTTGAATTGGATCAGATTACTGTAGAGAGTCGGATAAAATCTGCGTGAAAGTTGTTCGAGCATTTGTATAGGCTCTTCAAATTTCGCAGGCAGCATCTTGTAAACTTTGCCCAGAATATTTCGGTCATAAAACCATATATGTCTGCCATCGCCACGAATCGCATAACTTTTCGGGCAAAGCTGTGATAAAATCGCCGGCTTATTTGTTATTACCTCTATTAAAGCCATCGGCCACAATTTATGCAGCCTTTCCACCGCCACCTGCAGCATCGCGACGTCGCCCATATTACACAAATCATAACATCCGCTATCGACCAATATCCTCATTTTATTGCCCCTTCTAAAATTTCTAAACCTTTTCCGCATAAATTACTGTTGAGTTTCTTCAGCCTTGTTCGCACAGCCAGTTTATTTTTTATTTTCTTCCACACTAATCCTTTGCCGTTGAGCCGCATCTCATTTTTACGAATGCCTCTCTCAAGAGCTTTCACCCACGGCTCATTAATCCCTCCGCTCCTCGCAGCGTTAAGGCAGCATTTATATTCGAATAAAACCGCCAAATCAGGTACAATCACATTTTCAATTTGTTTTAATGTAATATCGAATTTAAAACAGCTCGGTAATTTTTTGCCCAATGCGTAAAAGCATAAAATATTTCTTATGCACTTCTCGCACTTGCAGCAGTTGCGATCAAGTTGTTCGCCTTTCCAGCATACCCGCAGATAATCCAGTGCAAAAGGCCAGCTCTCGCAAAGATATTTTAGTTTTTCGACTCGATCATATCTGCTGCCGTCATTAATGATTTTAAAGCGTTCGCTTGAAAGAAAAAGATCGGTAAGCGGATTTGATCCCCACCCAATATTCAGATCAAGACTGTTGTATGAAAAACTTCCCGCAATAACTCCGTTTTCAAAATTCTTTTGAAACAATGAAAGACTCGCTCCCAAACCGCCAGCGTGCGAATGACTCCAGTGATCTTTCAAATCTCTGAAGTTTGTCGCCATTGGTATCAATTTTACATTAATATCATCAAGGATTGTTTTTGATTTTTCAAACGCGCGTTTAAAACCTTCTATATCGCAGAGCGGAATATCGAACCCGTGAACCATTATTGCCGACGTTATATTGCATTTTAATCGGCCGCAAAAATCTTTCTTGTGCTGAAACGCCGTAAAGCACGAATCCAGCCCGCCCGAAAAAGCCATTATCGAATTATTTGCAGGCGTATAATGTTTCGGCTCCACTTCAATTGTAGCCTTTATATCTATCTTTTTATACCTGCTCGGTTCCCAGCTCGTCCACACAGCCTGAAACTCTTCGAGATTCCGCAGCAGCGCCGGCGAAACCTGCCCGTGAACCATAATTTCATTCCCGCTTTTCATACCATAAAAAATCGTCGCGATTGCAAATGGATCGCACAAATTCGTGATGTTTTCTTTTTCTTCGCTTGGCAAACTGAACCATAGATGAAAGGGCAGTTCGTTTTTATTTTCAATCATTGCGCTGATCAATATTCTCTCGTTTTCTTCAACAGGTTCCATCGGCCAGATATGTATTGTGTCCTTCATAAGTTTCCTTTCGACCAGAGCATTAAACCCGTAAGCAGTTTCAATCCAGATGCGTCAGCTATTTCCTCACGTAAATTCGCTTGCTCCTGGGGCTTTGGCAAAATCGTATTAAGTTTGTCTTTATCAAAAATATGATAAACCATTTTCCTGTATTGCTCCGCTTTGTTTCGTACAGCTTTCCATCCTTTGTTATCGAAATCATAAATCCTGTAATAGTACCGCTGCTCGATTTTTGCATTAGTTGAGTTTTTGAAAATCTTCTGCAGTTTTTTTCGGATTTCCTGTGCCGCAAGATACCGTACTCTCGGCATCAAAGGGGTTGTGTCGTAGCTGTTGCGGTCTATCGGCAGTCTTGCGAGTTTTGGAAATCTGCTGCACAAAATTTCCATCTGCGCACGTCTTTCAGCAATGGAAGCTGCCGGTATAGCTCCCGCACACTCCAGCAGCTTCCTGTCTATCGCAGGCATAACAGGCATTGCTTCAAGCGACATCGCGAACGCGCTTGCGCCGACGTGAAATCTCTGCCTGTTGTATAGGTTAAAGCACCAAGCCTTTTGCGATTCTATTTCCGAAAAACCGTCAAAGGTGTCTTTAATATTTTTTATGATTTCATCAATTATCCCGGAGTAAAAATTGTTGCAGAATAGTTTTTTCAAAATTTCTGGTTTTATTGCCCATCTGTTTAAATTAGCGAAGAATGATTCGAACGACATTCTCTTTTCAACCGCTGAATATGCCCAGTTTATATAACGTGTGCCTATTACGGCATCCAAAGAATGCCCAAGAATAAGATTTTGATTCTGATTTAATAATTTGCAGTATCCCCAGTTAAAAATGTCGTTAAATCCGTTTGAAATATGTTCCCATTTTGCTTGCTTTTCTGCACAGTTTATATAATTGTCATAATCCAGTTCAATTTTATTCTGCTCTATCCCCATACTCTTTGCCACTCGTTTTGCTGTCTTCATTTCAATATCGCTGTCTATTCCCATTGTTACCGCGTTGAAATCAGCGTTCTGTTCTCGAAGAAATCCTGCCAGCATTCTCGAATCCATTCCGCCCGAAAGCAGTAGACTATAATTTTTATTCGCAGGTGTATGTCTTGCCATCGTGTCTTTGATCGCGTCGCTTAAAATATCGATATGCGCCGAAAATGGCAGATCGTAATGTTTCATCGAAGGCCGTATTTTGTATTGTATTTCTTCGCAAATCTCTCCATCATCAAACCGCAACAATTTTCCCGCACCGAGTCTTTTAACTCCCTTAAGCAGTGTTTCGCAGCCAAAACTATGCGTTAACAGCAGAATAGAAACGAGCCCATAAGGATTAATTTCAACGCTGAAATATGGATGATACCTGAAAAGTTCAGGACTCGAACCGACAAGAGCTACACCGTTATAATTCCAGTAATAAATCGGAAAAATTCCAAGTAAATCCGCACCGATAGTCAATCCTGTAAATTGGTCATAAACTATCGCTGCGTAAAAACCGTTATAAAATGCTTTTACACGTGTTTCGTCATGTTGCCATAAATTCAATATTCTGCCTGCGCCGATTTCATCTTTAACATCATCACCAACAGGTCTGCCGAAAACAACAGCCGCACTGGTTTTCTCCAACGCGCTCGTTACGTACGAATTTTCTCCATAAGCCCATATTGCGAAAAAATCTCCGATTTCAACTGAATTAATTGCAAGCCCTTCAATCGGCGGCAATTTATCCCGTATGGTTTCGATATACCGCAATCGTCTGTCTGAATTTGAATCAATTATTACTAAAAAGTTCGCCATAAAATTATTGCGTTACTTCCCATGAATGCTCAACCAGTGCCGTTGAATACCGCATCGATGGACTGAAAGATGTATCAAAGAAATTGCTTGTGTGTACATTAAAAATACAGGCTGTTGGAACCCAATCAAGTTCGCCTAAATCGTCCGAGGCCGCCGCTGCGATTTTATATTGTCCCAAAGGCAGCGGAAGTTTTGGAATCCTGCAAACAATCCGTCCACGTCCGTCTGGCAAATTGAAATATTTTCCCGTTGAATCCACGTTAAAACTTGTAACCGCGATACCCATCTGGTTAAAAATCGTCATTATGAATTTGACTTTAGAAAGTCTTTGTGTGCTCTCGAAATCCAAAATAATATCAATCGCTTGTCCCGCGATTGGTGTTGTCGTATATTCACCGTTTTCCAGTTTTAATTTTGCCGAAACAAACCGCAGCCTTCCGTCGCCGCTGCGTACAGGCGAATTCCGAAGGTCCATGTTATCCACAGGCTGAAAAATTGCGCCCAAATATTTATCTACGACTTCTTTTGATCTTCCGCTATTCGTAATTTTCCCGTTGTTCAGCATAATGGAAGTAGGGCACAGTTGAATTATCGCGCCCATATTATGGCTTACAAATAAAACAGTCCTGCCTTCGCTTTCTGTAATATTATTCATTTTGTCCAGACATTTATTTTGAAATTCCGCATCGCCTACCGCCAGCACCTCATCGATAATTAAAATTTCAGGCTGAAGATTTGCCGCCACCGCGAATGCGAGCCGAACCTTCATTCCGCTCGAATACCATTTCACAGGCGTATCGATAAATTTCTCTACTCCCGAAAAATCTATTATTTCATCGAATTTGGTTGTTATTTCCTTTTTTTTCATTCCGAGAATCGCGCCGTTAAGATAAATATTTTCTCTGCCGGTTAGTTCAGGATGAAATCCCGTACCCACTTCCAAAATGCTCGATATTCTGCCGTGTATTTCAGCTTGTCCGCTCGTAGGCTCCGTTATTTTCGATAAAATTTTTAATAGCGTGGATTTACCCGCACCATTTCGACCGATTATCCCAAGCACCTGTCCCTTTTTTATTTCAAGGTTGACGTCCTTCAATGCCCAGAGAACATCTTTGTGCCCATTGCCGTTATATTTATCCGTGAAATTATACAGCGACCGATACCTTCGATAGTTCGTCAGCGGACTTTTCATAAAATCTATTATCGCTCCGCCAACGCTGTCGTGAATTTTTTCCTTCAAGCCCAATCGATAGCATTTACTTACATTTTCCACACGTATTGCAAAATCAGAACTCATCGCAGCCCTTCAAGAATTAAATAACATCAGCAAAAATCCACTCTGTCCGTTTGAAATACAACGTACTAACCACAAGCAGCAGCAACGTCGTTACAACCCCCGGCAAAATATACAGCCAGGGAATATCTGTGCCGAGCAAAGATGCCCGAAAGCCTTCAATAACGCCAACCAGAGGGTTAAATGAATAAATCAGCCTTTTTGTCGGCGAAAGCGATGCCGCCGAATAAACTATCGGCGCAGAATACATCAATAGCGTGATTGCGAATCGTGTCGCAAATTTCACATCGCGAAATCTTGCCGCCAGAGATGACAAAAGCATTCCCAATGCCGCCGGTATGCAAACCATCATCAAAACAAACGCCGGCAAAAATAGTATATTCCACGTTGGCGCAATTCTGTAATACGTCATCACAAATAACAATATCAAAAGCGAAATAGAAAAATCCATCAGCGTCGCGAACACCGGCGTAAGTGGAAAGAGTACCCGCGGAAAATAAACTTTGCTCAAAATAGGCTGACCTACAATCAGACTCTGACTCGATTGCGTCAATGCCTGACTCATATATGTCCACGGCACAACCGCTACAGAACAGAACAAAACGTACGGAATAGATTCCGTCGCGACTTTCGCTATTCGCCCGAAAACCAGCGTAAATATTACAATTTGCAGCAGGGGGTTTAGTAATGCCCACGCAAACCCGAGGATTGTCTGCGCATATAAAATTTTAATATCCCGCCAGATAAGAAAAGCAAATAAATCCTTGTATTCCGCAAGTTCTTTGAAATCAATGAAACTCCATACTTTCCTCGGCTTGATAATCGTAACAGCAGTTGACTCGTTCATAATTTATCCTTGAAAAGAAAAGCAGCCTCTGAAATTTGCCTGTTCAGAGGCTGCGTTGTTGAATATTAGAGTTTGGACTTTAAAACGCTTATATGATAATCTCGCGTTTCGACCGCCATACCCGTACCGATAGTTCTCAAAACATCTTTGATCTTCAAATTCAAAACAAGCTGGTTATATGCGATGTCGCAAATTCTTAAAGGCTTGCCTAGCAATTCTGGATTATCGTCTATTGTGAAATCCGTATCGAACAGCGCCTGGGTGAGCATTGTTTTGATTTCCGCATTGCCAGCCAAAACGCCCGCTGCGGTAATTATATTCGCGTTAATCTCAACATCATCCTGCGGATAAATCGCCAGAATTCTTGGTATCGCAATATCAGGATACTGCATAATTATCGACTTAGCCGTTTTCATCTCAAGTATGTCGTCGTTATCTTCGATCGGCGTCTTTATCCTTGCGATCGCAATTTCTACCGCCTGTTCTTCGCTGCCGCTATATGCCTGCTCGATTGCCGCACTCGATAATGTCTCATTCGTCGTATACTCCGGCGTGCTCAACGTTTCAAAAACATCCGTCAAAGACATTGATTTCATTTCGTCTATTGCCGATTGTTCTTCATTGCTCAAAGTCTTTTCAGCCACCAACTCAACCGATTGTGTTGACGCACTTGTCAAAGGTATTAGATTCGCATCCGATTGCTCATCAGGATGCAGATTAAAATCATAATAGTCATAAACCGCCTGTACTTGCTGTACTGCTTGCCATATTTGCTCGTCTGTGTATCCCAGCAAATAATATCGCAGGTATGACAAAAGTCCCTGACCAGTCGAAGAACCGACAGTATAGAACATCTTGCTGCGTGCTACCGTTTGAATGTAGTAATCGCCGCTGTTGCAGCTCTCAAGCAGCATTCTGCCGTACTTCAAATCTTCTCTGGCAATATCAACACTTTTTGTCTTAAGCATTGTTTTGCCGACCCATCCGCCATAACTTGTCTTCGGATAGTCAACATTGTCAATGTTCTTTTCATACACAACAGCTCGCACATAATTCGGTTTTGTTTCCGTACTCGTTGCGTTAGTTGCGTCTGTTACCGTCAAGCTGACCTGGTAATTCCCCGGCGAAGTATAAATATGAACAGGATTTTGCTCTACGCTTGTCTGACCGTCTCCGAAATCCCATAGCCACGATACTGCATTACCATCGCTGGCATCCATAAAGATTGCCGCAAGCGGTACGCTGTATGACGATGTGTTGGAAAATTTATTCATCATACCGAATTCAGCTTTAAGTGCAGGTGTAAAAGTTGTACCCTCTGGATACACTCTTATATATGCCGTCTTAGTTTTCGTACTTGTGCCCATCGGCCCTTTTACGGTAAGTGAAACTGTATATGTTCCAGGATTAATATATTCATGATAAAGCATATCACGCGTGGTATTGGTGTAGTTATCGCCTGTGTTCCACGTGCGTTCAGTTAAATCGCCTGTGCCTGAATTTACAAACATAACGTTCAATGGTGCATTTCCGCTCATCGGTAAGGCGATAAAATCTGATTGCACTACATCTTCAGGGTTGTTTATATGTCCGACTCGTATGCCATCAGCGATTACGTTGCCGCTGCTTGCCGCGTCTGTCAGCAATACCGAATAATCACCCGCGTTGAAATTGTATGTTCCTAAAACGTTCCATCTCTGTCCGTTTGTTGTCTGGTTCATATTCAATGTATTGCTTCCATTTGTGTGATAAACCGTATATGGTGCGTTCGTCGCGTTTGTACTCATCGCTGGCCACCACGCTGAAACCTTATATTGGCCGTCCGCTGGTATTGTGAACAGAAATCTCATATAGTCGCTTCCGCTTCCTGCTGCGTTATAAACATAATTCTCTTTGAAATATTGACTGCTGCCTCTGTTCGCGGGCAAATCCTGATACTGTGTCCACGTGCCGGAGCTTGCAATTGATGGATACCACGTTGCCGGATTTGTTATGAAATATTGTCTGTCTTCGTATTTGCTCGCGTCGGGTTCATTTCCGGTTATGGAATACCACGCGGGCTTGCTTGAATCCGAAAATCTTTGTATTGCCGCGTTACGTGCCGACTCCACTTTATAATGATTCGGATCACCCGGAACCTGATATGTAAGATAATAATTATATGCAGGCGGGCCGCTAATGTCATTGAAATCGTAAGGTGCTATCGCGCTTGTCCCGTCCTTGTAATTTGGCCACCAGTAAGGATATGCTTGTCCCGTTCGCATTCCGTACGCGCTTACACCAACCATTGGCGTTCCGAATTTTATTATTCTGTCATCATCAACGTATCTGATGTTGTTCAGCATAAGTTGTGTGTCCTCTGTTGTTGTTGAAAATATATAACCCAAACCGTAATTTGAATGCGAAGATACAATTACGTGCGAACCATCCCGCTTCATTCCATTAAGCAAATCTGTCGAGTTTCTAACAAAGTGAATATAATATTGTTTGCCTGATGTTGGATTTGTGTATGTCCATTCGTAAGTGCTTGTCTGTGTTGCTCCAAGGCTTTGCAGTACAGATGTTGGCGATAATGCCCCGATCTCGTTTCCGCCATAACATAATGCGATATATATATGTTCTAAACCCACATCGACAGTTGACGAAATTTCCGGCGACCACGCACCCTTGTTATCTTGTGCTTTGAAATATACCGTGTGTGTACCGGGAGTCAGCTTTTTATTCAGTATGCGTGTTGTCCCAAGTTGCCCGTCAATGCTTGATCGCCAGTTGTAACCTGTTACACTGCCGTCCTCATCAACAGCTTTGCCAGTGAATACAATAGTTTCATTTGGCATTACCGGATTTGGTGTTATCGTCAATATTTGTGCTGCCGGAGGTAAATTTATACTTACAGCTCCCTTGTAAGTTAATTTTATCGCGTCAGCGCACGTGCTCAAAGTATCACCTGCCGCCGCAGCGATTGTGATTGTATAAGTAACATTGGCTTGGAA
>MHYA01000027.1:6139-11426 GCA_001825675.1 Planctomycetes bacterium GWF2_42_9 | reverse complement strand
TTAGTTCCGCTTGCATTTACGATTGTATATGGGGTGTTCGAATTCCTGCTTGTGTAAGCTGCCCACCACGCGAACACTTCATAGTTTGCGGTAATCGCCGGCTTGATCCTGTATGTATAGGTTGCGCTGTTTTCACCCCATAAATAATTGTTGCCGTAATAACCCGAAGCTGCGGTCGATGAATACCACATACCTGTATAAGACGTACCGCTGTCTCCGTTGTCCATTATTATATCGTTTGCACCGACAATCAGAGTTTGCGTTACCGCCGTTGACCAACTGCCTGAATTGTCTTTAACTCGCAATGAAATTGTATGTATTCCCTGTGTTAGCGAATTTGTTGTGCAAATATTGGTGCTTCCGATAGCTCCATTAACGCTTGATGTCCATTCGTATTCGCTGATAGTTCCATCACTATCAAAACCTGCTCCGCAGAATTCCACTGTTCCGCCCGGCAAAACAGGATTTGGCGATATCGATGTTATCTGTGCGGTGGGGGCGCTGTTTTCGCCGCTTCCTAGTTGCCATTTTACCGCATCTGCGCAGCTTGCGTTTGATACCGATTGCGCTGTTACCTTTACCGTATAAGTCGTGCCTGCCGTGAAATTAAACGTTCCCTGGCTGTTCCATTTGCCTCCGTTTGACCTTTGATCTATAGTTTTTGTCGTTGTTCCGCTGCTGCTTTGGATTGCATAAGGAACAGATGAACTTCTCGTTGATAATGCAGTCCACCATAAAGATACATCGTAAGTGCCTGAAGTTGTCGGTGTAAATGACCACGTATAAGTCGCGCCATTGCTTGAATAAAGCGAATTAGTACCATAAGCTCCTGTCGCGCTCGAAATATTCCACGTGCCCGTCGAAGTTGTTCCGCTGCTTCCGTTATCTGAAATGATACTGAAATTTACCGCGTTAATCGTTAGTGCTTGTGTTGCCTCAAGCGACCAATTTCCTTCATTATCTTGTACTTTCAACGAAATGGTATGATTCCCCGGCGAAAGCAGATTAGAGCTGAACGAAGCGGCCGTATTCAATACCCCATTTATATTCGATGTCCATCTATACGCCTGTATAGTTCCGCCATTATCGCTTCCACTCCCTGCAAACGATACCGTTTGTCCGTATGTGGCGGGATTGGGTGTGATTGATGTTATCGTTGCGATTGGCAGAGGATTCGCCTGTTGTACAACCAAAGTATCAGTAACACCATCCGACCACGCGCCGGCATTGTCCTGAACCTTGAAAGTTATTGTATGCGTTCCAATGCTTAATGTTGATGATGAAAATGCGTTTGCGTCGCTCAAATTACCGTCTATGCTTGATGTCCATTTATACGCCGCGATCGTTCCATCCGTATCCGAGCCGTGTCCTGTAAATTGTACCGTTGCGCCTTGGAATATCGGATTTGGCGTAATCGAATCTATCGTCGCGACCGGTGAATTGTTGGATGTTACCAAAGTAAACTTCACCGCATCTGCGCACGTGCTTGGCGGGCTAACCACTCTCGCCGTTATAGTTACGTTATAAGTGGTTCCAGCAGTGAATGCGTATTGGCCGATTAAATTCCATTTTCCGCCGTTGAGCTGCTGGTTAATTGTTGCATTGGCCGTCCCGCTGTTATTTTGAATTGTAACCGGCACGCTGTCGCTTCTTGTCGCAAGAGCCGTCCACCACATCGAGAGAGAATAAGTACCGCTGATTTCAGGTGTGAATTTCCACGTGTAAGTCGCGCCGCTGCTGCCGTATACTGAATTGGCGCCATAAGCTCCGGTCGCTCCAGATACCGGCCACGAACCCGTAAATGATGTTGCCGCGTCTCCGTTGTCTATAATTTTTTCATTTGCCGGGCTGCCGATCGTAAGTGTGGCCAAAACTTCTGTCGACCATTCGCCGTCATCGTCTTGTACTTCAAAAATTATAGTATGAACGCCAGTGCTCAAAATTGCCGTTGAAAAACTGTTTACGTTGCTCAAGTGTCCGTCAATAGAAGATGTCCAGCTATATGTAGCTATCGTTCCATCGCTGTCAGTTCCCTGTCCTGTAAATGTAACGCTCTGACCGAAAGCTGCCGGATTAGGTGTTATCGATGTGATCGTTGCCGTCGGTGCGATGTTTAGAATTTCTTGTATGTTTAATGTTGTGTTCATCGGTTCTGACCACAAATTATTATTATCCTGTACTTCAAAGGTAATTGTGTGTGAGCCTGTTGAAAGTGTGCTTGTGCTGAACCAGTTTGCATCGCTCAAATTTCCATCAATACTTGATTTCCATTTATACGCCGCGATTGTTCCATCTGTATCAGATCCATGGCCTTTGAAAGCAACCGTTGTCCCCTCGAATGCCGGATTTGGCAAAATCGAATCTATCGTGGCCACTGGTGCGTTATTAGATGTTACCAGCGTGAACTTCACCGCATCTGCACACGTGCTTGGCGGGCTTTCAATTCTGGCTGTTATAGTTATGTTATAAGTAGTACCGGCAGTGAATGCGTATTGGCCTACTAAGTTCCATTTTCCGCCGTTGAGCTGCTGGTTAATTGTTGCATTGGCTGTTCCGCTGTTATTCTGAATTGTAACCGGCACGCTGTCGCTTCTTGTCGAAAGTGCTGTCCACCACATCGAGAGAGAATAAGTACCGCTGATGTCAGGCGTGAATTTCCAAGTGTAAGTCGCTCCGCTGTCGCCGTATAATGAATTCGTTCCATAAGCTCCGGTTGCTCCTGATACCGGCCATGAACCTGTATACGATGTTGCCGCGTCTCCGTTGTCTATAATTTTTTCATTTGCCGGGCTGCCGATCGTAAGTGTGGCCAAAACTTCTGTCGACCATTCGCCGTCATCGTCCTGTACTTCAAAAATTATCGTATGTACACCGGTTGTCAAAATTGCCGTTGAAAAACTGTTTGTGTCGCTCAAATGTCCGTCAATAGAAGATGTCCAGCTATATGTAGCTATCGTTCCATCGCTGTCGGTTCCGTGTCCTGTGAATGTAACACTCTGACCGAAAGCTGCCGGATTAGGTGAAATTGAATCTATGATCGCAGTAGGTGGCGTGTTAGCATTTGTTATCTTTGTAAATTTAACCGCATCCGCGCAAGTGCTTGGCGGGCTTCCTGTTGGGGCTGTTATAGTTACATTGTAAGCCGTTCCTGAAACAAATGTATATTGGCCTATATCGTTCCATTGTCCGCCGTTTGTAGTTTGATTTATTGTCGTATTGGCTGTTCCACCTGCGTGTTGGATTGTTACCGGTACGCTGCTGCTTCTGCTCGTAATCGCCGTCCACCACATTGCCAATTTATATGTTCCCGAGCTTGTCGGCGTAAATGTCCACGTGTATGTTGCACCGCTGAAACTCCACAATGAATTCGTTCCGTATGCTCCTGTTGCGTCTGATACTCTCCAATAGCCTGTACCTGATGTCGCCGCGTCATTATTATCAATAATCACTTCGATCGGCATTTCATTTATATTCAGCGTTTGACTAACTGCATCCGACCACGCGCCATCGTCATCTTGAACCTGGAAACTAATTGTATGCGTTCCAATGGTCAATGTTGATGTCGAGAATGCATTTGCATCGCTTAAATTTCCATCAATGCTTGATACCCATTTATATGCCGCGATTGTTCCGTCGTTGTCTGTTCCATATCCACTGAATTGTACGCTTACGCCTTGAGTCGCAGGATTTGGCGTTATATTGGAAATTGTAGCGACAGGTGCTGCGTTGGGTAATATTTGTGCGAATTTAACCGCGTCCGCGCAAGTGCTTGGCGGGCTTACTACTCTCGCTGTTATAGTTACTTTATAAGCCGTTCCAGCGTTAAAAGTATATTGTCCAATCGTATTCCATTGACCGCCGTTGGTAGTTTGATTTATCGTCGTATTCGCTGTCCCGCCGGCGTGTTGAATCGTAACCGGCACGCTATTGCTCCTTGTCGAAAGCGCCGTCCACCACATAGATAGTTCATAAGTTCCTGTTGCTGCCGGCGTAAATGTCCACGTGTAAGTCGCGCCGCTGCTTCCATATACAGAATTTGCGCCGTAAGCGCCTGCGGCACTCGATACCGGCCACGAACCAGTATAAGACGTCGCCGCGTCTCCATTATCAATGATTACATCTGCATTACTCAAATTTGCAAAAGTACTTACGCACAATGCCAGCATAAATGCCGCAATATACAAATTTGAACTTTTGACTCCCGCCATTTTTTTCATTTTAATACTCCCGCAAAAAGTTAAATAACCGTTAAAACAGTTTTCTATCTGCACTCCGTCCCCGTCGGTTTACGCCCCGATTATCTGTAACAACTAATTACTATCAAACCGGCATTGGTCAGTTTGAGTTAATTTCTCTTGGAAAAAAGTTGACAATCAGATCGGTCATCTCTTTTGCCGCCTGCATTGCCGCGTTTTCATTTGACGAGCTGATCTGTACCTGCGTTACATACCGTATCTGTTCGTCTGGATCGGTAAGCCTTCGCCACCTTAAGCTCGAAAAATCCTTATGGTTGTCTGTCAATTTGCCGTTAATAAGGTAGAAATTCAAAACGGTCATTTCGTCTCTTGGCCATACAGGTTTTTCAAAAAGGTATTTGACGCAAGGTACTTTTTTTCCGTAAGTTGTCGTAAAATATGATTTTTTATGGTCGGTAATTTCCCACCCGCTCGCTGTAAAACAAACTTCAGGCCTGTGCCCCAGCATTTTTCTCGGCTGCGAACAGAATGTTACATAAACATTCGCCCATTGTCTTGTTTCATTGTTTTTATATAACCTGAACAGATAATCGTTACACCCGGTTGCCTTTTCGATGGGGTAATCTGTTTCTATATTTTCACCAGACCATTTATTTACCTTCGTTGGAAAGCTTTTTAATGGAATTGAGATTGACGAAATTTGGTTTTCAATAGCTTCCTGTTGTGCTGCGGCGCCGCGGTACAAAATGCCCGCGATTCCCAAAGCGGCTAATGAAATTATCCATCCTCGCCAGAAATAGTTATTTTCCGATAAGAAAAACAAAGTATTTTTTTACTCCGTCAACGATTTAATTTATTGTCTGGGCAATCATAGTATTTGCATCGATTCTTGAAAATAAGGTGATGTTCCGCTTGTGGTGTAATGGAATGATTCCCGGCTATTTAAGATAAACCTCTATCTCCTCTGCTGGTTTATCTCACATCGTAATAGTTAAATTTATAAAAATAAGTCAATATTTATGAGTATGTTTTTTTCGGCTTTTTATGTCATATATTGAAAATTAATACTCCGAATGGAGTATCTATAGTGC
>MHYA01000027.1:1147-6118 GCA_001825675.1 Planctomycetes bacterium GWF2_42_9 | reverse complement strand
AAAATGCTTTATATTGTTAAAGGAAAATCCTTATATGATTAATTATAACAATAAGGTTTTTCAAGGTGGTTGAAGAGAGAAGAGCCTGACTTTCACTCTTTAGTTTTTACATAATCCGACATTACTGTTAAATCTTAAACTATTTTATTTAAGGAGTTTTTATTGGAAGAAAAAAGAAAAACCGTCCGAAAGTAGTTTTGTGTAAAAGTTTTCAAGGAGTTTATATTATGAGTAAACACGGATTCGTTATTGCAATTATTGCTTTATTTGTTATAGGATTCAACTCAATGCCGGCTTCCGCTGCGACGTCGGTTACCAAGAATGGAATCACTTGGAATTTTGGCAGCAACTACCAGGTAGGTCAATATATCAATGGGGACTATTGGGTATTAGACTCTGGCAGTGGCGTTAATGTTACTTCAGTTAGTCCCGCGCCAAGCGGATCAAGTAATGGTTCGGTTATTAATCCCGCTGGCGGCTCCTCGCAGGGGTATGATGGAAGAGTAGATGGTTACAATTCGGCCCTTCGTGTTTCATTTCCAAGAACTTTAACAGCAGGGCAGTCTCTTGTTTCCACTAAAAGCAGAAGTGCTTCAGCAAATGCAAATGATTTGACTGGCGCACAGGTTCAGCCCGCTCATTGTTATGTTGACAGGGCTGCTGTTCTAACAGTCGTCTCGTCAGTTCCAAACGCAAATAGTTTCAGACCGCCTTTTGTAGGCACAGCAAAACCGACTTTCCTTTCTACAAGTCTTAACAGAAGTCAGTTGCTGAAACTGCCTTTATCTTCAAAACCAGCCGCATCCTATGTTACAACAGTCGCCGGTTATTTTAAGGAACCATGGCTCGATCACAAACCGGGCTGGACTGCAAGAATGATGCACCCGTTCTATAATATGCCAAATTATGGCCGTGATATAGGTATCGCTACAAGCCGTGCAGCTTGTCTTTTGCTCCTCGATTATACCGATGCCCAGCTCGAACCATTGCTCATCAATTTCGTTCAGACCGGTATCGACCTTTATTATACATCGCTGCTTAGCAATAACTGGTATGGTGACGGCGGACACGCAAACGGTAGAAAATGGCCAATTCTCTTCGCGGGCATCATGCTCAACAATGCGGCTATGAAATCGCCGCCGGGCAATTTCGGTGAAGATGACCAGACATACTATGGTACAACCGCAAGCAGAAACTCCGGCCAATCCAATGTTGCGTATTGGGGCAGAAATTGTTCCAGCTCATATACCGCTTCTTGCAGCGGCTCCGGTACAAAAGACTGCAAACCTTCCGGCTCAAACGCCGATGGTTGCCAGGATTATCGCAATTGCTGCACATCATATACCTGGGTTGGCTATGCTTTAGCCGCTCAATTAATGGGCGCAGAAAACATCTGGAATCACGGCTCTTTCTTCGATTATGTTGATCGTTGGATGGGCTATGGCAATGATCCAAAAGTTGGTTCAGGCGATTGGGTTCAGCCCGGCGAAACAAGCACCGCCTTTATTTCCTCGATGTGGAATCAATACAGGTCTTCGGTTGGAAACACGCCAGCGCCGACTAATCGCGCACCAACAGCAAACGCAGGTCAGGATCAGACAGTTTCAGATACCGATGGCAACGGCAGTCAGTCCGTAACGCTTAACGGTTCAGGTTCATCGGATTCCGATGGCACTATCTCAAGCTACACCTGGCTCGAAAATAATACATCGATCGCAACCGGCGCAGCTCCAAGCGTAAATTTAACCGTTGGCGTACACACCATCACTTTGCGTGTTACAGACAACGGCGGCCTTACAGCCACAGATACGGTCGTTATCACCGTTACCGCTCCCACCCCGTCAGATACGATTCCGCCGACTTTAGCTTCTATCGATGCCTCGGCAGTTAATAAAGTAAAAGTATTGTTCAGCGAAGCGTTGAATGCGACTGTTGCTCAAACAGCATCGAATTATTCGATCGACGGCCTTACAATTTCTTCAGCGGTTTACAGCAGCACCGATAATTCGGTAATGCTTACAACTTCTAATCAGGCACTCTGTGAAACTCATACTCTGACTGTAAGGAATATCAAAGATTCAGCCGGCAATATTATACCGCAAACATCAGAGAGATACACCTACGACCCCGGTCTTATCGGTTATTGGAATCTCTCCGAAACCGCAGGCACATCAGCCTCGGATTGTTCCGGTAAGAAAAATGATGCGACTTTAGTTAATGGACCGACCTGGACAGGCAGTGGCCAATTACAGTTCGACGGTACTAACGATGCTCTTCAGGTTCCAACCACTGGCTTAACAGCTTCCGCAGGCACTATCACCGTTCAGGCTTATGTTACAAGCAGCCAGAACGTTCAGTATTTCTTCGGTCATTCCGTCGGCGCGTGGAGCAATCGAATCCAGCTTTACACAAGCGCAGGCCAATTATGCGTCGGTATGGGCGGCACACATTCTTCCGCGATCAACCTTGACGCAATTAGTTTGAATGAATGGCACAATCTTGCTCTAACGTGGAATGGCACAAATTATACCGCTTATCTCGATGGCAGACAAATTGCTTCAGGCACATACACAGGCTTAACTTCACTGACTACATTCGCTGATTTCGGCAACGACGGCTGCACTTCAGCCCGAAATGAAACCATCAGCGGCAAGATTGACAGGTGCCGTCTTTACAATCGCGCTCTGTCAGCTTCGGAAATCGCTTCTTTGACGCAAATTGATAGTCCGTTCGCATTCGCAGAAATCGGCAATAAAGAAGTCGATGAAGGCACAGTTCTTACTTTCAACGTTGAAGTAACAGATCAGGCTGTCAATGTAGCACTCGTTGACAACAATCTGCCTTCGACTCCGTCATTTGTCAATAAAGTCTTTACCTGGACTCCGGACTACAATCACTCCGGTACGTATGAATGCACATTCAACGCCCTTTACGGCACTATCGAAGACAGTGAAACAATCATTGTTACCGTTAAAAACGTAAACAGGGCGCCCGTCCTCGCTTCGATACCGGCAAAATCCGTTACCGCAGGCCAGGCTCTTTCATTCACCGCAAGCGCAACGGACCCTGACGGCGATGCCGTTACATACGCAGCTTCAGGTCTGCCTTCCGGCGCATCGTTTAGTGGAAATACATTCCAGTGGACACCTTCTTCATCGCAGGCAGGCTCATATAACGTAACGATTACCGCTTCTGACGGCCAGCTTACATCTTCACAAACTGTTGCCATTACCGTAACCGCCGTAACAACCCCAAGCCCAAGTGTAACTGTAATTATTGACAACTCCACAAGTAGTTGTTCATACACAGGCTGGTGGGGCGTTTCAGGCGGTGCAACTCCTTACGGCTCCAACTCACTTTGGGGTCGCGGTGGCGCCGCATACACCTGGATTTTCAAACCAACCGTTACCGGCAAATATGATGTTGCAATGTGGTGGTCGCAGCAAGAGAATCGCCCGACATCGGCTCCGGTAACCATTGCTAATGCTGCTGGAAGCACCAGAGTCTACGTTAATCAGCTCCAGAACGC
This sequence comes from Planctomycetes bacterium GWF2_42_9, assembly GCA_001825675.1. Taxonomy (GTDB): domain Bacteria; phylum Planctomycetota; class Phycisphaerae; order Sedimentisphaerales; family UBA12454; genus UBA12454. Next base: position 2,589 of record MHYA01000027.1, on the reverse strand, counting down.
AGGCATGTGGAATTCCCTCGGTCAATATAACTTTACCGCAGGCAGTTCATACAAGATTACGATAACTGCACCTGATGTTACAAGCACCTGTGCCGATGCTGTGAAGTTTACTTTGCAGTAAGCTCTATATAAGTTTTATCCTCCAAACCGGGTGGAATTTTTCCGCCCGGTTTTTTTTAATCAAATTTTAGAGAGTAGTCCACGCGGAAATCATTAGTTTAAATCAGCAATTTCCCTTATTGTACTTATTTCGCTTATGCTTACACTTTTCTTATGCGAATAAACACTTGCATAATTTTAAGTTTGACATTTGCCTTGGTATTTTCGGCCTTTGCCGCCGAGGATGCACTTGTAGAATGGCAAAAACTCAATAAAGAGCTGGCTGAACTCTTTTTTAAAGGAGATTTGAAAGAGGCTCAAAAAATTGCGTTACGATCGCTGACGTATGCTGAGAAAAAATTCGGCATAGATAGTGGTCAAACCGCCGCCGCTCAAAATAATCTCGCGCTGGTCTATAAACGTCTTGGAAAAACAGATAAGGCTTTACCGCTCTATGAGCAGTCTTTAAGAACAATGCAATCTGTTCTGGGCGCGAAAAATCCTGCCGTAGCCGTTTGTATGGATAATATCGCCGAACTTCTGAAAATGCAGGGGGATTACGCTCGTGCCGAATTTTACTACAATCAGGTTGTATCTATCAGAAAAGCCACTCTTGAACCTAATGATCCGAAGATTGCGCTTGCTTTAAATAATCTCGCCGGCTTGTATGTCGCCAAAGACGACCGCGTCAAAGCCGCAAATATGTATTTGAGTGCTCTGCAAATTTACAGCAATTCTCTTTCCTCAAACCGCGTTTCAGTTGCTCAAACGCTCAACAATCTAGCCACTCTTTACGAATCCGCCAACAGGTTCGATGAATCAGAATTGTTTTATCTCAAGGCCATTGAAATTTGGACAACGATCCCCGGCAGACAAACAAATCTCGAATATGCCAAACTCGTAAATAATTATGGTATGCTGAAATACAAGCAGGGTATGTACATCGATTGCGAAAAATTATTAGTCCAGGCTAATCAGATTGCTGTTCCCGTCGTTGGGGCTGAACACCCGGATGTCGTTAAAATTACAAACAATCTGAAATCCTGCCGCGAAAAACTCCACGCCATCCCGAAATAAATAAATAATAAACGTTCCCTTGTTATTCTGAACAAAACGAAGTGTAGAGAAGAATCTCGTTTTTACACGTGTACTTCCATATTTTTCTCTGCTTTTGTTCCGTCGTGTATCGACCACTGCACCGCATACCGCAAAAGTTCCGCCGCATTACTCAAATTAAGTTTATCTTTGATATGCGAGCAATAGGTCTCTATTGTTTTGATGCTTAATCCGAGTTGTTGAGCGATTTGCCTTGTCCGCCAGCCTCGCGAGATCATAAGAAAGAC
>MHYA01000027.1:0-1135 GCA_001825675.1 Planctomycetes bacterium GWF2_42_9 | reverse complement strand
GTTCTCATCCGCCTTCCTGAACGAAAGATTGCCCATTATTTTCGATTTCACATTATCGCTTACATAAATTCTTCCGTTCGATACCGAATGCACCGCCTTTAATAAATCCTCAACCGGCGCATCTTTCATCAAATACCCTTTTGCTCCAGCCTCAAGTACGCGCACCGCATAAATTGTTTCGTCGAACATTGAAACAACCAGCACGTTCAAATCCGGCCTGTTTGCCTTTAGAAATTTTTGAAATTCCAGTCCGTTCGATGTTTTCAGCGATAAATCGAGAATTATGATATCGGGTTTTGCATTTTCAATTATTTCCATTGCCTGTTGAACATCTTCAGCTTCCCCGATAATCTGAAATTCATTCTCCTTTGCTAGAACTTTAGTTAATCCTAGTCTTGCAACCGGATGATCTTCTACGATAAGAATCTTTTTTTTCTGCCCCAGTTCCGTTAACATTTTTTTGTTCCTTTCTTTTAGTAACTTCAAAGAAACTATCATAAAAAATATTTTTTCTATATAGGGGATTTGCTCATTATTGTACTCCTAATTACTTTAATAACCTAAACTATCATAAGATGGTTTCTGATAATCATAAGGATGCTAATGTACGGCAGGTAGTCATCTCGATCACAGCAAAAGATATCCGTCTACTCTTTGATTATAGGGTTTCTCAAAATTTTTCTCATCCTTTAGGATGATAATTACGTCTATATTTTTGACTTCTTGCGTACATTTCCTTATTATTAAGGGAAACCCTCATTCTAATAAGGACATTTGCTTGCTTTCAAAGATGAAAACACGGGTATTAGTTTGTTTATTTATTTTTGCGGCTCTCGGCCTGCAACGTGCCGACGCGCGCACTCGTTCCATTCTTGAAACAGAACACTTCAAAATTATTCACGATGTCAATTCTGACGAAGCATCTGATATTGCAAATCTTCTTGAGTATGCATACGCCAGTTTCAATTGTGTATACGCGGAAAATGGTTTCAATTTGAGTTCACCTTCCGAAAAATTGGTTTGGCATTGTTTTGGTGAAATGCAGAGTTTTTCCGAACATGCCCTTGCCGCAGATAATATGAATCTTCCCTGGCTGACAAGTTATTATTCAGCAAAGACAAATTCTGTTAACATT
>MHYA01000026.1:12499-23269 GCA_001825675.1 Planctomycetes bacterium GWF2_42_9 | reverse complement strand
TGGGTGATGCAATCGGTATGGGGATTAACCACGCCATCTCGGTAATGATCTATGCGATGCAAAGCCAGGCGATGCCTATTTCAGTATATGCAACCAAACTTCAATCACAGGTAAGAGAATTTGAAGCCGAGCCTATTTACAATATTATGATAAAGTTTGACAATGGCGCAACAGGCTTCTGCTTTGGCAACATCGATAATGGCAATGGTTATGATGCGTATCATAATTTGTTCGGTACTGAAGGTGGATTTATTTTTGAATCACAAATTGATCGATCTTACAAAGTTCGTTATTGGTCAAATAAAACCACAGGGGGCAAATGGATAAGACCATTAGATAAGCAAGATGCAGGTGATTTAGCATGGCCGGAAGATACAACAACACCAGATAGCGGCAATGTAGTCGAGCATCAAACTGGAGCATGTGTTGGCCATTTTATTGATTGTATTAAGAATAATACCAAATCACCTTTAAGCTTTGTCAATTCGCAAACAATTGCAGAAATCGGGTGGGCAGCGCAGATGAGTGCTGAAATGAATAAGGAAATTAAATTGCCATTGGATTGGAATATGGCGATACAATTTTTTAAATCTAATTTAAAACTTTAGTTATGGAATTTCACCAATTTCAGAAAAAAATATCAACAGCCTTCATTTTATTCTGGTTGCTTATGTTTTTCTTTCAGCCAGATTGGTTATTAGCTGATTTATCAATTGATAATTTACCGGTTGCTGAAAGAGAAATAAAGAATAATGTAGATCATTGGGGACTTGCTTTTTCCGACCAATTAAATGATTTTAGAAAAAATTTTAATAAGTTTTCACAAATTACTGGAATCGAATCGCCAACATACATCCTGGGAGTTGAAACTTCTCTTCGCAAAACCTTTAAAAATAAATATTGGTTTAAAGGGCAAATAACCAACACAGTTCAATTATATGCCGCTAGGAATGAGTCTGAGGCATTTCAATTGGCAATTATTCCCAATACCGGCATAGATATAAATGATGTCGAAGTTAAGGCTTTAGATCTTAAATCTAAAAATGGCAAATATACGATTAGCTCAAATGATGTAAGTTTATGGCAAGTAGGTTTTGCTAAAACAGCAGTCCCACAATATCCAACCCACCATATTGGTTATTGGCCTGATCCATTGTTTGAGCTTAAACCTTTTTCGCTAAGTAAAGTTGATTTAGGCCTCATCTGGTGCGAGATAAAAGTCACCAACCGTCGGGAGAATATGAAGGTTCAATAATTGTGAAACCAGCGAATTCTTATCAGACAGAGCTTAAAGTCAAACTGCATGTTTGGAACATCACATTGCCTAACAGGATTCAGTACCCAACATGTGTATGGACTACGCAACATAATTTGAGTCCACACGAGTACCGTAATTTGCTGGCCCTTTTTCTGGAGCATCATATTGATCCTATAAGTGTAGGTAATGATTTTAACTTCAACTTACTCGATGAAAATATGGAGTTTTGTCTTAAAAAAGGTCTTATGGTTTTTGAAACACCAAAAATTGAAGACCTACACAAATTTAATGAATACTATAAACATATAAAGGAAAAAGGCTGGCTTGATAAAGCTATGGTGTACAGTCCAAAAGATGAACCCACAGAGGAGACATTCAGGAATATTATAATTCCGCATACAACTATAGGTCATAAAAAATTTCCTTGTCTAAAGACATTTTTAGCAACTCAATACTACAATAATCTAGATAAAGGAACCGATATTTGGCTTTATGATGTATCCACAAATTTCAAGTCATGGATAAAATCAGGTTGCCCCGGAAAGCAGGAGAACTGGTGGTATTTTTGCGCACTTCCAATCAATGTGAGCATGGAGCGTCCCTTAGCTGATGCGCCTCTTATGCTTATCGATCGCGATGCGATTGAGCAAAGAATTGTTTATTGGATGGCTTATTATTATAAAATAAAAGGCATTTTTATCTATGCTGGTAATATTGCAGGGTGGCCAAATGAGGTTTATGAATTAACCAATTCTAAAATGCCTTATCCTTATGCAGGAATAACAAATGGCAATGGATTTCTGGCGTATCCTCCATCTAAATCAAGCATCAGATTGAAAATAATTCGTGATGGGATAGAAGACTATTGGTATATAAAAAAAGTAGCAGATTTAGCTGCATCTGGCTTTCACAGGAAAGAGGCTCAAAATCTAATTGCCGATATTGTACTAGCAATATTTGTAAATACTCACTATTTTAACAATGATCCTGAATCTCTGCTAACATATCGCAAAAAATTTGGAGAGTTTTTGAATGGTAAGATTGCGTATTAATAGATTTACAAAAATATATAATGCTTATAAGTAAAAGAAATTTGCCAAAGCAGAAATCGGATAGATGATCATTGGAAGTTAAGGCATCTAAAATGTACCCCATCAAAGATTCATTATTTATCTAACTGAGTCGTTATCATCGTTTGGATATATCTGCTGTTTGGTGTAATATTTGTAATTTATTGAAATTGTGTTATCATTATAATCTTAAAACAAGCATTTATGCTAATTTGCCGATGAAAAAAACACGAATCAAACCAATGCCATTAGATAACTAAATGTATCAATCATTGCAATAATCGCTTTGCTTTTATTTCAGCAATTGATTCTTCAGAATAAATAGCTTTGGCAAAACAAGTGAGAATGATTTTTATGAAACTTCGTCCCTGGACAATGATGTTAACTATGCTTGCAGGCTGGATAAATCAGCATCAGCAGGATGTAATTGAATATCTCAAGGCAGAAAATGCGATTCTCAAAGAAAAAATTGGCAAAAAGCGAATTATTCTTTCAGATGAGCAGCGAAGGAGATTAGCGGTTTTAGCCAAGAAAATAGCGCGCAAAGGTTTAGATGAAATATGCGGCATATTTTCCCCCGACACAGTGTTACACTGGCATCGTGATCTTATTGCCCGCAAGTATGATGGAAGCAAGTGCCGCAAGTATGGCCGACCTCAGATATCAGAAGAAATTCGCAAGCTTATAATAAAGATGGCTAAGAAAAATCGTGGCTGGGGCTATCCTCGTATTCAAGGACAATTGAAATATCTAAAATTCGAAGTCAGCGTTAGAACCATAGCAAATATATTAAAAAAAGAAGGATTGGAGCCGCAGCCTGATAGACAACGAAAGACCACGTGGGCCGAATTTATAAAGTGTCATTGGAAATCACTTAGCGCTATAGATTTTTTTCATTGCGAAATTTATACTATAAAAGGTCTGACAAGATACATGGTTTTTGTTGCTATTGATTATTCTACGAGGAAAGTAGAAATAGCAGGTATTATTGAACAGGCACATGGCGATTGGTTAAAACAAATTGCTAAGAATCTGACAGATCCATTTGCGGGATTTTTGAAGAATAAAAAATATGTGGTTCGTGATAGAGACCCGCTTTACACAGATGCATTCATTGAGATTTTAAGAGCAGGGGGCGTTAAAGCTATTAAGTCAATGCCAATGGCACCAAATTTTTCTCCCTTTGTTGAAAGATTCATTCGCAGCATAAAATCAGAATGTTTGGATCGAATGTTGATATTTGGTGAAGCACATCTGCGGCACGTTATTAAAAATTGTATCGAGCATTATCATTTTGAGAGACCGCATCAATCATTAGATAACAAGATTATCAAACCTCCACCACAAGGCAAAGGCAAAATCGTCTGCCATGAACGACTTGGCGGCCTGTTAAAGTTTTATAAAAGGGCCGCTTGATGAATGGATGAATTTTTGTAGGGTACTAGGCGAGTCTCTTTTTGGGTCAAAAAGAAATCAAACAATAATGGCCCAATCATCTCGAAGTTAATCGCTAAAATGTGGCATGTTTTTCTTATCTGTCCTTCACCTATCCAGAAGTATTTACTCTTTTTGCGCGCGTAATTACCTGCAATAAATGCAATGGGGTGCAATGCCACGCAATAGATGCAATACTTTTGAGGCATTTCCTAAAACAACTTGCTATTCATCGAGAATTGTTGCTCATTGTGTTTGAAAGACTTATGAAAAAACTGCAAAAAAATGAGAGTTCGGTGTTCGTTTCACATGGCATGCAAGAGGTCGCAAGTTCGGGGTATCTGCATTAATGGCATTGCTCTGTAATATCAACAGTGACCCCAAAAAGGGGAAGCTGGCAATACCGGCTGATTTTAATCCATACACACAGGCAGAATCCAAAAAGCATAAAAGGTCAAACGTAATCGAAGTCAATGACGCGGATTCAAGGGCGTTATTTAAAGCAGTTGTAACAGGCCAAAGAAGTATCACTGAGGCTGTCACTATGAGGGTGTGAAAATGTCAGGTAAATCAGGTGCAATAAAAGCAGGCGCAGCATACGTTGAGATTTTTGCAGATAAAAGTCCGTTGGTTAGAGGATTGAAATCCGCCGAAAAAAGCATACGGGCCTGGGGTACATCAATCTCGTCTATGGGCCAAAAAATGATGGGTATCGGCGCAGCTATAACCGGCCCGCTTATCGCAGCTGCAAAGCACGCAGCAACCTACGCAGACAACATTTCGGACATGGCACAAATGACAGGAGCGGGCGTTGAAGCATTGCAGGGTTTGTCTTATGCCGCAGACCTAAACGATGTGAGTATGCAATCTCTTGGCAAGTCCATGGTATTTATGCACAAAAATATGTACGAATTAAACAAAGGAACTAAGAGTGCAGTTGAAGCGTTCGGCAAACTTGGATTATCAGCCAAAGACCTTAAAGGCAAATCGCCAGACGAACAGTTTTTACTTCTTGCCGATAGGATTGCGTCCGTTGAAAATCCTACTGACAGGGCGGCACTGGCATTGAAAGTTTTCGGCAGGGCTGGCAGCGAATTGTTGCCGCTTCTTAATCAGGGAAAAGGTGCGATACAAGCATATAGGGCAGAGATGCAGCGACTTGGCGCAGTTATGAGCAGCGAAGATGTTAATGCAGCAGCACTATTCCATGAAGAATTAAAAAAACTTTGGTGGGTAATTAAAAATGGTCTTATTAATGCAATAGGTTCGGCAATAATTCCAATGCTCAGGGACTGGGCAAACCGGATGACTGAAATGATAGGAACTGTCACAAGGTGGATCAAAGCAAATAGAGGCATAGTGAGTATGGTTTTGTGGCTTGGCGTTGCTCTGGTGTCGGCGGGTGCAGCTTTTGTCGTATTTGGAAATGCCCTTATATGGCTGAGTAAGGTTTGTGCGATTGTTCGGGGCGGCTTTGCAATTCTTAAAACAGCGCTGATGTTTATGATGTCGCCGCTGGGTTTATTGATAATTCAGTTATCAGCTTGCGCGGCAGCTTTATTATATTTCACTGGTTACGGTGGAGAGCTTATGAATTGGCTCGGCGGTTGTTTTAATTCACTAAAAGAAGATGCAATTGCGGCCTTTGGAGGTATAGCTAATGCACTTAAAAAAGGTGATTTAGGTCTTGCGGCAAGAATAGGCTGGTTGTTCGTAAAAACCGAATGGCTGAAAGCAAAGCAATGGATGCTTGAAATATGGTATTCAGTAAAACTTGCCATTATGGAATTCTGGTACGCAGCTGTGTACGGCATTGTTGACGCCTGGAATACTGCAATTTACGGCATCCAAGTTGGCTGGATTGAAACTGTAGCTTTTGTTCAAAGAGTATGGACAAATGCAGGCGCTATATTAAAGGGAGCATGGATTGATTGCGTAGGGTTTTTCAAAACCTTATGGGTGGGATTTAAGCAATTTTTTGGCGATACCGTTGCCTGGATGGCAAAAAAATTAATGAATATTTGGATCTGGTGGAAGAAAATTACCGATCCGACATTCGATGAAAAATCAGCCAGGGCAGATATTGATTCAACGTTTGCAGCTGAGGACAGTGAACGTGCAGCGACTGCCGATGCAGATAGATTAAAAATTGATAAGGAGCAGGATGCAAAACGGCTTCAATTGGAAACCGATACGCAAAATGAGCTTGATGGAATAGAAAAGGCACGCTCAGGTAAACGAGGCGATGCAAAAACTGTTTACGATTCACAAATAGGAGCTTCACAGCAAATAGTCACCGATGGCCTTCAGGGTTTGATTGATAGCAGCAATGCTTCAATGAACAAGGTTGCCGATGATCTTGCAGCAACTAAAGATGATTTTAATAGTTCGATTGCAAAAGCAAATGAGCCGGTTGCTCCAAAAGTAAAACCTAAGCTGCCTAATAAAGATTGGGAAACCAAAAACGGTCTTGAAAAAGCAGATTCCGCAGGAACTTTCAGTGCGTTTCGGCTTGGCGAGATGGGAGTTAGCAGTACATTGCAAAGTATAGCAGCAAATACTCAAAGAACAGCTGATGCCACTGAAGATATGGCGGAAAACGCTGGTGGAAATGAAACAACGTTTGGAGATTAAGCAACATGTCAAGTGACAATTTAGTAATTGAAGAACGGTGGGGCACAAGAAAAATGAGCCGGGGTGCAAGTGCCGCATTTTCCATTGAATATATCATACAAAGAGATCAAGACCATCAAGCTGATGAAATAACGGAAGTTGATGCTCTTGCTGGAATTTATCATTATCTGGATGACAACGGTTTGTTAAAAATCCAGGCGTACGAGGGTGATTTGGATGAAAGAAATTATCTTCCGTTGGCCGGTTACGAAGTTGAGCAGATTACATATAAAATATGGTCAGCAACCGTAAATTATGGCTGGAAAAGCGGCAAAGATGATTCCACAAAATTGGAAGTGTCCTTTGATACTGGCGGTGGCACGCAAAAGATTATGCAAACTATTTCACCATTGCAGGTGGTTAGTTATGGCGACACTCCTCCGGACTTTCAGGGAGCAATAAACGTTGATGACAATTCAGTCAATGGCGTTGATATTATTGTGCCGGTTTATAATTTCACAATCACACGAAACATGAAACCCAGCGAGGTTGATGATAATTACAAGACAAAATTGTTTAATTTAACGGGCAAAGTAAACAATGCTCCCTGGTATGGCTACAACGATCATGAAGTTTTGTTTATGGGAGCTTCAGGTTCAAAACACGGCAGGCATGGCAAATGGGAAATGTCTTACAAGTTTGCTGCAAGCCCGAATAAGACTAATATAACAATCGGCACAATTACAGGCATTGCAAAAAAGGGGTGGCAATATCTTTGGGTGAGGTACGAAAAAGCAACATCCGAAAATGCCTTGGTGAAAATTCCAAAAAATGTTTATGTTCACGATGTATATGAGTCTGGCACATTCAGCGATTTAGGCTGGGGTCTTGCTATTTAGGAACTCCCAATGAGCGATACATTTAAAAGAGTTAGGGATGGTGAAAAGCTGCGAATACCGGCACGTACTTACAATGCGATGATTGATGCAGCGCAGGACTATGCAAACAGAAAAAACGCAAGGGCGGATTCAGATGCCTCAGGCGTTTTGCCAGTCAATATGGTTTACATAAAAAATTCAAGTGGCGTAAATGTTGACCGGCTTAATATACTTGGCATATCAAATTCAATGATTGATGTTGCATCTAACAATTTTAAGCAATCAACAATCTTAGAAGGCATAAAGCCTGTATTTGCAAATCACAGTAGCGGCCGATTTGTTGTGACAGCTGAACCTATAAAGGATGGGGCGGTAGGCCGGGCGTGCATAACTGGTTATTTTCCAATACAAATCGATGTCACAAACGAATCGCATACTTATGCGGATGTAAATGACGATATTGTCACAAGTCTTAAAAGCGTTGAAACAGGCTCAGCGGTCATCCTTTGGAAAGAAATAGGATTGGGCCTAAAATGGGCATTGGTTAGATTTGGAGGCAGCGGTGGCGGGGGTTCAAGCGAATTAAAAATTATCCTGTCAAAAGTACCCGATGAACCCAATGTCGATGCGGGTGAGCTTACAGTCGAATATCCGGGCAATAATACTTACGAGGGCAGGATTTATGGCAAGGCATATACCCAGTGGAACCCGACAGATGATCCATACCCCAATGGTGCATTGATATATTACAATGTCGATGGTCTGACTTATAAAGTTACAGCAAGTCCTGCTGTGACTAATATGGAACTTAATCCAAAAGAAAACACAGCCGAATATATGGAATTTCCTGAAATAATAGTTGAGCATGTCGAGCAAAATGAAAATATATTACTTAAAGAAACATTTCCAATATTTCAAGTTGGTGATATCGTCCGGGTTGTCAGTCGCACTGTTGATAATCAAACAAAATATTATTTGGCACATACCGTAAGCAACAGGGGAGAAACTGAGACAGCAAATATAATGTCTATCACTGATACTTCTGGCAAAAATGTTGTCAAGGTAGTATATTAAATGGGCGATCAAATCATAAATGAAATTGCCGATTGGCGACTTATTCGCAAAGCTATTGAGCAGGGAGTCAGAATAAATATTGACCTCTGGAAACCGTATCGAGATTTGCGTTTAAAAGTTATGCTGCGATATTTCGGATACGCCGGGCAATTCGATTCATCATGTTATCAATGGAATGAAAATAAAATCTATTGGAATTATCCATCACAAGGCACACGTTTAGTTTATGGCGATGGAATGCTGGAGGTTGCATTATTTGATTCATCTTACGGCGCAAATCGCTGGCTTCGTTGGAAAAATAAGGGTGATATATATGAGGACGAGGTTTATATAACAGCGCCGGCGCTGTGGACAGCGGGTAATTATCCTGCTGGAACAATAAAATTTTGGCTTGGTAGTTTGTGGACTGTTACTGCTTCAAACGGAACAAGCGAGTGTCCAGTTTCAGTTATTAAAACAGTACCTAATGTACAATATGAATATAGTGATAAATGGGCATTGTTCTATGCCGGCCCGCCAAATTGTTATTTTAATGATGCAACCCAGCGGTTTGAAACAAAAATACGCGCCGACATTTGGCAAAAGAGCCACAGTTACGAAAAGGATGATTGTGTCAGCTGGAACGCTGACACCCGAAACGGGCAAACAGCCAATCCGGTATGTTGGCGAGCAAAGAGAGATATTGAATATCTGACAATACCTCCGCATCAATGGTATGGCGATAATTGGAGCGCAAATGCCTGGCCTAAAAATAAACTTGTTTTAGCATCCGATGGAATCAGGGTATTTCAAGCAAAGAATAAAATTGAGAATATAGCGACACCGCCTGAAAACAATTCATTTGAGTGGCTCGAAAGGGCGGATTTGGCCTGCGAATGGGAACTTACAACCGGGTACGTAACTTATAATGATAAATGGCAGCTTGTACCTGATTGGGGTAATTACGAATGCGATTGGAATTTAAATTTCCCCGGACTTGCGATTTTCAATGATATTGTCAGGGAAGATGAGGATGAGATACGCGACTATCGCCAGTGCCATCCATCACTGTATTTTCCAAGGCAGGTTGAGCCGGGCGCAATTCACGAAGAAATAATTTATGCGTACAATGAGGCTGAACATTTAACTTCTTCACTGCAAAGAGGCAAACGTTATAAAAAAGGAAGTAGCTTTAAAGTACCACTGGATCATACGTTTTTAACCAGGCCAGAAAATCTTGGCCCCATATTTGGTATACGCGCAAGAATGGGATATTGGCAACGAGAGACTTTTCCTTATCAAATATTTATCGAACAGCGGGATGCACATGGTATTTTGAATGCTTTTCTGGATGGATTTAATAAATTTAAATCTTTTCCAGGTAACCAGTATATAAATTACGGTAATCTACTTGAGCGAAATTCGCCGGGTGGCAATTGGAGCCAAAATGACAAAGTAGATGGTTCGCTGCACGGCAGTGTGGAAATTGTGATGAATGACAATGCATTAAGGTTACCTGCAAATTCGATTTATATCAGAAATTGGAAAAGAATGAATTTTTCAAACCCGCCTGCCGAACCGAGCGTGGGCAGCATCTATTATATCGGTACTTATCCAAATGGTGATTTACAGCGCAAAACAGAAGATGGATGGGAAGGTGTATCTGTTGAGGATATTGATTCATGGCCGGATTATCCATTTGTAAATGACGAATGCTGGGGAACTGCCGAATCCGGGCTACGCACGTTCTTACTGCATAAGCACCAAAAATATGATTGGGCTTATAATATGGATACAGCAACGAAATATTATCCATTTGGTTTGGTTACTCAGGTTTTTAAGCAAGCTCTTGACCCTTTTGACCCGAACAATCCACCGTCAGAATCACAGTTAATGGATCAATGGGACCTGAATCATGATGGTGATTATTTTGAAACTTTCAAATGCACATGCGGCAGAGTTAGACCTTTTATGAGGGCACAGGAAAGAGGATTGCCGGATAATTACAAAAATGCATGGAATCCCTCTTTTTCTCCGTATGGATATTTGCCTGGTTTATATGATATGGGATGCAAATGGTTTGCGCCACGCACAAATGATAGACCGACTATTGATTATTTCGATGACAAATTTGCAGCGATAACACATTTGAAGAAGGTTTGCCCTGGCTTGGAAACATGCCATATAAAAAATGGGATGTCCGAGTTGATAACGGCAAGGTATATTTTGCAAGAAATGTTATTGCACCTTCTCAGGTTTCGCCAGCAAACGATTCTAATAATTGGCAAAGATGTAAGGTATATTCGTTTGCGATAAATGGTGAAAACAGATTCAACAATACAGATGTGGCAATGAACATAAAAATTGGCTGGATGCTGCATCTATTTAATATGAATGGTAGCAGTTTTCCTGAAATCGTTAGCAATGACCCTGATTTAATGAAATGCGTATATGTCCTCGATAT
>MHYA01000026.1:6172-12489 GCA_001825675.1 Planctomycetes bacterium GWF2_42_9 | reverse complement strand
AGGACGATTGTGACTGTCAGCGACACAATAAATATCGGAACGCAAGAGAACTCTTGTTTTACAAAGGCAGGATGGAGCAAAGAGATATGTGAACGTCATGATGCAAGCGGTGCTGATTATACTATGAGCGCCAATGGAGAAATAAGTTATACATTAAAATATGAGGTGAAGCTCGAAGCCTTGCTGGACTTGTATGATTTGTTGGAATTCGCTATATATCTCAGTGCAAATCCAAATTTAGAAGTTATAAATGGCGATTTCCACAATCCTACAACAGTGTGTCCCGGCACAAATGTAGCTAATGCAGCGAATCAACAGAACGCATTAATCAAAGCAGCGATGAATAAAAATCCGCTCGAATGGCCGACAACATATTATTCAAATCCTGGAGTTAGTGGAACAGATACCCTTAGTGTTGGAACCGACCCCGGCTATGAATATGAAGAAGTTCTTTCGAATAGAGGTGGCTTAGCTACCGCGATGAGATGTTTGAGTTGGAATCCTCCTTTAGCAGACCTGCCTTCAAATATCGAGGTAAGAATCAGCATTGAAGATGTACTCGATGATTATGATATGCTGACTTCACAAACTGCCGGAGGCATAACAACCAGATTTGTAAAGAAGCAGGAAGACGTAAAATGGCGATATAAATTTATACAACTGGTAGTTGGCAATGCAAACTTTTTTAAGCTTATACCCGAAGTATTCGATTACAAAACTGTAATATCATGGGCAGAGTTTAAGTCAAACGGTTATTACATCGACTATTTTGGCGGTGCGCATGTTGGTCGATTAATCTTTGATACCAGTAACGTGTTTGTTGTTCAGAATTATAATTTAGTTCCTAAGAAATTTTTTGAGCCTACTTTTTATTACACAATCGGCCCGCGTGTTTTGCAGATAGATAATAAGCCACCGCGTCCAAACCCGCCAGTTGCCAATGAAAATCCGAAGGCATACCTTGAATATATTATGCCGTTTGATTTGTTAACTCAATCGCAACAAGAAAGTGCAATAGAATGGGAAAAAGGATCAACGTGTAATCAGGGTGACTTAGTTTGGCGTTGGTATAACGGCAGGAAACATTTATTTACGGTTTTAAATAGCATTGCATCCTCTGAAATAAAGCCGTTAAATGATCCTACAAATTTTGCATGGCATGTGCCATATGTTGAATTAAGGGTAACAAGCACATGCTGCAATTTGACAGATTATGAGGCAAGCAATCCGGTCAAGCATTGGTTTAGCTGCCAGCAGGAGGCTTCTTTTAATACAACAAGCGGTTTGCCAAATTGGTCAGTTTTGCAGAAAGCTGATATATTGTTAAGAACAGTAAACTTGGATATCAGCGATTTAACAGGTTCAACTTCAAATCCCAGCGGAACAATAACCAGAATAAATTGCAACGGTGTTGATGCCGGCGATGTGATAGAAATTATTGGAACGAATTGGTGTGATGGAATTTATATTGCCCTGGCAGCCGGATATGTTGAATTTGATTTGGAGCATTTTATTGAAGAAACTTTTGGCGATGGCTGCTTTATTATAAATCGTACAAAAACATATAACCTGACTATATGGGACAGTGACCCTGATGCAGAAAATCCTTATAAAGATATGCGGTTCGCTTGGCAGGGCAGAGATTCTGCAAATGATGTTCAGGGTGTGCCGGATAATGTTACAGATATAGGGCGGTTTATTCAGATATCGCAGCCAACAGAGTTTATAGATTTTTATGACGAGGAGTAGTTTGCAAAATTAAGAGATGCCCGGAAAATAATGAATAAGTCTATTGGCATGCAAGAGGTCGCAAGTTAGGGGTTGCACTATATATTACAATCAATTAGCCAGCAGATTTTGAAAGTTAATAATCTGGAAAGTATGAAATAGTGTGGAATAATTGAAACTAAGCGATTTAGTTTATTTTGCGATTTACTTGAAAGATAATTCGTGGGTATAAAATATTTTAGTTTAACAAAATAGATTATTTCGTGTATGCTTGCATTTACGCAGTAAAGTTATAGTTTGTTATAAAAAATTATACAAGGAACGTGAATTTGCTAAAAAATCATAAATATCAACATGCACTATGCTTATATCCTTATTATGCCGGGGATAAGGGTACAGGTGTAGACTTCTTCCCACCTACAGGATTGGAGTATGTGGCGACAGCTTTAAAAGGTCACGTCGGCCAAATCAGCTTAATCGATCTTCGTTATAAACAGTCTCTGCAATCGCCTAAAAATATGATTGAGTTTATCTCGAATAACATCGATTTGGTATGCATTAGTATTGCATGGAGATCGCAGTATGAAAAAGTTTGCACCTATATAAATCAATTGCCCACAGGCCGTACGATCGTTGTTGGCGGACGGGAGGCAACTGATCAGGTGGAGGATATTTTCAAACGCTGCCCCAATGTCGATGTTGTTGTACGCGGGGAAGGCGAGCATACTATTCAAGAGTTGGCGGATGGGCTGCCATGGGAACAAATTACCGGTTTATCATACAGAAGTAATGCTGCAATCATCCACAATCCGAACAGGCCCTTGCAGCCAATAGAAAATATCGAACCGCCGGACCGAAGTTTGCGGCAAGACAGCTATTTTCCTGTCATTCATGGCAAACGTATATTGGCAGTTGAGTTTGATACTATCCTCGGTTCGCGAGGATGCCCATATAAATGCAAGTTTTGTACATTCAGCATGAATCCTCTTGGCCAGAAGCGTGATTATGTTGCAAGGTCTCCTGAATCTGTTGTAGATGAAATCCAGGCCAGTAAAGCAAAGATGATTATTTTTGCCGATGACAACTTTTTTGTAAATTCCCAACGTGCCGAGCGTATATGTGATCTGATTATAGAGCGTGGAATCAAAAAATTGTATTTTGCTAATGCACGAATCGAAGTATCCAAACACCCGCAATTGCTGGAGAAAGCATACCGCGCGGGGTTTCGTGTAATGCTCATGGGAATCGAGTCCGCAAGCGATAGGATTCTTGAGCAACTCCACAAGGGGTTTAACACCAAACAAATCAGGGATGCTTTTACAGTATTTCGGAAGTTTCCTTTCTTTTATCATGCTTATTTCATATATGGCAATATTGGTGAGACAGAAGAAGAAATGATGGCTATACCTAAGTTTGCCAGGGAACTCGGAGTGCACATGATCAACCTCAGCAAACTTCGTTTGGATAAGTTCACTCCGTTGAGGGAATTAGTTGAAAGTACGCCCGGTTACTGGATTAGCAAAAAAGGTAACGTTTATTCTAAGGAGTATGACAGAGAGAGGCTAAGAAAAATTCGCAAGCGAATCCGCAATGATTTTTTCTTCAGGCCACTGCAGTTTTTCAGGATATTTAATACAGTACATAAAGGCGGTTTGCTCACATACTGGGATATGTTTAAGGTAAGTTGTGCTGCATTCCTGCTTTTACTGGATTATTCCTTTCAAAGCATTTGCAAAAGTTGTCGACACTTATTAGCAGTGAAAAAGACGGAAT
Source organism: Planctomycetes bacterium GWF2_42_9 (assembly GCA_001825675.1). Lineage (GTDB taxonomy): Bacteria > Planctomycetota > Phycisphaerae > Sedimentisphaerales > UBA12454 > UBA12454. The sequence continues at coordinate 8,988 of MHYA01000026.1, read as the reverse complement.
AAACAATTTAGCGCAACTTTCCAAAACATAACTTCTTCTCAGGCACTAAACAAAAGTTGCTTGCCATCGGTTATAATATATGATCTATGAGAGCTCATTATTGAGTTGATACATGGTATGCAAGAGGTCGCAAGTTCGGGATGAACGTGAAGCTCCAAAAAAGAAAAAGTTGGGATAAAGGCAACTCATTTGTTTATATTTCTGGATCATCTTTCCGCAAACATAAATTCTCATAATTGATAATCATCGCAAAGTTGCCGAAAAGATAAATGAACATCAAATTTATTGCAACCCGGATGGATAATGCTTGCAAATACTTTCTGTAACGGTTATATACTTGTATCCCCGCCATGGGGGAGTAGCAGAGTATTGCCTTAAGGGTAATATTTTAGTCTCGCCAACATCACGGAAGGCTCGTTGTCCTTTCTGGCTAGGCTAACCATTTCTTTGGGTGCAAGACCTTTGGCTATGCGTAGTTTAACGTGTGGCCAATATTCCAAGCCACATATTTGTAAAAACAATAAAATGGATATTCGCATTGCCAGACTTATAGCTATTGTGGGTATTCAACCGTCTCGCGTCTTCTTGGTTATGCGGTGTATGTTCAACAAAATCCAAGTCAAATAGACGTAATATTTAAAAACCAGCAATTAAAAGGTATAAAAAAATGTGGAATAATTTTAAAACTACCATATTAATGAGTTCATTAATGGGGCTTTGCCTCGGCCTGGGCTATTTGTTAGGACATGGTAAATCCAATATTATGTTAATGGCTCTGCTTATGGGTGGGGTTATGAATTTTATCGCTTATTTTTTCAGTGATAAGTTCGCACTTATGACAATGCAGGCAAAGCAGATAGATTCCAAAGATGATCCTATTCTATGGGACATAGTTGAACGACTTTCAGTACATGCAAATATTCCAATGCCGAAAGTGTATATCTCCCCGGTTACGGCACCAAATGCTTTTGCAGCTGGAAGAAATCCACATCATAGCGCAATTTGTGTAACACAAGGGCTTAAACGCATATTAAATCAACAGGAATTGGCCGGCGTAATTGCACACGAAATGGCTCATGTAAAAAATCGTGACGTTCTTATTAGTACAGTTGCAGCGATGATAGCCGGTACTATCACATATCTGACACATATTGCATTTTTTATGGGCGGTGGCAGGCGTGACAATCGCGAAGGAGGAAATCCGTTGGTTGCAATTCTACTGATGGTTCTGGCTCCATTTGCCGCTATGGTTATCCAGCTTGCAATTAGCAGATCACGAGAGTACCAGGCGGACAAGATAGGCGCAGAGTTGACCGGGTCACCGAGAAGTCTAGCAAACGCTCTTAAAAAACTTACTGAGGGCAGTAGGCGGATACCGTTAAATATAAGTAATGCCCAAGCAAATATGTTCATTGTTCAGCCGCTTACAGGCAAAGAAATGGCATCGCTGTTTATGACACATCCACCTATATCGAAGCGTATTGAACGGTTGCTTGCAATGGAAAATTAGTAACAATCGATATGGAGATAAGTATGAAATTCGTATTAAAATTATTAAAACTTTCACCAAAATGGACTTTGGCATTCAAAGTACTGCCCTTTGTGGCGGTGATTATAATTTTAAAATTTGTTATACATTATTTTGAGGCTGAGTTTCTGTCTCTAAGTTCACTTTTTACGGCGGTAGTTTCTGCAAACATCTTCCTTATTGGCTTTTTGATTTCCGGAGTACTGGTGGACTATAAGGAAAGTGAGAAAATTCCAGGAGACATGGCCGCATGCATCGAAACGATGGCGGATGAGTGTGCGATTTTACACAAGAGCAAGAATTCGCCGGCGGCACACAAATGTCTTGCTCATCTGCTGGATTTTAACAATTCGCTTATTGACTGGTTTTACAAAAAGGAAAGAACTGCAACCATATTGGATAAGATTTCTGCCTTCAACGAATACTTCATTGATTTTGAACCGCAAACACAGGCAAATTTTATTGTGCGGCTCAAACAGGAACAAAATCTTATCCGAAAGATGGTATATCGCGTGCATACCATAAGAGAAACATCATTTCTGGGAAGCGGCTATGCGATTGTGGAACTAATTACCGCCGTTCTAGTTATCGGCCTGGTTTTCATACAGATTGATCCATATTATGAAAGCATTTTTTTTGTTGCCTTTGTGAGCTTTATACTCATCTACATGATTTATTTCATAAAAGACCTCGACAATCCGTTTGGTTACCATTTTGAGGATAACTATGTCGAGGACGTATCTCTAAAACCGCTACTAGATCTCAGACACAGAGTAAAAAAAATGTTAGTGGACGCTAATGAGAAAGGACGCTGATTTAAACTGTTTTAGGAGAATTGCGGCAGTAAAAGATATAGGGAACTTTGGATAAATTTCAAAAAGGAAATCAAATGAAGCAATGGTGGCAGTCGAATATTAGAGAAACGATTGAATCTCTCACAAGTGATTTAGCAAATGGTTTATCGGTAAATGAAGCGGCTGAACGATTAAAAAAATACGGTCATAACGAACTGCAGGCAGCCCATCGCGTCTCGCCATGGACATTGCTGCTAGAGCAGTTTAAGAATGTGCTAATTATCATCTTACTTGCCGCAACGGTATTATCGGCCTTCCTAGGACATGGTGTTGAGTCTATTGCAATTGCTGTCATCGTGCTTTTTGCCGTATTGCTGGGCTTTGTGCAAGAATATCGCGCAGAGCGAGCGATAGAGGCCCTACGGCGAATGGCCGCTCCGATGGCAAGCGTCATCCGAAACGGACGCGAAGAAGACATCCCTGCACGTGAGCTT
>MHYA01000026.1:0-6157 GCA_001825675.1 Planctomycetes bacterium GWF2_42_9 | reverse complement strand
ATAGACAATATTTTTGCAGATTGAAGAAGCCGCGCTTACGGGGGAATCGATTCCGGTAGAAAAACACACCGCATCAATTGACAAATCCGACCTGCCTTTGGGAGACCGCAAAAATATTGTCTATGCAGGAACGGTTGCGACGTATGGCCGTGGCTGCGCTGCTGTAGTTTCTACAGGCATGAATACCGAATTCGGCAAAATTGCCAAAATGCTCCAGACGGTTGAAACAGGCAGGACTCCGTTGCAGGAGAACCTCGATAAAGTGGGGCGTATATTGGCTTGTGCGGCATTTCTAATTGTATCCATCATTGTTGCACTTGGCCTGCTGCGAGGTCAGCCTTTCATTGAAATGCTTATATTTGGTGTCGCGCTGGCGGTTGCCGTAGTCCCCGAGGCATTACCTGCCGTTGTCACCATCTCGTTGGCCATTGGTGTTCAGCGTATGGCCAAACGACATGCCCTTATGCGTCGCCTTCCCGCAGTTGAAACGCTCGGCGGCACATCTATCATCTGTTCTGACAAGACCGGCACGTTGACCAAGGACCAGATGACAGTACGAAGAATTTTTGTTGCTGGACAGATGGTGGAAGTTTCGGGGGCAGGATATGAGCCCCACGGACAGTATTTGCTGGATGGTGTTTCCATTGAACCATCCGCCGAATTAAAGCAACTGCTGCGGGCTTCTGTTCTGGCATCTGATGCTTATATCGTCCGCAACGAGCCTGATGGACAATGGGACATTAAAGGCGATCCTACGGAAGGTGCTTTAGTGGTGGCTGCCGCCAAAGCTGGGCTGGATAAGGCCGACCTCGAATCGAAGTTTCCTCGCATAAATGAAATTCCATTCACTTCAGAAACGAAGCGAATGACGACGCTGCACACAACTCAGCATGAACTGATCGCATGTTCCAAAGGAGCACCCGAAATTATTCTTAATTCATGCATACGGCAATTGACGAAAGGCGGGGAAGTGCTACTCGATACGGCAGGAAAAACGGCCATCCTGGAAATCGCCCGGCAGATGGCAGGTGAGGCGCTACGAGTGCTTGCAGTAGCATCAAAATCGGATACCTCACTCGAAACATCAGAACGTGAAATGACATTTCTCGGTTTGTTTGGGATGATCGACCCACCCCGTCCGGAGGCCAAAACTGCTGTCCAGACGTGCCAGTCGGCAGGTATAAAAGTGGTGATGATCACTGGGGATCACCCGATTACAGCTCAAGCGATAGCCCGTGAATTGGGCATCCTTAAGACCGGCCGTGTTGTTGCAGGAGACGAATTGGGGGCTATGACGGAGGCAGATCTCGAACGTGAAGTGGAAAATATTGAGGTCTATGCTCGCGTCTCACCATCGCACAAGCTGCAGGTGGTTACTGCCCTGCAAAAAAAAGGACACATCGTCGCGATGACCGGTGATGGCGTAAATGATGCACCAGCACTTAAAAAAGCTGACATCGGCATCGCTATGGGCATTACCGGCACCGATGTCAGCAAAGAAGCCTCTGCAATGACGCTCACTGATGACAACTTTGCTTCCATAGTGGCTGCGGTGGAAGAGGGACGAGGAATTTTCAGTAATACCAAAAAGTACCTGATGTATTTGCTTTCATCTAATCTCGGTGAAATAGGCTTAATGGGCGTTGCGACGCTGGCTGGCATACCGCTGCCATTAAGCGCCGTGCAAATCCTTTATGTTAACCTTGCCACCGACGGCTTGCCTGCACTAGCCATGGCCGTCGATCCGCCTGAGAAAGACCTTATGCGTCGCAGACCGCGGAATCCGCGCACCGGCATTTTCACAAGACCCGTTGTTGCCCTTATGATGGCAGGCGGTATTTGGTCAACGATAATTAATATCTGTCTGTTTGTCTGGGCATTAAATTCTGGACGTAGTCGTGAAGAAGCCATGACTATGACATTTGTATCGCTAGTGCTAATCCAGTTTTTTAAGGCTTACAGTTTCCGTTCTGACTACTATTCAGTCATAAATCGACCATTAGCTAATAAATGGTTGAACATGGCCATTCTATGGGAATTGTTATTACTGGTACTGGTCGTCTATGTGCCTTTCCTGCAACATCCATTTGGGACTTATTCTCTCACGCTAGTTGACTGGATAATCATTACATCATCAGCACTTACGATTTTGCCAGCGATAGAAATAGTGAAATGGTCAGTGAGGCACGGATGGTTTGACAAAAGAAGTTAATTGAGACAGAAATGGTTTTCGAATATAAGTAAGTTTAATCAAATGCACCTGTTTGTATTGTATTTAAAATTTAGCTTAAGTTCTTAAGATGGAAAGGATATATGACAGCACTAATAGCATCGTTCCTATTCGTGGTTCTGGCAGAAATGGGAGACAAGACACAGCTTTTGGCAATGGCATTCGCAACGAAATATAAAGCGCATAAGGTACTTATTGCCGTTTTTCTTGCTACGCTTCTTAATCATGCATTGGCTGTAATAGCGGGTCGTCTTTTGGCGACCATTATTCCCATCGACATTATCTCCCTGATTGCTGCATTGTCATTTATAGTGTTTGGTTTATGGACTATTCGAGGCGATAAGCTTGAAGGCGAAGATAAAAAAGAATCGCGATTTGGTCCCATAGTCACTGTTGGTATCGCTTTTTTCCTTGCCGAGATAGGCGACAAGACTCAGCTTGCCACTATTAGTCTGGCGGTAGAATATAACAATCTCTTCAACGTTCTTATGGGTACCACTCTCGGTATGATTGTTGCGGATGCTGTAGGCATAATTGTTGGTATTGTAATGCACAAGCACATTCCAGAAAAAACGATAAAATGGATTTCTGCAGCGATATTTATCTTATTTGGATTAAGTGGTGTGTATAAGGTCCTAACACAACGTTTAAACCCGATGTTTATTTGGGCAATAATTCTGTTCATAAGTTTATTCACTGTATATGGGGCATATTACTTGGCACGGTTGAAAAAATGTTCTCAAAAGGATGAGCATTAAATATTATCACAATCTGGCAATCTTGACAAAGCAGATTCTACCTCTATGCCGCCCTGTAGCGAGCTTGGTCTTCTTAATTTATAAACGTTCCAGTTTAATATACATTTCAAATGTTAGCACATGGCAGTCATTCGGTACAATGTACCATCATAGTCGTGGTATATCGCAATTTTTTCTTTTCCATTTCCGATACTTTCTCCAGGTCACAGGTTATATCTTGTCCTCTCGAATCGGCCTTGCCTGACTTGAAATATTCACCAATTAGCGAACGACATTCAAATTCTTAGCGATTTTAGCATTTTTGCTAATTACTCGCATATGCATGTGAGTATGTCCTCTTTATGAAATTGATTTCTGATTAGGTAACAGATATTTATTAGTAATTTAAAAGTATTTATTTATAATAAACAAATGTTAAATCCAAGATTAAAACCTATTCTACAAGCGATACTTGCTTCGATATTTTTTGCAGTAGGTATCCCTGCTTCAAAGATGCTGCTCGATAAGATTGAGCCTGTAATATTGGCATCGTTATTGTACTTGGGCAGCTCAATTGGGTTGCTGTTTCTTAAAAGCATTACACATTTAGTTAAATCGAATGCTCAAGCAGGACTTTCCAAATCGGATTTATCTTGGCTTACTGGGGCAATACTTGCCGGCGGTATTGCTGCTCCAATAGTGCTGATGTTAAGTTTGCGAAATACAGAGGCTGCGATTGCATCGCTACTGCTGAATTTTGAAGGAGCCGCCACTAGTATTTTAGCAGCAATTATGTTTAGGGAGGCTATTTGCAGACGCATATGCACCTCAGTGGCATTAATAACCATTGCGAGTATTATTCTTTCACTCGATGTGAGCGGGAGATTTAGATTTTCATTTGGTGCAATTGGTATTATCGCAGCTTGCATTTTATGGGGGTTTGATAATAATTTTACTCGCCATATTTCTTCAAAAGACCCATTAATTATTACGATGGTTAAGGGGTTTGTGGCTGGTATTATTTCGATGTGTATTGCAATCATAGCGGGAAATAAATTACCAAGGCTCGAATATGTTATTTTAGCAATGGTGCTTGGGTTCTTTGCTTATGGATTGAGCATAATGTTTTTTATTTTTGCAATGCGAGGGCTTGGATCTGCACGAACGAGTGCTTATTTTGGAACAGCACCTTTTATTGGGGCATTGCTATCATTTATTGTCTTTAAAGAGATGCCAAGCATTCAATTTCTTTGTGCACTGCCGATAATGCTTGGAGGAATAATTTTTCTTTTAAATGAAAAACACAAACATGAGCATACGCACGAAGAATTTGAACATGACCATAAGCACGACTATGATGATGACGAACATCATAAGCACGATAATAATAGTATTTTAAATGGTTTTCATGCTTTGCGGCATAAACATGTGGCAATTACCCATTTACATGATCATACGCCTGATATACATCACAGGCACGAGCATTAAGGAAGTCTAAGATTAAAAGAAGTAGATTTTAAAATTTTATACGGTATAATTATTCATCTGTATGAAACATAAAATTAAATCGATTATGTTGTGCTTATCTTTACTGGCGGTTGCTTATCTGACAGTGCACGTGTACAGCGGCTGCAAGAAAAATTGTCTATTCAAAAAGCTATGCATAAAAAAAACGACCACATCCCCGAAAGCTGTCACGGCAAAATGTAAAAACAACTGCAAAACGAAGTGCAAAGCCAAATGTAAATTAAACGATACCCGGCAAATTGCGGTGATCAACAATAAGGCTGTAACTTCCCAAAGCAACCAGATTCCGGATTATATTTTTACTCATGCAATTTTAACTCAACAGATTTCAAAGACTAAGTCGGAAATTGCTTCAACAGGACCACCTGTTCAATTAGGCAACGATAAGCAATCGATTTTGTGCGTTTTTGTAATTTGAAACACCACGATAACGCATAATATTGTTTGTAGTTATTAATCTAGAAAATTTTATTGGAGAATTTATCATGTTAAGGAAACTGTTTTCATTAGTCTTAGTGTTAGTATTACTCGCTGGCCTTTCCATCGCAAAGATCGATTTCGCATCAAAGGCATATGCCGCTGACTCAAATTCATGCAAAGATAAGGATAAAGCCATTGATGATGGCTGCAAAGACGGCAAAGGCAAATGCAATGACAAATGCAGAGCTAAAGATGGCACCTGCAAAAAAAGCGGCAAGAAATGCAAACAACTTGATCCAAACAGCAGCAAATAATTTTTTCTTCTAATGATTTCAAAAGGCTCGGAATAATTCCGGGCCTTTTTTATTTTTCCTGAAAAATAAAAAATTATGGCTGCAAACCTTGCACAATGCAAATAGATAAAGCTAATTGAATTATACCTTCGTTATACGTTTTAATTCTTGAAAAATCAAGCGGTTATGATACATTTCTCCAAGGAAAATACAAGAATCAAACAACTGCAAAGGTGGCTTAATGTGCCAATCATTGCATTAATCCCTCGGCTTTGTGACAGGAATTGACGCTTAAAAATTGATAACAGAATAGTTTAAAAAATTAAGTTTTTATGAAAACTCGCCCAATGACAATGTTATTAGTTATGCTTGCCGGCTGGATCAACAGACACCAGCAGGACATGATAGAATATCTTAAAACAGAAAATGCCATACTAAAAGAAAAGCTTGGCAAAAAACGTATAATCCTTAATGATCAGCAGCGCAGAACATTAGCTGTGTTAGCTAAGAAAATCAGCCGCAATGCGTTGAGTGAGATATGCAATGTATTTTCGCCAGAAACAATTTTAAAATGGCATCGTGAGCTTATTGCCAAAAAGTATGATGGAAGCAAGTGCCGTAAATATGGCAGACCTCAGATTTCTGATGAACTTCGAAAGCTTATAATTAAATTGGCCAGACAAAATCGCAGCTGGGGTTATCCTCGAATTGAAGGTCAATTGAAGTATCTTGGCTTCAAAGTTAGCCACAGCACCATTGCGAATATATTAAAGAAGGAAGGCTTAGAACCACAGCCAAGTAGAACAAAGAAAACAACATGGGCCGAGTTTATAAAGGTACATTGGAAATCACTTAGCGCCATCGACTTTTTCCATAGTGCGACCTGCAAAGTCGTTCTGAATGACTGTAAGGCATTTAAAAAGTTAATAATTGACTTTACCTGCTGTTCT
>MHYA01000025.1:25074-49247 GCA_001825675.1 Planctomycetes bacterium GWF2_42_9 | reverse complement strand
ATATTGGGCCGTAAGCGGCATAACCTGCAAGTCTCTCTGTTGACTTATAGCAAATATTGCCGACGCCCAAGTCTGGGAAGATGAATACATTGGCCTGGCCTTTTAATGGACTGCCTGGTGCTTTTTTAGCTGCGACCGATGGAACGAAAGCGGCATCGAATTGCAGTTCGCCGTCGATTGCGTATTCGCCATCGAATTCTTTTTCTAGTTTCGCTTTAGCCAGTTCGGTTGCCTTGATCATCTTATCCGGGCCGGCGCCTTTGGCTGAACCTTTTGTTGAATATGAAAGCATCGCGATTTTCGGAACGATGCCGAATTGTTTTGCGGTTCGTGCTGTTGTTAAAGCGATATCTGCGAGTTGTTCTGCTGTCGGGTCCTGGTTCAAACCTGAATCAGCATACAGAAGCGTTGTATCGCCTTTTGTCATAAAGAACATACTTGAAACTGTTTCAACGCCTTTTGCCGCCTTGATGATTTGCAGAGCAGGGCGGACGGTGTCTGGTGTTGAGTGTACAGCTCCGCTGACAAGGCCGTCAACTTCGTTAGTCTTCACCATCATTGTGCCGAAGTAAACTTCGTCTTTTACAGTTTCGAGAGCCTGTTCGGGAGTAACGCCTTTATTTTTGCGCAGTTCATAAAATTTTTCTGCGTATTCTTTTAATTTAGGACTTGTTTTTGGATTGATAACTGTGATGTTTGTTGTGTTTGCCCCCAGTTTTTTCAGTTCGTCGCCGATTTTCTTTTCGTCGCCCAGTAAGGTGAGTTTTGCCATTTTAATGTCGGCTATTTTCTTTGCGGCCTCAATCGTTCTGGGGTCTTCGCCTTCGGGCAGAACGATATGCTTATAAAGAGAGGCGGCTTTTTCTAGTATTACTTGTGAAAAATCTTTAGTATCCATTTTTTTCCTTTAAAACAAAAATAGCCACTAAGACACCAAGGCACAAAGAAAATATATACTTAATATTTTAGTGTCTTAGTGCCTTCGTGGCTAAGAATCAACAAATACGCCCGACAGGAGTCGAACCTGTAACCTTCGGCTTCGTAGGCCGGCACTCTATCCAGTTGAGCTACGGGCGCAAATTATTTAAAAATAAAGACTTATGGATGTTTTTGTGTTCATCATACTGTAATGAGTTTGCATTATGACTAATGTTTGTAATTTAATCATGCAAAAACGATAATAAAAAACTAAAAACACGATCCGACAAATTTTTGCTTACTTTACACTCAACCTGCTAGTTTTGCAAGAAAATTAGAGGTAAATTACGGCCAAAACAATCGATAATGTTTTTTAATGGAACTATCTACATAGCACTCCTAAAATTATTATTTGTTAAATAAAAGAGGCATTAATTGATCAGCTTGCTAGAAATCTCGTTTTTAAAAGCAATCCCATCTTCATAAGGACAAGTTTTTAGAGGGCCCATTAAGAAATTAATTTCAACGGATTATTGTAAACTGCTTTATTGAGTTCACTTTTTGTAAGAAGCGAAAGGCTGTCTAGGTATTTGCAACATTCTACCATCGTAGCGGATGAGCCAACCAAACATTTTTTTTGCGGATTATGCAGAAGACCATTTTTTTCAAGAATAGCATCGTTGCCGAGAATATTAAATTTCCCCGGCTTCATTCCCGCTATCGGTGAAGCATCACTGATAACAGCTATCTTATTTATGCCTTTTGCTTTTATAATTGTTTTTATCAGGTGTGCAGGCAGATGATGGCCATCGGTAATGATCGTTGCGGAAAGTTTATCACAGGCAAGGCCGTATTGGAGAATATTGTTATGTCTATTGACCATATTCTGCATACCGTTGCCTAAGTGTGTTATGGCTTTAGCGCCGGCGTCGGCAAGTCTTTCCAGATCGGCCAGTTGCGCATCCTGATGGCCGAGAAATACGCTAATACCATTTTTCGCGGCGTATTTGCATAGTTTATCGGCGTCTGGAAGTTCCGCAGCAATTGTTAATATTCTGATTTTACCTTTAGCCAAATCCTGCATTTTCTTTAGAAATTCAATGTCAGGTTTTCTAGTCCATTTAGGATTATGCGCACCGACTGTACCTGGGACTTTGGAAATAAATGGGCCCTCGGCGTGGATGCCGAGAATATGTTTTTTCAACTCCGGTTTTTCTGATGCTTTTGCGATTAATGATAGATTTCTCTCGTATAATTTTTCTGAACTTGTGATTATCGTGGGCAGAAAGGCATTAACGCCGTGTTTTATCAATTTTTTACACGCGAAAACAAAATCGGACTCACTAAGCAGCGGACTTGAAAAATCCACTCCCATATATCCATTTACCTGCAGGTCGACAAGTTTCATTTTTATTCCTTTGTTCTGGTATAATAAATATACCAACAACTTTTATTTATGCAAATATTTTTTTATTGACACTGATGTTAATAATCTGGTATATTATCTGTACCAGATTGGAAAATTAAAATGGATAAAGAGCTTCTTGGGATAAAAGTTGTTCGGAAAGTGATATCGCTTGTTTCCACAGGTCAGTTCAAGCAAGGGCAGAAACTTCCTGCGGAGAGATTACTTTGCGAGACGCTTGGTGTGAGCAGGGGGACTTTAAGGCAGGGGCTGGCCGATTTGCAGAGTTTGGGGGTTATCAAGATTGTTCCTCGAAGCGGAATTTACATAAAAAAATATTCCGATAAAAAACTGCCGAAAAAAGTATTGCCTCCGAATTTTAAGGATGTCAGTCTTAAAGATATTATCAACGCCAGAAAAATCATTGAAATACCAAGTCTTGAGTTTGCTTGCGAGAAAGCGACAAAGGAAGAAATAAAATTGCTTAGTACCATTATTGAAAAAATGGAAAAGGCTGTCGATGATTTGCCCCAATTTCTTCAAAGCGATATGAGTTTTCATCAGGCAATTGTCGCTATGGGCAAGAATCTTGTGCTTGTAACCGCATTTGAGGCCATTTCAGAATATCTGAAATATTCACAGGTGTATAGCAGTATGCACGAAGGCGAAGAAGAAAAGGCGTTGACTTTTCATAGAAAAATATTTGACGCAATTTGCGAAAAAGATGCTAAACAGGGCTGTAAAGTTCTGGGGCAGCATTTAGATGAAATAGTGGTGTCTTACAAATTTTAAGGGAAAACTTATGGAAAATGTATGTGGGATTTTACAGACGGCGAAACTGAATCTTGAACAAACAGCCGTGAGATTAAAAATTTCTGATAGCATACTAAACAGATTGTTGGAGCCGAAAGAAAAAATCGAATTAACATTGAATCCGACTTTAAGTGATGGCAAACACATACAAGTTAAAGCCTTCATTGTTAAACATCGAGATTCGCTCGGACCTGCAAAGGGCGGTATAAGAATGTCTCCAACGGTAACGCTTGAGGACATACAAGGTCTTTCGATGGAGATGACGTGGAAAACATCATTGATTGGCGTGCCATTCGGCGGGGGTAAAAGCGGCATTCAGGTCGACTCGTCAAATATTAATATTAATGACAAAGAAATAATTATTCGTTCGTTCACACGAGGCGCGATGAGGCATATCGGGCCGGAAATATATGTTCCCGCTCCCGATATGGGCACAAACGAGGCCGATATGGGACATATACGTGATTGTCTTGCGTATTCGTGGGGGCAATCAATAACAAATGGCTGCTATGTTACTGGCAAACCAATAATACTTGGCGGTATAGTTGGAAGAAAAGAAGCAACGGGGCGAGGTGTTGCTTATACCGTTCTTGCGGCCTGTAAAAAATTAGGAATAGATATTAAGCAAGCCCGCGTTGCGGTACAAGGGTTTGGAAATGTTGGTTCAGTTGCCGCTGCGGAACTGTTTGATTTTGGAGCTAATATTGTAGCTGTATCCGATGTTACGGGCGGAATAATGGATAATGACGGAATTGATATAAAACAATTGGCTGTGTTTACGAAGAACTGCGGCCCTCTTGCGAGTTACCCGGCCGCGAAGCAATGCAGTAATGCGGATGTTTTGACTTGCGATTGCGATATTCTTGTTCCTGCCGCTACGCAGTCGGTCATAACAAGTGATGTAGCATCAAGGATTAAAGCAAAGATTATCGCAGAGGGTGCAAATTCTCCGACCATACCTGATGCGGATGAAATATTGGCTCAAAAAAATGTTTTTGTTATTCCTGATATTTTGTGCAATGCAGGCGGCGTGTTTGTGTCGTATCTCGAATACACACAGGAAACGCAGCGTGAGCAAATGACGCTTGATCAGGTCAATAAGAGATTAAGCGAAAGAATGAACGCAAGATTTGAACAGGTTTATGATTATTCACAGAATAAGAAATTAACAATGCGTCAGGCTGCGATGGATATTGCGGTTCAAAGGGTCGTGGAAGCAACGCAAGCGTTGGGTGTACTTCCTTAATAACAATGAAGGGAAAATTAATGAGTAAACCACAAGTTTTAGTTGTTGGCGGCGGTATGATCACGCAGGTGCAGATACTTCCTTCGCTGTATCATTTACAACGTCAGGGAATTATTGGAGATATTAGCGTATGTGCTTTAAATAGTGCTCCGCTGAAAGTTTTGGCGCAAGATGAATCCTTGAAAAAAGCTTTTCCGGGACAAAGTTTTAAAGCTATTCCAGCACTGGAAAGTGATCCGAATGTAAATCAGCCCGACCTTTTCGAAAAAGCAATCGCTGAATTGCCGAAGCACAGTATCGTTGTTGTTGCGATGCCAGACCAGCTTCATTATATGGTTTTAAAAGAAGCAATCGCGAATGATCAGCATATAATGTGCGTAAAGCCGCTGGTGCTCAAATATGATCAGGCGATTGAAATTGAAAAAGAAGCTTTCGAAAGAGGGCTTGTTATTGGAATTGAGTATCACAAACGGCTCGATGACAGGGCATTATTTGCACGTCAGCAATATAGCGAAGGTTTGTTTGGCGAATTTAAAATGGGACATGCTGAACTGAACGAGCCTTATTATTACAGGCATTCAAATTTCCAGAACTGGTGTACCTGCGAAAATTCAGATATGTTTACTTATGTCGGCTGTCATTATATTGACCAGGTTCATTTTATAACAGGCCTGATGCCGAAGTCGGTTTCAGTTTATGGAATAAAAGACAAATATCCAAACGGCAAAGAAGGTTACCTCTGGACGGATGGAAGAGTGGTTTGGGAAAATGGCGCCTGTCTGCACGTTACGGACGTAATGGGTTATCCCGATGATGGCCCCGGCGGAAATTTCCAGGGGTTGAGAATGTATTGCGCGGGCAATGACAGAAGCGGAATGCTTGTTCACAACGATCAGTATCGCGGCCTGGAGTATTGCTATGTTGAAAAAAGAGACGGCAAATATTATTCAGAACCAAGTCCCGATTATTTCAAATATATAAATCTGGGCGATGGTGGTTTGACTCCAGTTGGCTACGGCTATCGCTCAATTGAATTTATTGTGAAAAATATTAATAAGTGTTTGAAGGCGGATTTAAACCAGCGACAGAATTTCTTGAAGGAATTCGACAAACAGGGTGTAATGGCAACGCCTGCCAACAGCAGTTATAACGAATTGGTTATGGAAGCGGGAAGGCTTTCGATATTAAATGGCGGTAAAGAAGTTGAAATTATTTACGGCGCAAATGCCGGTGTGAAACTTAAAAGTTAAAGAAAGGTTTGTTTTAGAGATGGCTAAAGAATTTCCACTTGAATCGGTATCAGTAGAAAATATTGAAACTAAATACAGAAAAGTATCCGGTAAAATCCCGAATGAAAAAACAGTAGAGCAAATTAAAAAACTGCGTGAACTTGAAGCTCGCAGTATGCGAGGCCAGCTTCCAATTATCTGGGACAAAGCGGAAGGTATAAATGTATTCGACGATTGCGGCAATAAATGGCTTGATTTTTCGTCGGGGGTTCTTATTACAAACGCAGGCCACAGTCATCCTGAAATCGTAAAAGCCATTGTAGATCAGGCTTCAAAGCCTTTGCTGACAACATATTGTTTTCCGAATCAGCCGAGAATCGATTTGGTTCAGAAACTTGTATCAATCGCGCCAAAAAAATTGAATAAGGTATTTCTATTAAGTACAGGTGCGGAAGCAACTGAATGTGCTTTGAAATTAATGCGAACTTACGGAAAAAAAGTTCGGTCGGAAGCAAAGAATGTTATCGTATCGTTCATGGATGCTTTTCACGGCAGAACGCTCGGTTCACAGCAGATGGGCCCGCTTGGTACAGGAAGGGTATGGATTAAAAATCTTGATAAAGAAATAGTTCAGGTTCCTTTCCCAGATGGTTTCAGAAATGAAAATACAAGTTTCGATTTATTTACCGAAACACTTTCAAAATTGAAGATAAATCCTGACAATGTCGCCGGAGTTATTAGTGAGACATATCAGGGAATCGGGCCGAATTTTATGCCGAAAGAGTACGCTCAAAAACTTCGCCAATGGTGCGATAAATATAATGCTTTGCTTTGCTTTGATGAGGTACAAGCCGGCTTTGGCAGATGCGGCACAATGTGGGGCTTTGAAGATTATGAAGTTGTGCCGGACTTATTCTGTATGGGCAAAGGATTCAGCAGTTCGCTGCCGATTAGTGGCGTTGTAGGCCGACCTGACGTTATGGATATGTATGGCCCGAATGAAATGACAAGCACCCATTCGGCGAATCCGATTTGCTGTGCGGCTGCTCTGGCGAATATCAATGTTATTGAAAAAGAAAAACTTGTACAGAATTCAGCAGAGGTTGGCAAAGTTTTGAAAAACGAGTTGGATTCTATAAAGGAGGAATTTTCAGATGTTATTGGTTTTGCACCGGCAAAAGGTTTAGTCGGCGGTTTATTGATGGTAAAGAAGGGCACAAAAGAGCCGGATTACGATTTGGCTTGGAACATTGTATATGAATGCTATAAAAAAGGTTTGCTGTTGTTTGCTCCTGTCGGACTTGGCGGCGGCTGCGTAAAAATCGCTCCGCCTTTATGTATAACAAAGGAAGCTGTTATTGAAGGATGCGGTATTATTCGCCAAACGATAAAAGAATTATAAGTCGAACAGATTTTTCCAAAGTTATTAAACTCTTTTACACGCGGTGCATCATTTTGAAGATGGATTCGTCCTGGAAGTTGATTTTCAGCTTCATTTCGTCGGCGATTTTGTCCAGTGTTTTATGAATTTGCGGTATCGTGAGAGTTGCTTTCGCGATATCGCAGGCCATTGTCATAACGAAATAGTCTTCCATAATTTTTTGGTTCACGTCAACTATGTTGATGTTGGCTTTTGCCATTGCGACCGCCAGCCGGGCGATGATTCCAACTTTGTCTTTTCCTGTAACCGTGCAAATGCAAATCTGACTTTTTTTAGAGGCCATATTCAATCCTTTATTAAAATTTTAGCTGGTGAAGTTTTTCCATTCCCTTGTAATCGGTCATATCAAAACCAAGCGAAGTAACGGTAATAAAACCATCACTCAAAGCAAGCGTATCGCTAGGCAGGTCAACATCGCGATGTGTTCCGCCTGCAAGTTGATAGAGAGTCTGGCCGGCGTCGTTTTGGGTCTTGATATAATGTTCATCAAACCCCATCGTCGATTGCGGCACAACTTTCAATCCTTTCGGTTTAGCTTTCGATAGAGCCGGGATATTAATATTTATTACGCCCGGCAAAGTTACCGGCAAAAGTTTTTCAATGACTTGCAGACTATATATCGCAGCATTTTTAAAATCCGTGTTTTCTTCGTGAGCGGCACTTAACGCGATAGCGGGTATTCTATAAAACGCAGCTTCCATCGCAGCGGCCACCGTTCCAGAATAATAAACGTTTATGCCTACGTTTGCGCCGTGATTTATTCCGCTGACGACAATATCGGGTTTTGTGGGGCATATTTCCATTAAGGCAAGCTTAACGCAATCCGCAGGAGAGCCGCTAACGCTATAGCCGGTGAACGAGCCTTCGATGGTTACCTTTTCGCAGACCAATGGTTCAAAAACGGTTATGCTGTGGCCTGCGCCGCTCATTCTATCCGACGGCGCTACAACAGTTATGTTGCCGATTTTGACCAATTCCTTATAAGCAGCCGCTATTCCCGGTGCCATAATTCCATCATCATTTGTAAGTAATATATTCATATTCTTAAATGTAACCTCAAACTATAAATATTCAACAGAAATCAGTATATTGAAAATGCAATGCGGAATTGTATAATTTGTTTATGATTAAGAAATTTGACAGGCAAAAAGATTCGGTGATGACCCGCCGGGAGGTTTGCGATTTCGACGCATACGCAATAAATACCTTGGGCATTCCAGGCGTAACACTTATGGAGAACGCGGGCAGGGGATGCAGTGAAATCGCTATCGCGGAATTAAAGAAGCGGGGCGGTTCAAGAGTTTGTATCTTCTGCGGAACAGGCAACAACGGCGGCGATGGTTTTGTTATAGCGCGTCATTTTAAAACGGCTGGATTTGATGTGTTCGTGGTTCTCTGCGGCCCGGCGGCGAAAATCAAAGGCGATGCTTTGGTAAATTATAAAATTGCAGAGAAAATGAAAATTGAAATTATGGAATTTGCCGAACCCGATAAGATTAACTCGGGAAAATTAGCCGCTGATTGTGATTTGATCATCGATGCAATTTTCGGAACCGGTTTCGCGGGCAAATTAAAACCTGAATTTGCTAAAATTGTAGATTCAATCAATGCTTTGAATAAACCGGTAATAGCCGTAGATATTCCTTCCGGTCTGGATTGCGATGAGGGAAAACCACTGCCAACGGCTATCAAGGCAATCACTACGGTAACGTTCGTTGCCGCGAAAAAGGGATTTCAATCTATCAGCTCGGCAGAATACACAGGCGATGTCTATGTCGCATCGATAGGTATTGAGCCTTAAGCCTTTAATGGCTTTTTGCCGCTAATGCTTCGTAGCCGCTGAAGTTCAGGAATCTTTTCAGGTTGAAAACAGGAATATACAAATCCTTTGCCTGTGTCTGTACTTCTTTATATTTTTCGCCTGCCTGAACCGATGCTTCGTATTTTTCATTTGCCAGCGGATCAGCCTCTATTTCATCGAGAGTGGGTTTTTTCTTAATTTGCGGTTCATTACCGAGAATAAGGTAATCGGTATCAATCGTAACGCTGGTTTCGACCTTTCCGCCCCAGTTTTCGATAAGCTGTGCGACTTTAGCTGCGCCATCATTATCCGGTAAACCATCACCGTTGAAATCGAATGAACCGGCGACGACGAATTTGTTAACAGCTTTGCTGTCCCAGATAAGATTTAGAATGATATCGCCTTCGGCAACCGGATTTCTCTTGCTTTGAGTTACAATTCTTGCGGTTGCGGTGTTCTTCGATACATCGAAAACTTCGATTTCGCCTTTGCTGGTGCCATCGGTTGGAATCGGTGCGTTTCTTTCATAAACAGCGAATGTCAGGCCAGGATAAACTTTGCTGTTGCTGCCGATATCGATAAATACGAGATTTGACTGTATATCAACAGAAACGATATGGCCGTCTGTCTTATATGCTCCCATATCTTCTTTAGGCGGTGATTTCAAAACATTTAGTTTGCTAAGAGCATCCTCTAATCTGTTTTGTGTGATGGTAAGTTTGCTCATATTTTCGAGCAAATCTTGTTTGTTTTTATTGCTTTCGTTGATCGCTTCTTCTCTTTGCTGCATCAAAGTTGCCAGTTGCTGATCAGCTTTTTGAGTCATCAGATCGCGGAGTTGATTGTAACTTGTCTGAACAGAATTCGCATCCTGACGAGCGATTGAAAGCTGTCCTAAAAGTTCAACTTCTCTATTCTTTGCACCAAGTTTGGCTGAGTCAAAATCACTGTTCAAATTTACAATTTGCTTGTTCAACTGTTCGATCGAATCATTTTTCTGTGCGAGTTTGTTATCATAAATATCAATGACTCTGAAAATTCCTGGAGCGTTGACATCGTTCGGCTGGGTTACTATTCCAAATTCTTTTGGCAGTTTCGCCAGTACGTCATTATATTTTGATGTGAGGTCGATTAACTTTGCTTCAGCGCTTGTTTCCTGTGGTGCAAGGCCTGTTTGCATTTTATAAATATTATCAAGATAACCAATCAGTTGACGAATCCGAGAATCGCTTCCTTTTTGGCCGACAAGATTGCTAAGATTTGAGGCTTCAGATGAAGAAGCAACCTCTTCAAGCTGCTGCTGACTTTGTGTATATTTATTTCGCCAATCCTCGGCTTTGACGTAAAAAACCACCGCAACAACAGCCGCGATGAGAAATAAAGTCACAAAAACGATTGCTGTGTAAAGCATTGTATTACTTTGATCTTGTCGAGCGACTGCCATAATAAACTCCAAATGGATATTAAATCAGGTTAGATGCGATACTTATGTTTCATCTAAGGTGTTATATTATCGGCAAAACCCTTGCTTTAGTCAACTAAAATTTTACCTAAATTCTCAAAGTTATATTGGCGTAAGTGCTTTATTGTTAGTATATTTATATAATTCATATTATAAAGGTTGATTATGGCAAAAGAACGATTACAAAGAATTCTGGCGGCCGCAGGTGTGGATTCACGCAGAAAATGCGAAGAACTCATCTTGCAAGGGGCTGTTCGTGTCAATGGCAAGATTGTTGATACCCTTCCGGTGTTCGCGGATGTCAATACCGATATTATAACCGTTGATGGCAGACGGATTCAAAGGCCAAAAAAGGTATATTATCTTTTAAATAAGCCCAAAGGTGTCATTTGTACCAATAATGACCCCGGCGGAAGGACAAAAGCGATAGACTTAATCGATACAAAAGAGCGGGTATTTTGTGCAGGGCGACTTGATACAGAAACTTCCGGCGCGATTATCATTACCAATGATTCCGTACTGGTTGACAAACTCACACACCCTAGATATTCTTTGGAAAAGACTTATTTGGCGACAATCAAGGGAAAAATTGAGCACGAGGATGTCGAGAAGCTGAAAAAAGGTGTTTGGCTTTCCGAAGGCAAAACCTCGCCGATGAAAATTAAAGTCCTGAAAGCCTCCGAAAAAGAATCACAACTTGAAATTCGGATTCGTCTTGGTCTCAACCGTGAAATTCAAAGAATCCTGGCAAGATTAGGATATAAAGTCGTTTCGCTCAAACGTACGCATATCGGCCGCATCTCGCTTGAACGATTGAGTGTGGGGCTGTACAGGTCTTTAACGCCTGCTGAAATCAAATATTTGAATCAGGAAAAAATTCATTAAAAGTTTGGTTGTTTGTCGAAGTAATTTATAATAGGGCAAACATTATGAACACTATTGATTCACATAAAACGGTTTTTGACAAAATTGTCGAGATAATGGCTGATATGAACGTTATCGACCGCAGACGCAAAGGCGACCGCAGAAAAAATTCTTTCGGTTATACCGGCCCCGAACGCAGATGCGGAGGCGATAGACGCCTGGAAGAGTAAGAACTTTTATCAGCTAAAAATTGTCGAACTCGGCAATTACCGGCGTATGGTCGCTGGGCTTGTCGAGCATTCGCGGCTTTTTGTCTATCAAGCACTTTTTGCATACATCGGCCATTGGCTTTGTAGCCATAATATAATCGAGCCGCCAGCCTCTGTTGCGTTTTAATGTATTCACGTCGCGATAATCCCAAAATGAATATTGACCCTCATCGCTGCAAAACTTTCTAAATAAATCTACAAATCCCCAATCGATAAACTGCTTGAATAGCTGCGAAAGCTCTTTGTTGAAACATACATGACCTTCCAGCCGAACAGGATCGTGCACATCTTTCGGTTCATACGCGATGTTCAGATCGCCCATCCATAAAATTTTGTCGCCCGGCTTGAAATTTTTTTTGAAATACTCCAGCAGTCTTTTGTACCAGTTCAATTTGTAAACGTATTTGTCCGACTCGACAAAAAAACCTTGCGGAATGTATGTGTTGATGATAATGAGATTGCCAAGTTGTGCTTTGACCATTCGTGCTTCGTCTTTCGGGTCGCTGTCCAAACCGAATTCGACGGCTTCAAGTTTTTTCAAACTGAAAATCGCTACGCCGTTGTAGCTTTTTTCGCCTTTATAAACAAAATCATATCCGCTGAACGCAAAAGCCTCCGCCGGAAAATCTTTATCCTGAACTTTCGTTTCTTGAAGACACAATACATCCGGCTTGTTTTCCTGCAGCCAATCAAGAAGTATCTGCGTCCGTGAGCGTATCGAATTTACATTAAATGTCACGATTTTCATTTATTAATAATCGATAGTAAAAGGTAATTGTTTATTTTCAATGCCGCCCAACTTATTTTCATTCATTATATTATCTTCTGTAATCGTTGGTTCAGCCTCATCCCAATATATAATGCCCCAACATTTATTATTGAAACAATTATTGCCTGAAACCACAGGGTTTGTATCTTTGCCGCGAATTGCAATGCCGCTCCAGCTATGGCAACTGCATTTGTTATTTCTGATTTCACCGGTTCCACCGGCAATGAAAAGTATTCCAACCGGATAATTTTCACTTATAGTATTGCCGTTTATTTTCGCGTAAGCAGATTTGCTGCCATTAACGAAAATTCCGGCGTAACGATTTTTAGTTATGGTATTTGAATTTATGATTGCCTTTGCACCTTCTTCTAAATTAACTCCATACCAATTATTTTCTTCGATTGTGTTATTTGATAATTCCGCATTATCCTTTGATTTTAGTATCCAAATGCCATAGCCCCCATTTTGACTGATAATATTTTTCTTTGCTGTAATATTTGTTGTTTCATTAAGCATAATGCCGTATTTTGCATTAAACTTACATATATTCCCTGTTATAATAATTTTATTGAAAGATTTTTCTATTAATATTCCTGCCTTGTTGTTGTATTCACAAACATTTTTCTCTATTTCCGTGAATTTGTTCGAATAGCGCAGGTATATGCCTCTAAAATTATTGACTAAATTATTATTTCGAATTATTACCATATTTGAGAAATTTTCGTTTGTATCGGATGATTTACTCGCAGCATCTTGTTCGTAGCCTTCAACGAAGATTCCTTCCTGACTGTTATCTATACTTATATTATTTTCGATAATGCCGTTTGTTCGGGTTACTGAAATACCTATTGTGTTCTTAATGACCTTATTACCCGAAAGAATTATTCGGCCGCAATTATCCAAAAATATGCCCACCTCTTTGTTTTCAAGGCATTTATTGTTTTTTATGATGGAATTATGAACTTGTTTTAAATAGATTGCATACGAATTATTACCTGTGCACAGATTTCCGCTCAAACCGCTTTGTTTAATTCGATTAAGTTTGATGCCAAAACCTTTATTATTTATAATTTTGTTATTCACCAGATTGATATCATCAATAAAATTACAGACAATTCCGTTTAACATGCCATCGGAGACTCTGCAATCTTTGATAATGGATTTTTTTGAATTGTTAATATTAATTCCGCAACTGCTTGTGTCTCTAACTATGCAATTTTCAATCAAGACATCATCACATTTTGACACTAAGATTCCGACTTTTTTGGCGGTTATGCAGAGATTTTTTATCACTGATTTAGTCTGAGAGGAATCTGAATCTTTTATCGTAATGACAAGTTCGCCTTCGATTATTGTATGCAGCGGATCCTGTCCTTTGATTTGTATCGGACGCGGGGAAGAGATATTCTCATGGTATGTTCCGATTTCTACTATAATGTTGTCTTGCGGGGAAGCGGCATCAACTGCTTTCTGGATAGTATTATAATCCTGCGGTACCAGCAACTGATGTGCGGAAACAAAATTGAAAAAAACGATAATAATGGAAATTAAGAACACCTTTCTTAACATATTTATTTCTCCTCGCCTAAATATAAATTCCACGGCAGTTTTTTCCATGGGCTGTCGGGCATTTCCAACAATCTCATATAAGCATCTTCATACATATAACGGTCATCATCTTTTGGCGACCAGAATTCTCTGCCGATAATATAGTTTGCGCCAAAGTCTTCCCATGAATCGAAAGTTCTCTGGACAAATCTTGCGGCAGGCATAATTTTCTCCCATGCCTCTTCTTCCGTAAGATAGCCGCAGGTATATCCCCATCTGCAAAGACAAACATATCTTGCCGCATCCCACCCATAAAGGCTTTTATCACCAAGATATTCCTGATATTTTGTAACAATCATGATTTTGCATATATATTCCCAATCATTTTTTATTTTCTGTAGAAAATTACTTAGTTCTGTGGTTGGGCCTGGATTGTCTTCAAAATAATCAAGAGTTTCTTTGAGTTCTGCAAAATTTTCGCTATGACCTTCATCCTCAAGCCATTTGAGGTCTTTCAAGAGGTCAGCTTTGGTTTCTATTCCCCACCATTTTTTGAGCGAGTCTTTTTGCATTTGAACTGTGAATTTGTTTATTTCTTCTCCTTCTAAAGAGTCAAATCTCATATTATTGCGGGCTGCAAGCAAGCCTGAAACTCCGAGTGCCCATTGTTGCTGATCGCTTAAAGGTTTTGGATTTGTTTTACCAATCTGCAAGTTTGCAGTGCATAATGGCAAAAAAGCTATAAGAAAAAATTTTATCATTTTTCTTCTCCTAAAAATTTAGATGAACTTTATCTAATTAAAGAAAAAACACAAGTAAAAAGGGGGCTTTCCTGTCAAGCGTAGCAGAAAAGTGTTAAAAGTCTGGTTTTTGAGGTGTTTGCGCAAGTTCTGAAATTTTTTTGTGCAAAATAATTGGAAAACAAGCAAAAACATTAAAAATCTATGAAATTCTTTGCAAAAAGTTGGCAAATTTGAACGACTTTCACGCGAAATTCATAGAACTATCCTGCTAAATTGCGTCTTTTTGTAAAAATCTTGCGTTTATTTACAAAAAATCAGATCAAAAACACTCTTGCAAGTAGGTAACTCAACGTGCTTTCGGCGCCTTGATTGAGATTGAGGCCGTGTTTGCAGATGCCGTCTCGGCAACCTTTTGTTTTCGAATCGTACAAACAAACATTTAAATCATTATCACCTAAAAACCAATCGAATGCTTTTCTTTGCAGCGTCTTATATTTTTTTTCTTTGGTTGATTCGTAGGCTTTTGCCAGCATTATAACTGTGTATGCGGCCTCGATTGGCTGCTGGTCGAATTGCGCGCGGTCTTTGCCTTTTGTGTGCCAGCCGTTGGAGCCGATGAAACTGAAATGTTTGCCATTAAAGGTATGCTGGACCATAAAGTCGCAGGATTTTTTCGCAATTTCAAAATAATTTTTATCTTTTGTTATATCGGCGGCTGCGAACATAGCCGCGGGCATTATAGCATTTGCATACGATATAACCTCCTCATACCAGTGCCAATCAGAAGAAGAACTGTCATTGAAAAGTTTACAGAGAGTGCCGGCGGCGATGTTAGTAAATTTGACTGCAAGTGAATCGTCCGGGAAAATTTTCAGATACTCCGAAAGCCCTAAAATCGAATAGGCTTTTGCCCTAGGCGACATTGTGGGGATATGGTTTGATGTATCACAAAAAAATTCTTTTACGAACGGGGTATAATCTTTATCAGGGCAATCTCCTATGACAGAACCCAAAGCCCATATTACTCTGCCAAGCGCATCTGCGGCTGGTTCATAGGTCTTCCATCTGCGGTCGTACTCCATAAAATTATAGACAGTCTTATCCGGTTTGATTGATTGATAAATAAATGCCAGATAAGTTTCAAACAATCTAATCGCTTCAGCAGTAGGGTGATTGCGATAATATTTTGTTATAAAAATCAAAGCCCGGGCGTTGTCGTCTGTGCAATATCCATATTTCCTGTCTGGGATTATAAACTTTGAGTGTTGCAACAAACCAGTATCGTCGGTAAGTCTAAATAAATGATTTATGGCTAATTTTGGTATTGATTTTTTCTTCATATACTTATATTCTGCATATTAATATTAGGCATATAGACAATCTTAACTGGCGGGATAATATCTTACTAAAAATATTCAAAAGTTCAAGTATTTATAAATAAAAGACTTACGAAATGGGGTTTGCACAAATTTGAGCAAAATATATCGCACTTAGTTGACACTGAGTCGTAAAATATATATAAACATAGTAATTTAGTAGGAATTTAGGAGTTATTTATGAAACTTTCTACAAGAACACGTTATGGTATGCGGGCATTACTTGAGCTGGCACTTGCTTATAAAGCAGGTCCGCTTCAAATAAAGACTATCGCAGAACATCAGAATATTTCCAATAAGTACCTTGAACAGCTAGTGGCTATGCTGAAAACGGCCGGGCTGGTAAGAAGTATTCGCGGTCCTCACGGTGGTTATGTACTTTCAAAAGCACCGAATGAGATTAACCTGGTAGATGTATTTAAGACGCTGGAAGGGCCGATATTGACGGTTGAATGCGTTGATGATGAAAATGTATGCGAGAATAATGCGGATTGTATTACGAGACGTTTATGGGTTGAAATAAATGAAGCGATTTTGAATGTGCTTGGTAAAAAAACAATAGGCGACCTTGTTGAAATGGATGAAAAAAACAGAGCAAAAGCCAGTTATCAAATTTAAGTAATAATAACACAAAAAGACGATAAGATTTCGGAGGAAAATTAATGTGAGGATTTATAATAATTTAATTGAGACGATCGGGAATACCCCGCTTGTTCGTATAAATGCTTTAAATAACACCGAGGCTATTGTTTTGGCTAAAATGGAATTTTTCAATCCGTGCGGTTCTGTCAAGGACAGGATTGGTTTTGCGATGATTGAAGCTGCGGAAAAGCAGGGCAGAATAGATAAAAGCACAACGCTTGTGGAGCCGACAAGCGGTAATACCGGAATTGGGCTTGCTTTCGTTTGTGCGGTGAAAGGTTATAAGCTGAAACTTGTAATGCCTGAATCTATGAGCATAGAAAGGCGAAAACTTTTCAAAGCATTTGGGGCGGAGATTGTTTTGACGCCTGCTTCTGAAGGTATGAAGGGTGCGGTTGCGGAGGCACAAAGAATTGTAAGCAATGTGGGCAATTCGGTGATGCTGCAGCAGTTTGAAAATCCGGCAAATCCCGAAATTCATCGAAAAACGACCGCTGAAGAAATTTGGAATGATTCCGGTGGAAAAATAGATATATTTGTTGCCGCGGTGGGAACTGGCGGTACAATAACTGGTTGCGGAAGGGTTTTTAAGGAACGCAAGCCATCAGTGAAGATAATCGCTGTTGAGCCGGCGGATTCTGCGGTACTTTCCGGCGGAAAACCGGGGCCGCATAAGATCCAAGGCATTGGAGCTGGGTTTGTGCCTAAGGTTCTTGATACTTCGTTAATTGATGAAGTTATATGTGTAAAGAATAATGACGCAATTGAAACCGCTAAGCAGCTTGCCTTAAAAGAAGGTATGCTTTGCGGGATCAGTTCTGGAGCGAATGTTTACGCGGCGTTACAGATTGCGGCAAGGCCGGAAAATAAAGGCAAAACTATAGTAACGATTATTTGTGATACAGGTGAAAGATATATTTCAACCGAGTTGTTTCAATAAACCAAAAGGCGACTATGGAAGACAATGATATTAAAAGATATGTCAAGGATATCGTAGAAACTTATAAGGATGAGTCGGGTATCAATTTTATAGATACTATAAATCTGCCTTTGCGTGATCGCATTCTTGAAGTTCTTGATTTATTAATGGAAGTAGTTTTTCCAGGTTACACGGGAATACGAGATGTTACCAGTTCAAATGTAAGTTTTGTGATCGGTGATATTCTTTATAAAATCCAAAGCATTCTTGACGAACAAATCGAAAGAGCGTTTCTTCATCAATGCAGATTAAAAAGAAGCGATTGCACAGGCTGCAAATTGATGGCTAAAGAAGTAACGGCTCATTTGCTCAAGGAACTACCGAGTATACGGCGAGTTCTTAAAACGGATATACAAGCGGCATTTGAAGGTGATCCTGCGGCAGCAAGTTATGAAGAAATAGTTTTGAGCTATCCGGGATTACGTGCTATTGCTATTCACAGAATCGCTCATGAATTGTATTTGAAAGGTGTGCCGTTGATTCCGCGAATTATGACAGAGCATGCACATCATGAGACGGGTATCGATATTAATCCAGGTGCACAAATTGGTGAGAGATTTTTCATCGACCATGGAACGGGAATTGTAATTGGTGAAACCGCAATAATTGGTAATAATGTAAAGATTTATCAGGGCGTAACGCTTGGTGCGCTTGCGCCAGCCAAGGGGCAGAGTTTACGCGGCGTCAAGAGGCATCCGACCATAGAAGACGATGTTACGATTTACGCGGCGGCGACGATCCTTGGAGATATAATGATTGGCAAAGGTGCGTTGATCGGCGGTAATGTTTGGATCAAAGATTCTGTGCCAGCGGGCGTAACTGTTACGATGTCGAGGCCGGAGTTGATTTATATACAGAAGAAGGCGAAATAATTTTAGACACGGACTTACACAGATTTTAACACTGTTAGAAACTAATGAATGATATCTTTGGAAAAATAAATAATCTTAGAAAAAAACGGAACGCCATAATACTAGCGCATAATTATCAAAGCGATGAAGTTCAGGATATTGCGGATGTTACGGGTGATTCGCTTGAACTTAGCAGGAAAGCGGCGGATAATAACGCAGATGTGATAGTTTTTTGCGGCGTATTGTTTATGGCGGAAACGGCATCTATTCTTTCACCTCAAAAAACTGTTTTGCTGCCTGATATACATGCTGGATGTCCGATGGCGGATATGATAGACGAAAAACAGCTTGCGGAATTGAAAGATAAAAATCCTGGTGCGGTTGTTGTTTGTTATGTGAACAGCTCTGCGGAGGTGAAAGCGATAAGCGATTATTGCTGCACAAGTGCGAACGCGGTTGATGTTGTGAAATCGATAGATGCGGATAAGAAAATAATATTTGTGCCTGATAAGAATTTGGGACAGGTTGTAAAAGAACGGACAGGCAGAGATATGGTGCTTTGGCCTGGGTATTGCCCGACGCATCATTTTGCAAGAGCGGATGATTTAACTAAAATTAAGGAGTTGCATCCTTCGGCCGAAGTTTTGGCACATCCTGAATGCCCAAAAGAAATAAGAGACTGTGCTAATTTGCTTTTGAGCACGGGACAGATGCTGAAATATGTAAAAACAAGCGATAAAAATGAATTTATAATTGCGACGGAAGTTGGAATTATTCATTCGCTGAAAAAACAAAATCCTGAAAAGGTGTTTTATACGGCTAGCGAAAGATTCGTCTGCCCGAATATGAAAAAGATCACGCTTGAGAAAGTTTTGTTTGCTTTGGAAGATAATAAGTATGTAATTAGAGTGCCTGATGAAACCGCGGCGAAAGCGAGAAAGGCTCTTGAAAGAATGGTGGCGGTTTTGCCGAAATAGGAAGTCTTTTTTTTACGATTTCTCCGCTACGTCCATCTGCGATGGACATCGGTCGAAATGACGGGATTCTTCGCTTTGCTCAGAATGACAATAGGGCATGAACCCCTCGAATCCCCTTATCTTCGATGGCGAGGACAGGTAAATCGAGGGGCTAACTAAGGGTTAAAATTATGGAAGAAAAAAAATATCATCTTGAGACGTTGGCGCTGCATGCTGGGCAGGAAGTTGATCCTGTTACGTTGAGCAGGGCCGTACCTATTTATCAAACGAGCAGTTACCTATTTAAAGATACGGATCATGCGGCAGATTTATTCGGATTAAAACAGTTTGGTAATATTTATACGCGTCTGATGAATCCTACAACAGACGTTCTTGAGAAAAGACTTGCCGCTCTTGAGGGCGGAGTCGCCGGGCTGGCATTCAGTTCTGGTATGGCTGCGATTACGGCTGCGATACTAAATATATGCAAAGCGGGACAGCATTTTGTTTCTGCGAGTACGCTATATGGCGGAACTGTTACGCTGTTTGGTCATACGATGGAGAAGATGGGAATTGATGTAACCTTTGTCGATGCTTCCAAGCCGGAGAGTTTTGAAAAGGCTATTAAGGAAAATACACGATTGATTTATATCGAATCGTGCGCTAATCCGAAAAATAATATTCCAGATTTCGAGAAAATCACAGCAATTGCGCATAAATATAATTTGCCGGTGATTTGCGATAATACAACGATGTCGCCGATGCTTTTCAGACCTTTTGAACACGGGATCGATATTGTTGTCCATAGCTGTACGAAAATAATCGGCGGACATGGGACGAGTATAGGCGGAATAATTATTGATTCAGGTAAATTTAACTGGGCAAATGGGAAATTTCCTGAACTTACAGAGCCGGATGTCAGCTATCACGGTGTTAAATATTTTGAGCAATTCGGGAATATAGCGTATATCTTGAAAGCGAGATTGCAGCTTTTGAGGGATATGGGTGCTTGTTTGTCCCCGTTTAATGCGTTTATGCTGCTTCAAGGTATTGAGACGCTGCATTTACGAGTGCCGAGACATTGTGAAAACGCGACGGCATTGGCAAAATGGCTTGAAAAACATAAAGCTGTGAGCTGGGTAAATTATCCCGGATTGGAATCGCATCCTGATCATGCTTTGGCTAAAAAGTATTTCCCGAAAGGTCAGGGAGCGATGCTTGGATTTGGTATTAAGGGCGGGAAAGAAGCTGGTGAAAAATTTATTAATAATGTAAAACTAGCGAGCCATTTGGCGAATATATTAGATAGTAAGACGCTGGTAATACATCCTGCGAGTACGACGCATCAACAGTTGAGTGAAACGGAACAAATCGCAGCGGGTGTTAGTCCTGATTTTATTCGTGTTTCTGTCGGAACAGAACACATAGACGATATAATAGCCGATTTTGAATTTGCTTTGAAAAAAGCCCAGGAATAAGGAACAAGATATGTGGGATTATAATAAAAAAGTTATGGATTATTTTCTTCATCCAGTGAATGCTGGTGAAATCGAAAACCCTGACGGCGTGGGTGAAGAAGGTTCGCTGGCATGCGGTGATGCTTTGAAGCTGACTTTTAAACTTGGTACAGACGGCAGAATAGCGGACGCGAAATTTAAAACCTTTGGATGCGCAAGTGCGATAGCTTCAGCATCGATTATGACTGAAATGATAAAAGGTCTTACGCTGGAAGAAGCGGCGAAGATAACAAACAAAGATATTGTCGATAAGCTGGGAGGGCTGCCAGCACAGAAAATGCATTGTTCTGTGATGGGTATGGAAGCGCTGCAGGCGGCTATCGCGAATTATCATAAAGGCAAAGGGAAAACGGTCAAAAAAGTCGATGGCAAGATAGTTTGCACGTGCTTTGGAGTTACGGATAAAGAAATTGAAAAAGTAGTAATTGAAAATAATCTCGATTCTGTAGAGCAGGTTACGAATTTCTGTAAAGCTGGCGGCGGATGCGGCTCCTGCAGGGGTGAGATACAAATGATCATCGACAGGATCCGCGGCAAAAACGAAGCAGAAGCCCCAAAGGCTCACGAGCATAAGAAACTAACGAATATTCAAAAGATACAATTGGTACAAAAGACAATTTCTGATCAAGTGCGTCCATTGCTGAAAGCTCACGGCGGCGATATCGATCTAGTCGATGTCGAAGGCAATAAAGTTATAGTCGCTTTTCGCGGGATGTGTTCGCAATGTCCGACAGCGGAATATACGATGAAGGATGTTGTGGAAGCGAGACTGCGTGAGTTTGTAAGTGAAGAGTTGATTGTCGAAGAACAAATGTAAATAGTCAGTAGCCAGTAGCCAATAGCCAATAGTAAGTAGTTGGAAGTGATTAAATATGGAAAAAACAATATATTTAGATAATAACGCGACAACAAGAGTTGCACCGGAAGTTTTTGAAGTTATGAAGCCATTTCTGACGGAGCTTTACGGCAATCCGTCAAGTATGCATACTTTCGGGGGGCAGGTTGAAAAATATATTCGGGAGAGCAGAGAAAGTGTTGCCAGGCTGCTGGGATGCGACAGTTCAGAAATTATTTTTACAAGCTGCGGAACGGAAAGTGATAACGCGGCGATAAAAGGTATTCTTTCGGCGTATCCTGAAAAACGGAAAATTATAACAACACGTGTAGAACATCCGGCGGTACTGACGGTTTGCAGAGAGTTGCAGAGCGAAGGTTATAAGGTTGTTGAACTTGCCGTTAATAAGGAAGGACAACTGGATTTAGATGAACTGCAAGCTGAAGTCGATGAAGATACGGCTATTGTAACAATAATGTACGCAAATAATGAGACCGGAGTGATTTTTCCAATTGATAGGATCGCGGAAATTGTAAAAGCGAAAGGCAGCATCTTTCATACAGATGGGGTTCAGGCGGTTGGTAAAATTCCGATGAATCTTGAAAAAAGCAATATCGACCTTTTGAGCATTAGCGGTCATAAACTACACGCGCCGAAGGGGGTCGGGGTTCTTTATGTTCGAAAAGGAACAAGGATTACGCCATTTATTATCGGTGGACATCAGGAAAAGAGCAGACGCGCGGGTACAGAGAATGTGGCAGGGATTGCGGCGATTGGCAAAGCGGCAGAACTTGCGATGAAAAATATGGATTTAGAGAATACGCAGGTTAAGAAGCTGCGAGATAAACTTGAAAACGCATTATTAAAAACATGCAAAGATGCGCATTTAAACGGGGATAAAATTAACAGACTGCCAAATACAACAAATATCAGTTTTGAATTTATAGAAGGTGAAGCTATTTTGCTTTTGCTTGATCAATTCGGGATTTGCGCAAGCAGCGGCAGTGCTTGTACATCAGGTGCTCTTGAGCCAAGTCATGTAATGAGGGCGATGGGCGTTCCATTTACGGCTGCGCATGGGTCGATACGATTCAGTTTGAGTATTTACAATACCGAAGAAGAAGTGGATTTTGTAATAGAGAAGATGCCGGCAGTGGTGAATAGATTGCGGGAACTTAGTCCATTTGTAAAGAAATAGAATTATAAGTGAAAAGTGAACAATTAATTGAATGCATTCTTCCCCCCTCTGTTTTTCTTTCAAGGAAGAAAAACCCTGAATATTCGGGGGTTTCCGCTTCGCTCCAATGACAAAGGAAATTAAATGAGGTTTTTAGTTAAAATTCTTATCATAGTGGTAGTATGTTCAAATATCACTCAGGCCAACCAAGCAGATAATCAGATATTTTCACAAACGCTTGATAATGGATTGCATGTTTTAATTCTTGAGAAACATACAATGCCTGTGGTTGCAGTGCAGGTTTGGTATAATGTAGGTAGTATTGACGAGCCAAACGGATTGAAGGGTATTGCACATTTGTTTGAGCATATGATGTTTCGGGGGTCGAAGAATTACGGGCCGGAGGAACATTTCAAATTGATCAGAGCGGCGGGTGGGCAATGCAATGCTTATACTTCGGATGAACAAACGGTTTATCACGAGAGGCTGCCTGCGGATAAGCTGGAACTTGCGTTGAAACTTGAGGCGGACAGGATGGCTTGGCTTAAGTTGGATCAGAATGTTCTTGATACAGAGCGGCAGGTTGTTCTTGAAGAATATAGAATGTATTACGAGAATGATCCGATGGGGGCTATGTATAAAGAGACCCGTGAATTTTTGTTTCCTGAAAATGGTTATAGATATGGGCCGATAGGTAAAAAAGAGGATATCGAAAATTTCACGGTTAAGAACTGTCAGGATTTTTATAATAAATATTATGCACCCAATAATGCTACGCTTATTATCGCGGGTGATGTAGAAGCGGAAAAAGCTATTAAGATGGTTGAGGAAATATTTGGAGAAATTAAACCGAGTAAGCTGGACAGCAGAAGTGATTTTGAATTTGTTTCAAATAAAGTAAAGGCCGTTAATAAAGGGTTTGCCGATCTTCCTGTGCCGGTTATGATCCTTTCGTTTTATACGGAAGGAGCACGAGACAGAGATAGGGCGGCGTTGCAGGTTTTGATTAATTGTTTGACGAACGGACGAAGTTCACGGCTTTGGAAAACACTTATAAATGATAAGAAAGTCGCTGAATTTTTTGCGGGTGAGAATTTAGAGGGTGCCCAAAATGGAGTCGTGATTTTAGGAGCGGCTCATTTGCCGGGATTGTCAAAGAAAGTTGAAAAAAACATTTGGAAACAGCTTGAAGAAATTAAGGCTAAGGGGCTTAATGAAAGTGAATTTGTCAAAACACGTAATCAAATGCGAGCTGGGAATGTGTTTCAAAAGTATCACGCCGAGCGATTGGCGAGCAGTATAGGTTTTGAAGAGATTGTTCGAGGCGATTAT
>MHYA01000025.1:10141-25040 GCA_001825675.1 Planctomycetes bacterium GWF2_42_9 | reverse complement strand
CAGTAACGCAGGAAGACGTTATTCGTGTTGCTAACAGGTATTTCAATAAAGAGAATGTGAAAAAGATTTATTTTGAGCCGAGAAATCAAATACTTTTGGTCAACATCGCAGGCTTATTGAAGTCTATTTTTTAATCAGGGTGGATTGTGAATAAAATTAAATATGCAATAGCAGTTATGTTGTTGATTATAGTGAGTAGTTATTTAAATGCTCAAAATATGGTTGTTTACCCTGCGATAAAAGATGTGAATTTGTCCAATGGGCTGCGTGTGCTGCTGATTGAACATAAGGAACAAAAAACGGTGTCATACAGGCTGCTTGTAAAAGCTGGAAAAGCCGATGAACAGTTAGGGAAAGAAGGCATTTCAGGCTTTACTTCGCGTATGCTTCAGGAAGGTACCAATACAAGAGCGGCAGACCAAATCGCAGATGAATTTGCGGAAATTGGCAGTTCATTTAATATTTACTCAATGC
Organism: Planctomycetes bacterium GWF2_42_9; assembly: GCA_001825675.1. Lineage (GTDB taxonomy): Bacteria > Planctomycetota > Phycisphaerae > Sedimentisphaerales > UBA12454 > UBA12454. Next base: position 24,566 of record MHYA01000025.1, on the reverse strand, counting down.
CGGGGTATGTGATTTTCGGAGTGGATGTTATAAATGAATATTCACAAAATGGTTTTGATTTATTTTCTGATCTGATTTTAGAGCCAGCGTTTTCGGCAGATGGGATTAAACGTGTAAGAAAAGAGATTACCAATGGTATTGATTTAGAGCAGATGGACAATGCGGCGATTGCATCTAATTTCGGAAGGGCGTTACTTTTTGGGTGCGAAACTCCGCTGGGGCGAACGAATACGAAGAAAAGCGTCAGGTCGATATCAAGCAAAGATATTCATAAATTCTATGGAAATTATTATAATCCGGCTAATTCTATATTGCTTGTGATAGGTGATTTTTCAAGCGAGGAAATGTATAAGCAGATAAATGAAAAATTCGGGGTGTGGAAGCAAACGCAAAGGGTTCAAAGAATAGAAACAAAGCCTGATTATGCTAAAGATGGTAAACTACTTATAGTTCATAAGCCGAAGATGACGCAGGCGAGAATGTATTTTAATCAGTGGGCAATAACAAGCAGCGATGAGCATTATTATGAATATCTTGTTGCAAATTATATATTGGGCGGGAGCGATTTTTCTTCGAGATTGATGACGGCAGTCAGGTCAAAAGGAGGAAAGACTTATAGTGTAGGCAGTAATTGCAATATTCACAGAAGCTATGGGGTATTAAATGTTTCAACATTTACAAGAAATGCAGAGCTTTTAAATACTTATAAATTAATACAGTCAGAAATTGATAGACTTAATAATGAAGGTATAACGCAAGAAGAACTGCGAAAGGCTAAAGATTATTTTTCTGGCGCAATTCCTTTGCAATTAGAATCGCCATCGCAAATCGCGGGTAAAATATTGCACGCAATTATGCAGGGTTTTATGGTTGATGATTTATCGAAAGAGGTAATTAATCTTAATAAAGTAACAGTAGAAGGGGTAAATGAAGTTATAAGGCAGTATATTAAGGTTCAGAAACTGAATGCGGTTATTGTTTGTGATACGAAAAGCATTAAAGAACAATTAAAGCAAATTGGGAAGTATGAGCAGATTGGGTATAAAAAAAATCCTTGCAAGTAGGGCAATGATCAACCGCGCGGGCTAAGCCTATCATACTGGATATTGCTAGAATATTTTTTTGTAAATGTGGCAATAGGGAGTTTTGCCGGTTTTTTGATAATAATCCTGATGGTATTGTTCGGCAGGCCAAAAAGCACTAGCAGGAGCAATAGCAGTTTTTACGTCGTACCCTTTGTCCTTTAGGATTTTTATAAGTTTTTCAGCGGTTTTATTCTGTTCATCGTTGAGATAAAAAATTTCACTTCTATATTGTTCGCCTACATCGGGACCTTGACGATTTAATTGAGTAAAATCGTGTATTTCGAAGAAGATTTTTGCCAAAGTTTCATAATTTGTTTTGTTAGGGTCGAAAGCAATCACAACTGCTTCGGCATGGCCTGTTTTTCCGCTGCAAACCTGCTCATAGGTCGGTCTTTCGGTTTTGCCGCCAATAAAGCCTGAAGTTACAGAGATTACGCCGGGGATTTTTTTGAAATGATATTCAACACCCCAAAAGCAACCGCCAGCGAAGATGGCTCTTTGACCATTAGGAATAAAATCCATTGAAATGGAATTTACACAGAAGCGGATGTTTTTTTCAGTGTAGCCTTCACCTTTAAAGACGTGGCCTAGGTGTGCGCCGCAATTTGCACAGAGATTTTCGGTTCTGGCGTCATCGGCGTCACGCTTTGAGATTATCGCCCCGGGAATTTCCTGATCGAAACTGGGCCAGCCGCATTCGGATTTGAATTTTGAGTAGGATTCGAAGAGAGGAAAGCCGCAGCGTTTGCAAATATAAACGCCTTTTTCGTGAAAATTATTATATTTGCCTGTAAAAGGTTTTTCCGTGCCTTTTTGGACGATAATGCGTTCCTCTTCTGGAGTAAGTTTCTTATACATATTAGTATCCTCTATTTTCGATTTATCCTTTGAAAACGCAAATGTCATTAGTGCTATCGAAATCGCTACAATTACCATTGCTAAAAGCGCATACTTCATAACTTCACCTTTCGGTATCTATATAAGTATACAGTTTAGCAGGTTTATTTGTTTTTAGACGATGAAAATTCCTGTTTTTGGAGTTTTTCCAAGTTCGGTTTTTTAGATGCGATTTTCAAGGATTCTTTATATATCTTGTTTAAATTGCCAAGTGAAATATTTGCCCCTTGACGAACAAAAATTGGAACTTTATAAACAGGTGTATCTATGGTTACAGTTTGGCCGCCGGTATAAAGTTTTTTGTCCCAAGCGTCAATCCATTTTTCGCCTTTTGGAAGATAGAGTGACTGTTTTGATTTTCCTTTTTCCCAAACAGCTGAGATGAGAATGTCCGGGCCATACATATACGTTTGCCAATCCTGCCAAGCCTGCGGTTGGTTTGAGTAATTGAGGAAAAGAGGGCGCACAATAGGCATACCGGTTTTTGCGGCCTCTTTTGCTGATTGGTGGGAATAATCCATTAGTGATTCATGAATTTTCGAATACAAACGCCAGATGGCGATGAGTTCTTTATCGTAAGTTGGTTCTTCTTTTAAATTCCAGAGGCCTCTATCTTCTGTCGGACCTACTTCCATAATAGGACAGAAACAACTGAAGGCGAGCCAACGAGCTGTAACTTCGTGATCTGTGGTTTTTTTATAGCCGCCGGTGTCTGAACCCCAAATTGGAAAACCGATAACGGCAGACCTTTGCACTGCGATGATCGCCGAGCGAAGAGCTTCTGGGACTGTTCGTTTGTACTTTCCTGTTGTGCCTGTGTCTCCGCCCCAAAATACAGCGTATCGACTGCTGCCGGTGTAACCTGCGCGAGGCATTGTGATGAAATCATTGCCGTGGACTAATTTTGCTATGTCGTGTGCGGCTTTGGCGTACATAACTGGGTAATCGTTATGGTATTCGCGTGAGAGTCGGCCGTCAAAGGCTTTGTTGTTGTAGTCATTTGGGACGATTTCTTCAGCACGATCCATTTTGAACCCTTTGACGCCTTGGGTAAGTATTTTCTCAAGGCCTTTTTTCTGCCAATACTCAGTTGCTGCTGGATTGGTGAAATCAATGAGCGATTTTACGTAGTCGCCTTTCCAAGGAAGCTGGCCTTTTACATTATATCCTTTTTCGACGACTTCTTTGTGCATATCGCCCATAACCCATGGGCCAATCCAGAGCATAAGTTTAATGTTTTTGCTGTCGAGCCAGCTAATCATATCAACGGCATTCGGGAAACGGTTCGGATCCCATTCAAAATCGTCATAACCATAGGAGCCTTTTGCCCAAGGTCGGTCAATGAGGTAATAACTTAAGGGAATATCATAAGCCTTCATCATAAGTATATCTTCAACGACCTGGCTGTTGTATGGAGCTGTGACTGGCGTTCCATCGTAATATGCTTTTTCGTTTGAGTGATTGTCTCTCCATCGGCATGTACCCAAAACCCAACGAGGCGGTATGATAGTAGGGCCGACACGAAGAGAATGTATTTTGACAAGTTCGGCGGGCATTGCGGCGGAGTTTATGATAATAGCTGTGAAAGGGCCTTCAAAAGAAACTTGAACCTGATCAGAAAGAGATTTGCAGAAATCGAAAGTGCCAGGCCATGTGCCTTCAATAAAGAAGCTATAATTATTTGAAGAGATGTAGAAAGGGCAGTAGAGGGAAACAGTTGGTTTTACTACGGTTGTAATTATTTGGCCGCGAATATCCATTGCTTCTTTGATGCCCGGTTCCCATGAAAGCTGCTGATGTCCATCAACGACGCGTTCCATTAAGCCTGTAAAATATTCATTATTTGAAGCCTGGATGGATATGCCCCATTTGATGACCTCTTCCATACCAGTAGTTTGCATTTCTATTCTGTAGGAATTAGATTGTTTTATGAAATTGAGCTTTATTCTTTGATCGTTTTTGAAGAGCCATTCGAAAGAGTAAACATCGTCGGATTTTAATATGGCGGCAGGTTCACTCTGTATGCAGAATTTCTCATTTTTAGTTTCGAAGAATACGGGTGATTTTTCAGAGCCCATTTTAAATGTTTGGACGTGCGGAAGGGTTATAGTGAACGTTGAATTGGAATAATTTACAACAGCAATAGATTGCATGGCAAGAAACGCAATTAGACAAATACAAAACAGTTTTACTTTCATTATAATCTCCGTGTTAAGTTGTTAGTATCTCTAATAATTCGCACGATTGAGATTGCTTCGTCGCCTCGATTCGCTATCGCTCAACGAAACTTCTCGCAATGACATCTTCGGCTACTTAAGAAAATTTCAGATTTATTTCCATATTACAGCGTCCATTGGAACATGGGCTAAATCCTGTGCGTAAAAATCAGCGCCGGGAAGCTGCGAAGGGTTGAAGCTTGAAGTAATCGCAAGGCATTTGCAGCCTGCGGCTTTGGCGGCTTTGATTCCGCTTAAAGCATCTTCAACAACAAGGCAATCTTTTGGGTTTAAACCGATGTTTTTTGCCGCAAGCAGGAAAATTTCCGGGTCAGGTTTTTTGTTTTTGACATCGTTGCCGGTAATCACTGCATCGAAAGTTTCAGCAGGTATTTTTATTTCATTGAGATTGCCTTCGACTTTACGGCGGTCTGCGCTTGAAGCGACAGCAATATTTTTATTTTCTTTTCTGCACTGGGCAATAAATTCGCGTGTACCATTTAATGGCAGCAAAACGCCTTTGATTATTTCCAGATATATATCATAGGTGCGTTTTTTGGATGGAATTAAGTCGAAGGAAAAATTGTATTTTTCGGCAACGCCGCCGAGGAAACGGTCTTCGCCAGTACCAGTAAATGGATGAAAATCGTGCGGCTGAACGGTCAGACCTTGCTCGGCGAACATTTGTGAGGCTGCTTTTATAATGAATGGCTCGGAGTCGAGTAAAACGCCGTCCATATCGAAGATTATTCCATAAGGTAATTGAGTCATAATTTTCCTAAAACGATTTTGTGTGGATTATACAATAACAAAATAAAAAATTAAAATGCAAAATAAAAATTAAAATAAAGATTCCATCACAATCGCTTATTGTTCTTTTTTGGTCAGCCTGTCAGCGCCGAGTTGGCCGCAGGCGGCTTTGATGCTTTGGCCGCGGCGGAATCTAATAATCGTTTCAAAACCTGCCTGCATAAGCATATCTTTGAACGTTTTTATCTGGTCGCGATTTGCGGGCTGGAAATCAGAACCGGGATGAGGATTGTACTCAATCAGATTGATGCCAGCTTTTAACGGTCTGGCGAATTGAATGAGTTTGCGAGCTAATTCAAAACTATCGTTTATGCCGTCAATCATACAATATTCGATAGTGATCCTACGGCCGGTTTTTTCATTGTAGTACTTCATAGCGGTCGAGAGTTCTTTAAGCGAGTACTTGTTGGCGGCGGGGACTATTTCCTTTCGGACGTTTTCATCGGCGGCGTGAAGGGAAACAGCCAGACGAGGGAAAATGTCTTCATCTGCGAGTTTTTTTATGCCTTCGGGAATACCGACGGTGGAAATTGTCTGACGACGGAAGCCGATTTGTTTGCCAATATCAGATGCGAAAATGCGGACAGCGCGGAGGGTGTTGTCATAATTTTCCAAAGGTTCGCCCATACCCATATAGACGACATTGTTTACTTTGCAGCCGCTATCGACACAAATCGCTGAAACTTCGTCTATTATCTCGCCGGCGGTGAGGTTTCTTACAAAGCCGAGGGCGCCGGTTGCACAGAATTTGCAGCCTAGGCGGCAGCCGACTTGGGTTGAGACACAAATTGTCTTTCTGCCGTTCTCATCCAGCAGAACCGACTCTATTTTATTGCCATCCGGTGTTTCGAAGAGATATTTTACCGTGCCATCGGGGTCGGAGAGTTTGTCTTCGATTTTAAGTTGGGTAATATAATAACCATCATCTATGAATTTTTTGCGCATATCCTTAGACAGTGTGGTCATTAAGTTTATATCATTAATATTATGCTGATGAAGATATGTAAATACGTATTTGGCAACGTATTGTTTGCCGCCATATTCAACAACGATCTCGGTCAGTTCTTCCGGTGTTTTTGTCTTTAAATCTTTATCCATAAACAGTATCTGGTATCTGGTATATTCTATTTAGTAAACGCCAATAATATATACTATCCGATATATAGAGTAAAGAAATACTTGCCGGACTAATTTCAGGCAATTTGGCATTAAGAATAAGTAAAAAATAGCATTTGACTATAAGTGCAGGATAAGTACAATTTTTGGGGTATAATTTTACTTTTTAACGGAGTGCAATGTAATGGACCCAAAAATATTTAAAGCGTATGACATAAGGGGTATTTATCCCGATCAACTGAATGAAGAAGCAGCATGGAAAATAGGCAACGCAACAGCATCGTTTTTGCGGTCTATGCTAAGAGGTTATGACAGAGGATTGGCTAACAAGCAGAGTCTTTGTGTTGGGTACGATATGAGATCGCACAGCAAGGGGCTTGCGGAGGCTCTGATTAAAGGTATGAATGCGGCAGGTGCTAATGTTATCGATATCGGCATGATCGATACTCCGCAGATATATTTCGCGATCAATCATTTAGGGACTTGCGGCGGTGTGCAGGTTACAGCGTCGCACAACCCGGCTCAATACAATGGATTCAAAATTTCCGGACTTGAAGCAAAACCGGTTGGTGAAGATACTGGATTGAAAGAGATTAAACATATAGCAACGGCTTTACTGCACACAATGGGAGGTGCGGAAGGCTCTGTAGAGAGAACAGACCTGACAAAGGCATATAAAGAACATATTTTGAAGTTTATCGATGCAAAAGTCAAACCATTGAAAGTTGTAATCGATGCTTCAAATGGTATGGCGGGCAAAATGGTGCCTTTGATCTTCGAAGGGCTGGGATTAGATGTTATAAAGATAAATTTTGAGCACAAAGGCGTGTTTAAACATGATCCTAACCCACTGGTAGAAAAAAATCTTGATCAACTCAAGAGCACAATCAAGAAACGCAAAGCAGATGTTGGAATTTGTTTTGACGGCGACGCTGATAGATTAATAATGGTTGACGAAAAAGGGCAGACGATCGGATGTGATATTTTGACTGCTCTTATGGTTCCATACTTCCTGAAAAAGGCGCCAGGTTCGGCGATTGTTTATGATTTGCGAAGCAGTTGGGTTGTTCGTGAAGAGATTTTGAAATACGGCGGAGTGCCAAGACGTGAGAGGGTCGGGCATTCATTTATGAAAAAAACATTGCGGACGGCAAGGGCGATTTTTGGCGGTGAATTGAGCGGCCATTTCTATTATCGCGACAATTTCTTCGCGGATTCGGGTTTGATCACTTTTGCACATATGATCAATATTCTAAGCTCTTCAGATGTGCCCGTGAGTGAATTGGTTGCACCGTTGAGAAGATATTTTGCAAGCGGCGAAATTAATTTCGCGGTTGAAGATAAAGCGGCGATGATGACTGAATTGAAGCGTAAATTCAGCCAAGGTGAAGCGGATGACCTTGACGGTGTCACGGTTCAATTCAAAGACTGGTGGTTTAATTGCAGGCCAAGCAATACCGAACCTTTGTTGCGGCTCAACGTAGAGGCTAAAACCAAGGAACTGCTTGATAAACAAATGGAAGAAATGGAAAATATTATCGGCAAACCCGTAGAACACTAAAAAAAATTAAGATTTAAGATTGAAATATGTAAAATTAAATCAATAGAGAGATATGGTGGTGTATGAGTAAGAAATACTTGTTTTTCATTTTTGCGATTTGTTTATCTTCGATGTTTCAGGTTGGATGTCAGACGAATCCTGTAACCGGAAAAAATCAGCTCTTATTAGTAAGCCCTGAAGAAGAAAAGAAGATGGGATTCAATTATTCCCAGCAAATCGAAAAAGAAATGGGCGAGAGCATTAAAGATGATCAACTCCAAAATTATGTCAATTCGGTTGGACAGAAAATTGCTGCCGTAAGTCATAATCCCACTTATGGCTTTACCTACAAGGCTATCGATCACAATTCTGTAAATGCGTTCGCTCTGCCAGGCGGGTACATTTATATTACGACAGGTTTGCTTGAACAATTAAACAGCGAGGCGCAGTTGGCGGCGGTTTTAGGACACGAAACGGCACACGTAACCGCAAGACACATTGCAAGCCAAATTACAAGTGATTACATAATGACTATAGGTGTCGGTGTTTTAGGTTCGGCATCATCGGGAGCAGGCAGTTTGGGCCAGATAGTGGAAAGTCTGGCAAGCAAGTCTTTCTCGCGGGCGGATGAAAAGCAGGCTGATGCGATCGGGCTAGGGTATATGGTAAAGGCGGGTTACACGCCGAATGGTATGATAGAGACGATGGAAATTCTGCAAAAGCAAAGCGGTTCGCGCTCGATAGAATTTTTCTCGACTCACCCAAGTCCGGAAAACCGTGTCGGATTAATAAAGCAGGAAATATATAATAATCAATATCCGACGAACGGCAAAAATGGTACCGATGAATATGCGGCAAATGTTAAAGGAAGGCTTAATGTAATAAAATCGAAATAGTAAGTGCAAGGCCTGCAATCGCATGAAGAACGATTGTTGCTTTGCTTAAAAGAAAATAGCCCGGCTGAGATAATTTTTCAGGTTTGCAGGCATTGAAACAACTTACCCAAAGAAAAGCAGTCGGCAGATAGAAGATAAATCTATCAGCGTTGTTTTTAGTGATAAAAAATGCGAGAATGAGAACCATTACCAAAGCGGCTTTATAAAGAAAGGCCGCTTTTTTTATGCCCAAAGTTACCACGAGAGTTTTTTTGTTTACTGCTTTATCCGCTTCATAGTCGGGAAATTCGTTTGCGAAGATAATAAGAAACACCAGAATGGCAACGAAGATTGAAGGCAGTAGAGGAATCCAATCTATCAGATTGGTCTGGATGTGATATGCTCCATAGACAGGAAGAATGCCGAAGAGAAATCCAACGGTGATTTCGCCGGCAGTGCGGTAGCCAAGTTTTAATGGCGGAGCGGTATAGAAAAAACCGCCAAGTAAACCAATTAAACCAAGCATTAAAACAAAAAGGCTTTTAGTAATTGCAAGGATAATCAAACCTGCAATTACGGCCAATGTAAAGCAGATCATAGATATAATTAACACTTCTTTGGGGGAAAGTAAATGTTTTTGAATTAATTGCGCGCCGCCGGAGAATTGAGATGCGTTTTTGTTCAGCCAATCATTTTTTGATTTGCTGTCGAAGTAGTCATTAGAGACGTTAGCTCCCATCTGGAAAATAGCCATAGAAAAAGATGCGAGCAGGAAAAGAAGCAGATTAAATTGATGATGGTGTAAATACGCAAGGGCTGTGCCAACGAAAATCGGCAATATACTTGCGGTGCAGAATTGAATCCTCAATTCTTTCAGCCACAGAAAATGTTTTTTTGTTTTAGCCACAGAGACCACCGAGACCACAGAGGATTTAAAAACTATATATATTTTTCGATTAATGCTTTTGCGTTTGGAAATTGTTTTATCAACAAATCTTTGTTTGCTGATTCGTAATCGGAGAATTCAAAGCTTGGGGCGACAGTGCAGCCGAGCAGAGCGAATTTCCCGCCTTCGATGAGTTTTGTTCCTTGCCAGGTGTTTTTATACACAACAGCCTGCGGTTTCTGGCCTTTTACAAGGTCTGTACCAACGATTTCAGTTTCTGTTTTGCCGGTTTCATAGATTTTTAGCATTTCGACAGGATTGCCGAGGTGAAAATGAAAGACCTCATCGCTTTTTACCTTATGCAGTTTGGAAAAACTTGTCGGCGTTATTAAATAAAGAATTGCGGTAGAGAAAGTTCTTGGGCCTTCGTATCGAGCGGGCAGGTCATCTATTTTTTCAGATGCGCGGTATGTTTCAACGTAATAGCCGCCTTCGCCGGGAAGGGGAATCATATTGAAAAGGTTAATTATATCTTCGGCAGTCATAGAATTTTCTATTTTAACGGATTTCTCCACTGTGCTTCGCTCCGGTCGAAATGACTGGCTAACGATTAATCTTCTTTTAAGACGACATTGTCATATTCGAGTTCGAAACGGAGTTTGTGTTTTGCTTCCTGCTGTGCGAGCAAGGTAAAAAGTTTTTTAGCATCAGGATCGGGAGAAATATCAGCGAGATCTGTATACAAAGCAAATGCAGCTTTTTCTTTTTTCATCGCAAGAGTCAAGATATCCTGATAACTCATATTTTCAGTAGGCTGAATATCAACGGTGTAGTCGGCAATTTTTAGATCTGTGATTTTTTCGCCGCCAAGTTTTACATCTTTACCTTTTTTAAAGTCTTCTAAAAGTTTTTTATGGCCTTTCTCTTCTGTGGCGAAATTGAGGAGGACTTGCTTCATTTCAGGATTTTGTGTTTTTTCAGCAAGTGAAGTGTAAAATTTGTATGCATCAATTTCGTTGCCAATCGCAAAATCAAGAATTTCATTGAGAATGTTATATTTAGTCATTTTTGTACCCTTCAAAAAGATTTAAAATCATTATAAATGATTTTAGTTGACGCGACAAATAAAAAAGGTACTGGACGATGAAATCTTGCTTTTATAGGTGTTTGTACTATCTGCTTTTGAAAAACCTGCACTTATTTTTTAACTTTAATATATTTTGACCATATTTAACCCACATACAGCAATCAAAATAAATTTTCCAATTATTTTATTTGAAAATGCGCAAGTCTAATTTAGGAGTGCAGGACTAAGTAGTGCTTAGTTTTGAGTTCTTAGTTATGAGTTTTACGGAGAAATTAAATGTCATTTGATTTTTCAAATTTTGAAAGTGATGGGCTTAATTCTAATTTTATTGATTGGCTTGTAGATGAGCAGTGGGTTGATATGCAAGCTCATTTCGGCAGATTGTGGGATTATTATCAGAATCCAATGTATTCGCCGGCGGGGTTATCGGCTGCGGATGCGAAACTGAATGAGTCCGCGAAGACCTATATTCAGGCACAGGAAATGGGACTGCCTGTGAGGATTACGGGTATCAAACGCAGTGAGACAAGCGGAATACTGGGCGGAAAAGCTGTGGCTGATATTGAAAGGAAAGAAGTTGTAATTGAAAATGATATCGGCTGGCGAGTAAACGCGATGGTGGATTTTCTGTTCGGCAAAGGTGTTGATATCGTAAGCAGGGCAGAAGATAAAAACAGACGCGCTGAAATCGATAAGATAATCAAACAGGTATTTAACAGCAATGGAGGAGTCAGGTTCTTTCAGGATATGGCTGTTTTGGGATCGGTTTATGGGTTTGTAGATTGTGTTGTTCGGCCAGGGCAGAGAATTACTGATTATTCACTAACCCCTAACATAAAGTTAGGTGCTAACCAAATGATGGAGTTGGTTGGGGATTGCAGTCTTGAATTAATTGAAGCACCGAGGGCGCTGCCGGTTCTTGATGAAAGAGATTTTCGCAAGATTAATTTTTATGTTCAGCATTTTATCGAGCAGAAAAATGATATTGCTGATGAAGGGAATTTTCTGCGAAAGCTGTTGTCTCCTAAAAATAGTCATTCTGCGCGAAAAAATGCACACGTTATTGAAATATTATCCACTGACTGGTGGCAGAGATATGAAGACAAACTATTAGCTGCTGAAGGGCCGAATATTTTAGGAATAGTGCCGGTGGTGCATATTCAAAATGTCGCACAGCCTTTGTATTACGAGGGAATCAGCGATGTTGAGGCTCTTATTCCTTTGCAGGATGAATTGAATACGAGATTGTGCGACAGAGCGAGCAGGATAACATTCCAGGCATTTAAAATGTATCTTGCGAAGGGAATTGAATGCGTTGAAGACAGGGCGGTATCGCCGGGGAGAATGTGGTGTACGGATAATCCCGAAGCGAGTATTCAGCAATTCGGCGGCGACAGCAATTCACCAAGCGAAGACGCTCATATTCAGGAAATACGTGAAGCATTGGATAAAACAAGCGGAGTTACACCCGTAGCAGCAGGGGTTTTGAAAGACAAAATTGGGAATTTGACTAGTGCGATCGCTTTGAAGATGACGCTGATGGGAATGCTTGCGAAGACAGAACGCAAACATTTCGCATACGGGCATGGACTGAAAGAAATCGCAGCAATGATAATGCATCTGCTGGATGTTACAAAAATTTATCCGAACACAAAAGATGAAAGAATTTTTGATGTGATATTCCCGAGTCCGCTGCCGGAGAATACGACTGAAAAATTGGAAGAAGCAAAAATGAAGTTGGAGATAGGTATACCACAGGAGCAGGTACTTAGAGAATTGGGATATGGAATAAAGTGAAAAGTTAAAAGTGAAAAACTAAAATAGAGAGGTTTTTTAATGAGTCAGAATGACACAGAAATTGAAGATTCAGAAGAACAAGAGCCGCGGAATGAAAAGCTAGTGGATGTGAGTGAAGCGATTCGTTACCGCAAGAGAGCACAACTTGCAGAGCAGAAGAAGATACTGTTGGAACAGGCGCTAGCAGAGCAGAGAAGTGAAATTGAAAATCTAAACAAAAATATTTCACAGATGGCTATTGAACGCCAATTAATCGACAAGTTTGTTTCAGCAGGTGTGAGAGATCTGGAAACTGCGGTGATAATTGGCAGGGATAGATTCGAAAAAACTCCAATGTTTCTGCGGATGAGATTGTTCAACAGATAAGAAAAGAAAAAAGCTATCTTTTCAATGACAATCAAAATGTACGGGCGATCGCGAAGACGAGCGGAGTCAAAGATAAGTTGTCCGGGACAACAGGCACACTTGAACGAGCAGCTAAAAAAGCAATTAAAAGCAGTTCAAGGGCGGATTTGCAGGAGTATCTGCGAACGAGACGGAATTTTATTTAGGTATAGATTCCCGCCTTCGCGGGAATGACAAAGTGCGTGGGAATGACATGCTGCCATATCGGCGACGAAATTTTTTGAAAGGGAAAAATTATGGCTTTTACAGGTAAAGCAACGTACACAGCAGGCGTAACACTGCCTGAAATAGCGGAAGATGTTTCTGATATTGTTGGAATTATTTCTCCAGCGGAAACATCATTATTGGATGCGATAGGTGATCCTCTTCGTGAGGCAAGAAGCACTTATCACGAATGGCTGGAAGATTCGCTAATTCCTAACAAAGATACAATCAGCGACAGCACAATCACCGATCCAGATGGCGAGACAAGTTTCGATGTTGCTAACGGCAGCAGATTCAGAGTTGGTGATCAAATCCAGGGGTTTGAAAGTGAAGAGTTGATGCTGGTAACAGGTGTGTCCAATAATACACTGACGGTTGTGAGAGGTTATGCAGGAACCACTGCGGAAAATATCTCAAACGAACAGGTGATTTTCATTCTTGGCAATGCCGCGCTTGAAGGCGATGATAAGCCTGCAGCAAGATTCACTAATCGTATTCGCTGCGGGAATTACACACAGATATTTACGGCTGGTGTTGAAGTGAGCGGAACTAATATCGCTTCGAGCCATTTGGGAATTTCAGATGAAATGGATTATCAGAAATCAGAGAGACTGCGCGAGCTTATCCGTGATCTGGAGAATACAGTTATCAATGGCGGCCAGCCAACCGCTAATGCGCAAGGTTCAGCTACGGTTCGCAGAAGTATGAAGGGCATCATTCAAAGCATCGATACTAATGTGTTCCGGCCGGGTGATAGCGGTTTTCCAACAGGCACAGGTCTTGATGAAGCGAAGATTAATTATGTTCTGCGTCAGATTTGGGAAAACAGCAATGGTAACGTTGATTTGATCGTTGTCGGCGGTTATCAGAAAAGAAAAATCAATTCATTCCTGACGGCGAGCAGAAGTTTTGGTCCTTCTGATAAATCCTACACCGATATGGTAAGCGTTTATGAAAGCGATTTCGGTGTTTGCAGGATTATCACAAGCAGATGGGTTCCTCAAGACGCTGTATTACTTTTGGATTCGTCAAGAGTCAGTGTATTGCCACTTGCAGGAAGAAGTTTCCATTTCAAACCGCTTGCAAGCAGCGGCGATTATGAATGCGGACAGTTAATTGGCGAATACACGCTTGAATTTAAAAATGAAGCTGCACACGGGATCATAAGAGATTTAGCGGTTGCTTAATCAATGAGGTTTTTTCGGCCGGGCAAAGGTTGTCTACAGAAATTTAAACTATAAAGGCTAGATATACCACCCGGCCGGAATAAACTTAAAGTGAAAAGTTAAAAACTAAAATGTTGGAAAGGCCTTCGGCCATTTTATTTTTCAAGAGGTAGGAAATGAATAGTTTTTCCAAAGATATTGATATTTTGAAATACGAGCCAATGCTGTTTGGTGATTTATGTTTTGCCGGGCAGGAATTAATGAGCGAAAGCGGGGCATCAATAAGCGGTTCAAAGCTAAACGCATCTGGTGCGAATTTTATTAATTCTAAAATAGCGGCC
>MHYA01000025.1:0-10018 GCA_001825675.1 Planctomycetes bacterium GWF2_42_9 | reverse complement strand
CAGTAGATTCGGCAACACAACTGACGATTTCGGTTTTACGAGCCGATAATCAGACGCAGATGATTGGTGTGCCTGATGCAAATAATATAAGTTATCGGATATGCACATATCAGGCGCAAAGCAATGAAATGTTTTTGCGGCTTACACAGCATTTCGGATTACGGCCGGGGATTGCGGATGGCAAATACAGCGTTGATGATATTCTTGATACATCAGTTTTGAAGCAAGTATCCGTTTACGGGATTTTGTCATTGGTTTATGCGACACTTGCCGGGGATGCAAACGAGGCAAATGAAAATCATTGGAAAAAAAGTAAATATTACAGTCAGCTTTATGAAAAAGCACTGCAAAGATGCAGGATTTCTATTGATTTGGGAGATGATGGGGTTGCGGATTCAGTACGAAGCGGTGCAAGTGTTCGGTTGTTGAGAGATTAATATGAAGATTACTTTGGATAATATCGTTTTGAATGATGACAGTTTTGAGCTTGATGTCAAGAGTATCAAGCGAGGAACTATTAAAAGATACGCGCCGGGTATCGACGGCGGTTTATGTATCGATCTTGGGGTGCAAGCGAGAAAACTTGAACAGAGAGGGAAATTATGCGTTAAGAGCGAAGCAGAACTTCAGAGAGCAATCGAGGCGATTAATTTGCTGATAGATGGTTTGCTGCATACGCTGAAATGTCCTGATGGAAGAACTTTTGATAATCTTCTTATCGAGGAATTTGAAGCGGGAACGGTTGTAAAAAGTGGGGCATACATTAGCTGTCCATATCATATCAATTACATACAGCAGGTTTAATATGATCCAAAGTGAGAGAATAAGCAGGGTACGAGTGCTGCCTGTGCCGGTTGGGATAAGCGGCAATGGCATAGCGAATCAGTTGACAGGGTTTGCAGTTGTAAAGTGGTATTCCGACTATGGTAATTTGCCGCATCAGGTTTATGTTGATGGAAAATTCGCGGGAGTTACAACTGAAAGTTTGCAAAGGCAGATGATTGTTCCTGTAGCTTTGCTGGAAGGCTATGCTAACAGGATTGAAGTATTTGCGGTCGATAATGCAGAAGCGAATACCAATTTTTCAGAGTCTATCAGCGTAGGACAAATTCAATCACGTTTGAAAATCGAGTTTCCAAAAACAGTTGATGGAAGCGTTGATTTTTATGTCGGTGAAGATAAGCAAAACAAAGAATCGATCGAATTAAATAAATCTTGGGAAAAATGCGGATTTGGGCTGGGAAGCTTTGGCACAAGTGATTTGGGATTTGACAGGAACGCGACGGTTGGATTCGGCAAAGGAAATTTCGCTTTAGGATGGTTCGGGTTTGATTGCGAATTATTCAGTTGGACAAGCGGGCAACTTACGAGCGGAAATTATAAATTTAAGGTTGTAATTACGGATGAGAATGGAAACGGAAAACAAACTGAAACCGAAAATATCACAATAATTGAACAGGCAAAACCTGCAGATAAGATAACTATTCAGTCTTTTGACAAACAAACCAATAAACTAATTTTAAATTTCATAGGAGATTAGAAATGAGTGAAGTATATCCTTCTGATAATGAACTTTTGAATATTCTGGACGACAGCGAAACCGGAGTTGAGTACATCACTACCGGTAAATCGCCTTATTATCTTGAATTCAGAAAATTGCTATACAGGCTGATACTGGCGACTAAAAGGGCGAATGATCTGCGTGTTTTTGATGAAGGCGGATTGGACATCGGGGTTAAAGGCGGTAAGTTCTGGGTCGGAACAACGCTTGTAACATACGGCGGTTCGAGCGGCAACACTCTGGCCGATAATAAAGCAAATATTTATGTTTATCTCAACGCATCTGGAGTTCTCGTGGTAAATGAATATTCGCAGTTTCCAAGTATGAGCACGACTCCTCATTTGAGACTTGCTATCTTAACAACAAGCGGGGGAGATATCACATCGATAACAGATGCAAGATGTAATTATTACATTCCAAGCGGGGTATGATTATGGCGAATATATTCGTATCATCAACAGGGCCAAAGGGAACTGGAAACGGCATTAATGAAGCTAACGCGATGGATCTGGCAAACGCATTATCGCTCGTTACGGCTGGTGATTATGTGTGGATAAAGAATGACGGTGTTTATTATGGGAATTTCGTTGTCGGATGCAGCGGTTCATATAATGATAATACGCACATATATTTTATCGGCTACAACAACATTGAAAATTGCGATTTCGTGAATCATATCAGTGATATGGATTTTGGGCAGCCATTCTGGGGCGGGCCATCAAAGCCAAATAGCGCTAATTGCTGGGTAAATATAAACGGTAATGGAGCTGCGGATAATGTTGTGTATCAATATCAAAAGCATAACATACATTGGAGGAATATTCATTTCAACAATACCAGCAAAACATCAGGTGCTAGTGCTTATTATGTGAAATATACATACGGTACAACATTTACTAAATGCAAATTCACAGATTCATATATTAATCTTTGGATCGATCTGAATTCCGCAAGCTGTGTTATCAATTGTTGCTATTTCGGCAATTATACCAGCGTTAATATGGATATTACGACCGGAAGTAATTTAATTTTTATTATTAACAGCGTATTCCAGGGCGGACAGTTGCGAATGTTCAAATCGATGTGCTTTAATAATATTTTTATTGGCGGCAACTATGCTGTTGGGGCACACGCATATCAAAATATTGTTTTCAATAATACGATGTATGATCAGACTTCATATTGTCTGGGTTATGGGCACGCATCCTATGTTTGTCATTTAATGGAATACAATAATGTTTTTGTGCCGGCATCGAAAAGTGTTCCTACTATTTATAAATCCTCTAATGGGACAATGACTTTTTCAGGTTATGGAAACGCATATTGCGTAAGGGATAATTCAATTTTAGATACTCCTTATGTCGGTCTGCATGGGCTTAATGTGAATCCGCAGTTTGTGAACGCGGACGGTAATGATTTCAGGATTTTGAATCCGGCGATTCTGCGAGGCGGTATGCCTGATTATACGGGCCAGCGCGGGCAAATTGGTGCCGGGGCGCAGGAATACCAATTTTCGAAACGTTCGGCAACGGCGAATCGGGCAAGATTATCAGTTATTAAATAGGAGATTTACAAATGGCTAATTCAGCGATAGAGATACCTTTTTATGTTGCAAAAGATGGAGCGGCATTAACAGGTGCGGCAAATCAAATGAACTTCGAGTTTTTACGGACAATCAGCGGCGCAGACAAAAGTGCGGCGGTTCCTGTCATAAGCGAAATCGGAGGAGGATGGTATAAATTTTCAGCAGCTTACGGCGTTGCAGCCTTTGACGCGGGAGACCTTGTTGGCGTTATCGATGCGGATAAAGACGGCGTAAACACGCTAGCGAACGCGGAGCGATATATACCTGTTGAGGTGCGGCTTGATTTTTATGGTTTGATGCGGAATGTCTGCACGATGACGCAGAATAAATTGACAGGTGATATGGAAATTAAAGATTCAAATGACGCTACAATATTAACGTTAAAGATTAATGATAGTACGGGTATGGTTGAGAGAAATCCTGAGTAGTCACAGAGCACACAGAGGTAATAATGGAAGCGAAATTTTTTGACAGTTTAAACGGCGGTGATTCTGCAAAGGGAATTAAACTTTGCATGGGAATAACCGATGGCGATTTCTGGACGAGAACGGAAGGGGCTGCGGTTTTATATAAAGGGTAGTCAATCGATGATGTTGATTTCGAGCGGCCTGAAAAAATTTCAAATGTTAACGATAAATTTGAAATTTCGGGCGGACAGCCTTCAAGCAGAAATATTTATGTTGTGCGAAGGACGAACTGCTGCGGAAATGAGGAAAAGACCTTAAACGCTGCTATATGCGTGGAATTCGACGATTTGGGAAATCTGGTAGAAAACGGATGTAATAAAATTATCGATGTTAAGGCAGAGCAAATCGAAGGCAGAAAGATAAAACTGAAATGGTTTTATCACGTGATACATCAAGCGAAGAAAATCAGCAGGTTCAAAGTCTACGGCGATAATGGAAGCGGAATAATCAATTATCAAGTGCCAATCGGAAGCGTTGATTACAGCGGCAGAAAATTTTATCAATTCGTTACTGACGCTTTAACGGCAGCACAATATCGGTTCTGCATACGAGCCGTTGCGGATGACGGCAGTGAAAATGAATTTAACGGACAAGTGAAAATCTGGCTTAACAAACAAACTCCTGATGAAATTGGAATGATAATATGTCGAACAGTATAGAATATTTTCAGCCGCAAAATTATAAATCGGCGGTTGGTGCGGCGGCGGTGAATATTTATCTCGATGGAAAATTATGCGATTTTCTCTCGGTTGATAATATTACGTTTGCGGGTGAGCCGGATTTTAATGAGGCGGTGTTACGAGATTCTTCGCTCCACTGCGTTTCGCTCAGAATGACAGAGGAGCTACATTGCGGCAAGAAAATTGATATAAAAACGGTTTATGACGGCGGGATTGGTGAGGTTCGGCCTGAAGAACTTATCATATTTTCTGGTTTTATCGAGCAAATCGAAATCGCACAAACAACTACAATCATCGCGAAGGATTATTCCGCCAAGCTCAAACGCAGAACGGTTTATGGTCAAAAAATTTCCAGCGGTAATGGAAATTCGGTATTCATAGAATCCGAAGATACGGTATTTAATCCTTCGGGTGAGCCGAATTTGGCAAAAGATGAAATATTGTTTGCTTCGGATGAGAATGACGCCATAGCATTTAAATGTGCGGACGCGATTTATTATCTTTTGCGGACTTATATTGCGGCGGGTGAGTTGTTTTATCCAACGCTTGCACAACTTAAGGCTCTGACGAATGACTGCGCGATTCGTGATGTCGATGTTACGGGCTTGAATCTGATTGACGCGATTGCAAGGTGCTGTAAGCAATGCGGGTTGAAATTCAAATTCTCGGCTGATTCGAGGGCTATCGTGTTTTACCGGCCGGGCAGTTCGAGCGGCAGAGAAGTTGAACTGAATTGTCAGTGGCAGGGCGAAAAGCTGGATATTGCGAAGACAAACATTGCTGAAGTGTCGCGGAAGAAAAATAAGGTTGTTACAAATCAGTACATCGTTCAGGGCGATTATAAGATTTTCGAGGCAACATTTAATCTTGTCAAAGGCTGGAATCCTGCGCTTGAAGCGAATGATTACGACAGGTATTCGCCGAACACAAACGAGAATTTTAATGATGTGCGTGACGTTTATCGCAAATGGGTTTTGAATGAAGCGGGTGGTTATAGCGCAAGTCCGTACAATCAGGGCAGCGTGTTTGATTTTGCGAAAATATTTGAATCTGAAAAATACATTCGCAGGAAAAGGCGGTTTCTGCCTTCGCTTACGTGCGGCGCGGACGGCGGCTCGATCGGATATTATCTCGAAGTTTCGTATACCAACGGCAGCAAGTGGTGGCCTTATATGAATTCGTTCAAGGTACTGCTTGATCAGTGCGGAATCTGGCTTTCGGCAGAACAACTCGATACCGATTTGTGGTATGCGATAGTCAAGGGAGTTTTGAAGGTTCGGATTACGGCATCGGTTGTTTCGGATGAGAGAATTAATTATACCGGTGCGGATGGGGCGATTGGCTCAATTATAGAAGTTGTCGATAAAATTGTTACTTTGCCCAAGAGGTTTAAGTATCAGAAGGTTTCGGCTCAAAGCGCGTTTGCGGGCGGGATTGCGAAGGAAATTGATGATACAAAATCGATCGTTGAATATGCCAATAATCTTTGCAATATGAAAAACAATGTCAGTGAGAATCTGCAAATCAAGACGATGGTCGTGATGCCATATTTTTCGCCGGGCGATAGAATTGTTTGCAGTCCCGACAGCAGAGATTTACTCGGCGTGCTTTATGATACCAGGAACGTTTGCTACATCGAAAAGGCGAAAGTAGATTACGTAAATCAGCAGACGATTTTAACGGCGGTGAAGAGAAGAAAATAAACCACGAATTAACACGAATTGACACTAAGGTAAAATTATGAGTGATGAAATTACACAAAATGAACAGCAGCAAATGATCAATCGGCTGATGCGGAGCGGGGATGGTTTGAACGAGAATGCGTTTGTAACATCTGCGGGCGGCAAGATTGCGGGATTTGTTGCGCGTGTTATCAGCCTAAATGAATACAATCATTACAACGTGCGGGCGGTGCAAATCAATCCTTCCGGTATTGAGCCGACAATAGTTGGTAATGAAGTTGTTGCGGTGAATGTTGCGGAAGATTTTATGCAGGATGGGACGCTTGCGGCTGGGACGATCGTGATTATGTTCAAGCTCGGTGAATATTATTGTTTTTATGCAAAAGCATAAAAGAATTTAAATTTAATATTTAAAATTTAAGATTTTTATGGCTGAAAATTCAAAAGATAAAAAATGGCAGTTAAATAAGCATATAGAGTTATCGGTTCTTGTCGAGCTGGTTTTTCTGGCGACGCTAATAGTCGGCACGTGGGTAAATCTGCAAAAACAGCTTACGATTCTGCAGCACGATATTTCGAGCCTGCTTGAGACTCAAAAACAATTCCAACAGCGAATCGAAGAATTGAGCAGAACAAGCATAACGTACGAATATCGGTTGCGCTCGATTGAGAAGAATATACCGCAGGCGAACATAAACTAAGTGAAAAACTAAAAGTTGAGGAATTACTTTTTTGAACAGATTCCTCCGCTCCATTCTGCTATGCAGGATTCCGGTCGGAATGACAATCGGGAGTTACTGAGTTATTTTCACAAGCACGGAGGTTATATGGAAACGATGGTAAAGATACAAGCGGAGCCGTACAGGCTTGCGATGGAAATTCTCAAAGACAAATTTTTCTACGATGATGGTCGCACGGCAGCGTACACACTGCGAAACTGGCGCGGCGATTTTTATCAATGGTTCGAAGGCAGATATTTGCCGATGAGTGATAGTTCGCTGAAAAATTTTGTCGGCTCGATAATTGCAGACCTGGTGTGCAGAGAGGCCATCCCGAAATTCAGCTCGCATCTGCGCAACGAAATTATCGAAGTGATTTGCAGTCAGACCGGAATCCCCGAACAGTGCGAGCTCAATACATGGCTTCGCAGGCCATATGCCGAAAAGGCGGAAAACTGCATTACGCTGGCCAATACGATAGTTTACGTCAAACCGCTCGCGGGCGGAAAATGGTTCGAGGTCGTGCACAATCCTGAATTTTTCACGCTCAATATTCTGCCATACCGGTACGATGAAAAAGCGGATTGTCCGAAGTGGATGGAATTTCTGGAAACGATAACCGGCGGCGATAAAGAAATTCAAACGGTATTGCAGCAGTGGGCGGGTTATCTTTTGCGAAACGATTTGAGCGAACAGAAATTTCTGCTCTGCTTCGGAAGCGGGGCAAACGGCAAAGGCGTTTTCACGCATATTATGGAACGCATGCTCGGCGCGGATAATTGCTCGCACGTTCCGCTGCATCAGTTCGCGAATGCGTTTATGCTCGGCTCGACGCTCGGCAAAAAACTCAATAGCTCATCGGAGAGCAGCGATGAGGTCTGCAAATTCGCCGAGAGTATGCTCAAAAGTTTTGTCGCGGGCGATCGGATGGATTTCGCGCGGAAATTCAAGGAGCCGATACGTGCTGTGCCGACTGCCAAGGTGATGATCTCGACGAACGAACTGCCGCGGTTCGGCGATGTATCGACGGGGCTTTGGCGGCGAATGATACTCGTTCCGTTCAAGGTTACGATACCGTACGAAAAGCAGGACAGGATGCTTGCCGCGAAATTGGAGGCGGAGCTGTCGGGCATTTTTAACTGGGCGTTGGAAGGCGTTCGTCTGCTGACGCAGCACAACGGTTTTGTTACGCCGAATGCTTCGATTGAAGCGCTCAAGCATTACCGCAGCAGTGCGGATCCGGCGAGAATGTTTCTGGAGGAAAATTTTGTCAGCGCGGAGAATTGCGCGGGCGTGCCTGTGCAGCAGGTTTTCGGCCTGTATAAAAAATGGTGCGAAAACAACGGCTATACGGCGATGAACGCAAATCAGCTTGGCCATAGGATACAGAGTTTATTTCCGTTGGTGAAGAAGGTGAGAAAAGCCAACAACAATGTCCGGGAAAGTTATTATGAATTTTTGGCAATAAAAAATGATAGTGAGCTTAATTCTTACGGAACAGGGCAGGATCTAATGTTTTTTTGATATCTGCCATGGCTGCCACCATGATTTCTATTAATTATTAAATTTTTATAAATTGCTAGAGGCCGTAAAAAAATAAAAATATTTTAATTTATTCTAAAACCATGGTGGCAATGGTGGCAGCGATGACACCAAAGCTCTTTTACAAGTTAATAGATGTTTTTGGAAAGTGAAGTTTTGCGGGAATAAATTATTGGCCCTAATTATTAATTATTTTTTCTTCTTTCCATCACATATTTTTACGTTTATAGGTGTATACTGAGGAGCTCTAATAATAGTTGTGTTGTCAGTAAATATATTTTTTGCAGTTTGTGATAATGCGTCTTTTATTTGGCATCTTAAGCTGTCTCGAACTTCATTATCAAACGAAAACATTACTGAACGTTTTACAGTTTTTTTACTTTCCCACAAAAACCCTTTTCTGGAGTATGTAAGTGAGATGGTCAGCTTGTACTTTCCTGGTTCTATTTGTATCGCTTCCATGCCACTTTCGCAAGTAGTTTTGATAATTGAATCTAACTCTATAATCAAATCTTTAGCGGTGTCTTCATCCTGCGAAGGAATAATATATTTTTCTTTAAGTTTATATATTTGATCATTGAAAGAAGTGTATGCTTTTTTTATGTTTTCACAATAATTTTTAAAGCAGCACAAGTAAGTGATGCGTTCAGGTCTCTCTTCAGGCAAAAATGCTAAAGGGCTATTTGAAAATAAATTATATGAGCCATCCTTAGTTTTTTCAGCTTGTACGATAATATCCAAATCAAAAGTTTTATTCGCATTTCCAGTAAGAGTAAGTTCGGCAGTTGCTTCTTCAATTAAAACACCTTGATTACGACCAACCAAAATACAATGAGTGTAAAAACATTCTCCATTTTCTAATATTCTCAAAAATAGTTCTGAAGTAATTCGGAAATCTAAAGTACCTCTTTTCAGCCCTTTAGAAATGCTTTCAAAAATCTTTAAGATTGTAAGCAGGAAACTAAGTACAATACTTACAACTATAATCCACGATGGCATCCAACGCGGAATGTTAGATATTTCTTGTTCAATCGCCATTATAACCTCCCTATTATGTCACCAATGGTAATGGCATCAGGTATAGAAATTCCTAAACTTGTGGTGTTATCAAATTTTGCGGACCATGGTCCTTCGATATTTTCAATAACTTCAGTAGATTCTCCGCCATATATAGATTGTAATATTGTTGAATACCCAGACAATACACCTGGTTTTTTTATTATTTTTTTTTCTCGTTCAATATTTTTGTAACGTATTCCAAGATATATCTCTCCTTCTTGATTACAGATAACTTTAATTTTTCCTTTCGGAAACAATAGGATTCCATCTTTAAGGACATCACGGAGTTTTTCATTTTTTATTTCGCAGAAAACAGATAACACATCATTTGCACTAAGCGGTACTTTAGATGAAAAAAGTAAGCTGCTATCATTTAAAATGGCCTTTATTTCACCATATTTTTCCATAGAATCCTCAATTTGTAATAACCTTTAAATTTTTGTGTGGCTACTGCCATGAAGTTTTGCCACACCAATACTAAAAACAAAATACCAATAATATATTGATTATCGCCTTTGGTTTTAGAATTGCAAGGCAAAAATATTCCTTAGTTTTATGGAATTGCTGTGCGGTTAAAACGAGATTCTTCACTTCATTCAGAATGACAATGGGGTGGGTTTGGGCGGTAGGAGGATTGAGATTGCCACGTCGTTTCTTTGATACTCCTCCCACAAGGGGACTAAAGTCGCAATGACAATGGGGCGGTTTGGGTGCTAAGAGCCT
>MHYA01000024.1 GCA_001825675.1 Planctomycetes bacterium GWF2_42_9 | reverse complement strand
GGAACAGGACGTTCATAGGACATGAAGGCATGATGTTTCGTAATCGTGTTTGCAGAGCCCTTATGGCAGCTAAGATTAGTCCGATGATGGGTATGCTCGCAATGAAAGTCCGGGCATACCCACCGGACAGGCGAAAGCGTGATATCGACAATATTCAAAAACCGCTTCTTGATGCATTGGAAAAAGGCAGGGCCTTTTATAACGATTGCCAGATTAAACATCTGACCACCGTTATGAAAGAACCAGTCAAGTATGGAAAAACAATAGTAACGATAAGGGCAATGGGAAGTAAATAGTATGAAAATAGTAAAAGTACCGAAACAGCTAATGAATCAAATCATCAATCGCGGCAAGGAATTGTTCCGGAGTTTGAACTACAATACTTTCCAACGGGAAATGTTTGATATTCCGTGTAAGCAGATAGTTGCATTTGGCATGCAAGGCACTGTAGTACTGAATCGCATCCTCAAAATCCTTCATATTTGCATCTATGGCTTGATTGACTATCTGGGCGGTGCAGTCAACTGTTTTAAAGCTATTGCGCAATGTAGTCAACACCTTCTGGGCAGTCTTTATGCCAGCCAGTTTATTAACTATGTAGTAGATATTGTTAAAGCTAATAGCAGAAATATAACCCTGAACCTGAGAAGATTCCGCGGCAGTCCACAATTTAGCCGAGGCATCAAAATGCTGTGGGCGATTCAGGAGTACATCCAGCAGAATATTGGTATCAAAAAATATCTTCATTTTTTAAGTCCATATTTTTCTGCCAGAGCTTCGGTGAGCACATCTCGCTGCGATTTACCGCGGGGCAGTTTTATTATGCCTGCCATTTTTCGTGTAAGCGGACCAAGCTCGACAGCTGTCTTATCTCCGGCAGCCAGACTGTGGATAAATTGGCTGAACATTTCCGAGACGCTGATATGGTTTGATTGTGCCAATTTTTTGGCTAAAGATACCGTTTCACTATCGGCATTAAGGGTAAGTTTTGGCATATAAAATTCCTTACGTAATGTCTTTTCTAAATTATACGTATATTTTTTGCGGATGTCAAAATAAAAATGATACAACTTCGAGACTATCAAAAACAGGCGGTTGATGCTTGTTACAGCCACCTTCGAAATCATGATGATAATCCTGTTATTGTGATCCCGACAGGCGGGGGTAAAACGGCCGTGATGGCAACGATATGCAGTGGTGCGGTAAATATCTGGAACGGCAGAGTTCTGATATTAGCGCATGTCAAAGAGCTTTTGGAGCAGACATATAATACACTCACAGGCATTGCCCCCGAATTGCAGGTTGGTCTGCATTCAGCAGGATTAAAAAGAAAAGATACCCAGCACCCGGTAATTATAGCCGGTATCCAGTCGATTTATCGCAAAGCCTTCGAGCTTGATCCATTTGATTTAGTTATTGTCGATGAATCGCATATGATCCCACCCGAAGGTGAAGGGATGTATCAAGCTTTTCTCAATGATGCTCACATTGTAAATCCAAATCTTCGAGTTATAGGTTTGACTGCGACACCATTTAGAATGACAACTGGTCTTATATGCCAGCCGGATCATTTCCTGAATTCTATTTGTTTCGAAGTGGGTATTAAAGAATTAATCCGGGATAAATATCTCTGTCCTCTCCGCAGCAAGGCATCAAAAACCAGAGTCGATACAAGCGGTCTTCACATTCGCGGGGGTGAATTTATTGCAAACGAGCTTGAAGAATTGATGGATACTGACGCCCGTGTCAAAGCTGCTTGTTTAGAAATTCTTGAATATACGCAGGATAGAATGGCGGTTCTCATTTTTGCAGCTGGTGTAGAACACGGTAAACATATTCAGCGGATTTTTCAGGAGCAGCACAATATTGATTGTGGTTTTGTCTCTGGCGATAGTCCTGATGGCTGGCGAAAGAAGATGATCGAGGATTTCCGAAGTGGAAAACTCAAGTATCTGTGCAATGTAAATGTATTAACCACAGGTTTTGATGCACCTAATATTGATTGTATAGCAATGCTTCGGCCGACGATGTCACCGGGCCTTTATTACCAAATGACTGGGAGAGGATTTAGATTACATGAAAACAAAAAAGATTGCCTCGTTCTTGATTTTGGTGGAAATATTCTTCGTCATGGTCCTGTCGATTGCCTTCGGGTTACAGATACGGCAGCCAGAGGCAACGGAGATGTACCGGCAAAGGAATGTCCCAGATGCTTTGAAATCATTCACGCTGCCTATGCAAGATGTCCTTCTTGTGGATACGAGTTCCCGCCGCCGGAGAAGACAAAACATGAAACTACTGCCAGTACCGAAGGAATACTATCCGACCAGGCAAGTGTTAATGAATATGACGTTCAAGAGGTTCTCTACAGTGTTCACACCAAGAAGGGAGCTAAAACCGAATCGCCGCAAACCATGCGAGTGCAATATAAAATAGGTTTTGCCTCATATATTTCCGAATGGATATGTTTTGAGCATAGCGGTTTTGCACGCCATAAAGCCGAAATCTGGTGGAAACAACGATCCACCGAGTCTGTACCTGACCAGTCTGACCTGGCAGTATTTTTTGCCACTAATGGGAGATTGAGAGAGCCTATAAAAATAAAAGTAAAAAGTATTCCAGGCCAGAAGTTTGACGCGATAGTCAGTTATCAATTCGAAGATCCGCAACTTAGCGATTGGTCCATTGACAAAAGCTTTCCCGAGTATGTTCCAACCGACGATGAAATACCGTTCTAGATGGAGCTCAAGCGATGTATGACTTCAAAAATTCAATATACAAAAATAATACAAATGGCAATTATGAAAACGAAAAAGATGCTCAAAACGCGATTATAGATTTTTTGCAGGCAACAGGATTATTTTATATTTTTCAGCAGATTGAGGGCATACCTCTTAAGCTGTGTCATTTCAAAAATTATCAACGTTTCCGAGCGGATGTTCTGGTATTGCCATCGGAGAAACTTATAGAACTAGGATGGGATGATGGGGCGATAATTTTTGAGATCAAACGTAGCGGCGTAAAAATAGGCCCTGCGATAAATCAGCTTTGGGATTATCTAAACAGCAGCTGGGAAATTGTTGGCGGTGTTGCTGTTGTACCAACTTATGGATTTGTCTTTAGTGCCCCTGATCAATTTGAAGCGGTTGCCAGTATCATGGCACAAAATCATATCGGCACAGCACAAATGGTTGATGGACAGTTACATCTATATTGCGGTCATTCGCTTGTCATGCGTATTCGCCAGGATGGAATTATAGACCGGATGGGTAAACACAACTTTGGCAAAAGAATAGGAAGCAGATAAATGCATCTACTTGAAATGTTATTTGATAAAGCAATTTCAAACGATCGCAATATTGCAATCTTTACTGTGCAGAACGCGGAAACGAAATTTTTCAGCGATATACAAGCGGCTATAAAATATGCGAAGGGTAAATCATCACAATGCGATGTCTATTATGGACTTGGCCTTGTAGAAGGCAATCCGAAGGGCCGTGGCGCATTTGATGATATTGCAGCTATTGGCGGTCTCTGGGCAGATATCGATATGGCCTGTGACGTGCATGCTACAAGCAGCCTGCCGGAAAGCCTCGATGATGTTGGTAAAATTTTAAGTGCTCTTCCGCTCAAACCATCTGCCATAATTAAAAGCGGCTATGGAGTGCATGCGTATTGGTTTTTGAAAGAACCGTTTATATTCGCAAATAATCAGGATCGAGAAAGAGCAGCTAAACTTGCCAAGGGATGGCATGGATTGGTTTGTAATGAAAGCAGTAAATACGGTTGGAGTCTGCCTAATCTTGGTGATATTACACGAATACTGCGAGTGCCGGGTACATGGAACTATAAGATTCCAGATAAACCGCTGCCGGTTGAGATTATTTTCTGTGATGATTCAATTCGCTACAGCATTGAGGAAATTGAGCCGCTTATCCCGGAAACAAACATTGCTGCTATCGTCCCACAAGTAAATCTGTCACTTCGGCTTGATGTACAGCCGCCGGCGGATAAATTTTTTGAGGCTATGCAGTTTAGCCCCAAGTTCAGGGATACCTGGAACCGCCAGAGAGCTGATTTGGCGGACCAATCACAAAGCAGCTACGATTTAAGCCTTGCAACTATCGCGGTATATCTTGGCTGGTCTGATCAGGAAGTAGCTGACCTCATTAGTGCAGCAAGGCGCAAACATGGCCAAAAACCTGAAAAATCTCAGCGGCTTGATTATATGCAAAGGACCATTGCGCAGGCGAGGGCTTCTGCCAGTGATGCAACAATCCTTCAATCTTCTCCAGAACCGCAGCCTATTGATGACTTGGAAGATGATGATGACGAAGAAATTGATAATCCCGGCGCAACTCCAAGTCATCTGCTTAATGTGCCCGGATTTGTCAATGAAGTTAAAGAATTGACTTTGAAAACATCACCGCATCCGGAACCTGTGCTTGCTTTTTGCGGGGCATTTTCATTGCAGGCATTCATGGCTGCCCGAAAGGTTCGCGATAGTTATGACAATCGAACAAATATCTATCTGCTTGGTCTGGCTCGTTCAGGAACAGGCAAGGATCAAGCTCGAAAAATAAATAACCGTATTCTTTGCGATGTCGGGCTTTCATCATGTATCGGCGATACTTTTGCCAGCGGTGAAGGTATTGAAGATAAACTTTTCTGCCAGCCATCAATGCTGTTTCAAACTGATGAAATCGACAGCATCATCTCTCAAATTAATAAAGGCAGAGATGGCAGACATGATAGTATTATGAGCCTTCTTCTTAAGATGTACTCGGCCGCTAATTCGGTATATCCCATGCGTGTAAAGGCGGGCAAGACCGACATGGGTGTTATTGATCAGCCATCACTGGTTATTTTCGGAACCGCTACACCGCTGCATTACTATGAAGCTCTTTCAACAAAGATGCTGGATAATGGTTTTCTGGCTCGTATGATAATTCTTGAATGCCAAAAAAGAGGAAAGTCACAGAAGCTTACACCGATACAAATACCTGATTCAGTCAAGCGGATTACCAAGTATTGGGCCGAGTTTAAGCCGGGAACCGGCAATATGAGCAGTTTTCATCCTGAGCCTGCTTTAATTGAATTCAGCGGCAAGGCAGAAGAGTTAATAACGGAATTCAGCTTATATGCTGATAATGAATATGATCTGGCTGAAGAGAAAAACAACGATGCGGTCATGTCTGTGTGGGCTCGTGCCGCTGAAAAAGCACATCGAATGGCACTGATTTACGCATGCAGCGAAAATGCTATCAGACCTGTAATTACTGAATCTGCTGTCAAATGGGCTACAGAATTTGTCGAACATTTGACAAAACGAATGCTGTTTATGGTACATGAGCATGCAAGTGAAAATGATTTTCATTCATTATGCAAACGCATGGTTCGCTTGCTGCGCCAGTGGCGAGATAAGAACGGCCAGTCGTGGATGCCATTTTGGAAAATTAATCGCAAACTTCCATGGCAGGAAAAAGTTCATGAGGAAGTTCGCGCAGCTTTAGTGAATCAGCGGGTTATCGAATACCGCGAAATTAAGACAGGAGGACCGCCTAAAAGACACTACAAATTAGCAGCTGAAAACCATACAGATTGCCAAAAGGGTAATTTTCAAAATTCAACTTATTTGCGCAATGAGTCTGGGTTGGAAAAAGCTCGAAAGGAATGTAAATAAATGAAAAATAAATACTTATATATATTACTACTACTTATTAACTCATTTATATATATACCTCATTTTATATTAAAAACCGCCTATGCGCACGCACGCGCGTGCGCGCGAGGGGCAAAGAAATTATTCCGGTCTGTGGATATGCAATCCAATCAAAAACAATTTCTGACATTCTACGCTCATTATTGTCTCGATTGTCAAATGATGTATTTCGGCAGAGAGCTGAATGTAATCAAACCCTGCGTTCGATGTGGAAGCAAAAATGTTCTCAATGGCCCGCTTATGGATTTAAAAGAAAAATCAGCAAACGTTGCTGAAAACAATAACCAACTTTTTTTAGGAGTAAGAAAAATGAAGAACGTGAAAACAATTACGAAATGGGATGTAGCGATTGTGATAATTTTGATCGCCACAACTTTGGTTCTCTGGCTTGGTGGCTGCCAAATGCCAAATGTCCAGCCAGAGACAATCAAAAGTTTAGCTGACCAGACACAGCAGCTAAGTAGCCAGGTGGATGACTTCCAGCAGCAGACGAAAGCAACACTTGAGGCTCTCAAGCAAAATGGAAGTTTTGACAGTAACACAATGGTCACTATCGAAAAGCTTCAAAGCGGCATCGACTCTGTGCAAGGAAAAACCGTTGCGATTGCAGATGCTTTGAGAAATGCACAGTACACAAATCCCGATGATGGCTTGACAACTGTGCTGCAAGGAGCAAGAGCAGCCAATGCAGCAAGCGCACCATTTAATCCTTATGCACCGCTGATTGAAATCGGGCTAGGTCTTGCTGCCGCAACAGCGACGGCACTTGCAAAAAGAAACGCACAGAAAGCAGCAGAGGCACAGGCAAAATACGATGCACATAAGCAGGGTGTTGAGCTGACTATGAAGCAGGTTTCGCAATCAACAGTTCCAGAAGTAAAAGCTGTGGAAACACAATTGTACCAGAACATCGGTGAAGCAAGAAAGACAATCGTTCCAGCTTCGTAAGCTCGCACACGATCGATCACGTTTGCTCAGGTTGCGAAATTTAAAAAGTTTTTAGCGATTACCAAAATAAAAAACTATCGCAACCTGCCGCAACGTGGCGTGATGTGGCGGGTTGAATAAAAAAGTTATTCATCAATTTGAAAAATAGAACGGAGTTTCGGCAACAATGAAAATTAAATTTAAAACTATAATGCCACCAAATGCCCGTTTGGATGCATTATATGATAGGCTAAAAGTATGCTGTTTTAAATTGTGGTATATCGCCATTTTGTAAGTCTTGGGTCCTCCGGCACTTAAAAACAAGACAAAGGTCCGGGGGAACGGTATCCGTTTTTAAGAGATTCGGTCGCCAACTACATTTTTTTTCAGGCATGGCAGGTGGGGCACGGTGTGGCGCGGTAGGGTAAGGTAAGGCACGGCTTGGCGGGGTCGGGCGAGGCTGGGCAGGTAAGGCACGGCCTGGCATGGAGCGGTGGGGCCAGG
>MHYA01000023.1:13876-14151 GCA_001825675.1 Planctomycetes bacterium GWF2_42_9 | reverse complement strand
CTAAGTTATTTGCTCAGCCGAGGCAAACCGGTAATAGAAACAGCTTTGTATTATCCAGTGCGCGATATTTGGGCAGGTGGACCAGGAATTTCCGACCTGGTAGATTTTCATGAAAAAGTTTCAAAAGTTTTGCTTGAATACCAATGTGATTTTGACTTGATCGATGATGACGTACTGGAAAGAGATTCTACTGCCATTTGCAATGGACATTTGTCGGCAGGCCCAATGAAATATAAAGCTATCCTTATTCCTACGGCAAGATGGATCACTGAAAA
>MHYA01000023.1:0-13835 GCA_001825675.1 Planctomycetes bacterium GWF2_42_9 | reverse complement strand
CTTTGCTAAAGCCGGTGGAAAGATTTATTGGGTTAACAACGACCTTTCCAAAGAAATTGGAGGTTCGGAAATAACATCTGCCGACCTGAAAGACGTACTAACGCCATTAATCAAAGTGGAGCCTCAATCACCTTCGATAAGAGCTTGTAAGAGAATTTTTGAAAAAGGATCAATTTACTTTGTAACTAATGAGAGTTTAAGCCAGGTAGACTGTAAATTAATTTTTAACGAAACACTTCCTTTGTATATATGCGATCCAAAGCAAGAAACATTGTATAAACCATCTTCTTTGGTTCAGGTTAATAATACCACAAGTTTACCTGTTTCATTCAGATTTGGTGGATCATTAGTTTTTATTTTTACTGATGAAGTCTATCCTTCGATAGCCGAACCTGTCAATTACCAAGTTGAACTTAAGTTAATTAATGATGGATGGAAATACTGCACAAGACGCACATACACTATCGGCAAACACGAGTTTGAAGTAAATGGTAATGTGGCAGCTTCATGCTTACCCATCAAATTAGGTGATTGGCAAAGTTTGCTGGGAACTGCTTTTTCCGGCGATGTGCAGTATCTTGTAGAATTTGATTGCAGTGATGATGTGGCATCAAGAGGAGCTGTTCTTGATTTAGGAGATGTAAAATATTGCTGTACTGTTGAACTTAATGACAAAGCTCTTGGTAGAGCTGCTTGGCAGCCATACGCATTTCCAATTGCAGGTATGCTTAAAGCTGGTTCCAATATTCTCAAAATTACTGTAACAAATACCATGGCCAATCAATTCATCGCCAATAAGGGACTTGAAAAATGGTCAATTAGCAAAATCGGTCCATATCACTTAGTGAGCCTGGAGTTCGAAGCCGAGTCTCTTACAAGTGGACTTTTCGGTCCAGTTACCATTAAAGGAAAGTAGCAACCATGACCAAAGATGAAGTTGAAACACAAGCCGAAAAAAGTAGTGGCCAGAGTTCATCACTACTAAAATCAATAACAAGCTTTGGCTCAAAAATAAAGACTAACTACGACTTTCGAATGTCCCTGATCAACAAATTGGCAGAAATCTGGATTTCAGTTGAGGAGGAGTTTGATCGCGCTTGCGGACGTCAACAAGCAATGAAGTTATGCAATACAGGTAAAGATTGCAGAATTCATGGACAGGTAATTATAAGGAACCCGGAAAATTTGACAATAGGTGACTATGTTAGAATAGGTAGAGGTTGCTATTTTTTCTGCGCAGGAGGGCTTATTGTGGGTAATAATACACAAATTTCACGTTATGTTACTATTTACACCGGAAATCATGATACAAAAGGAGACGCTATCCCTTATAATGATAGCTATGTATACAAACCAGTGACTATAGGCCATTCCGTATGGATAGGAATGCATGTCTGTATTGTTCCAGGTGTAAAGATCGGTGACGGAGCAATTATAGGAATGGGTACAGTTGTCTCAAAAGATGTACCACCCGGAGCTGTGCTGGTTGGCGCTCCACAGCGGATCGTAAAAACTAGAAATATGGAACAATTTAATAAGCATCATCGAAACGAAAAATACTTTGGAAAATTATGGCCGGATCTATAGTTTAGAGAAGCTACTTGAAACACACAATGAAAGCTATATATGATTAATACTGATCAGAAAAGAACAAAGTTGGCCGCCCTTCATGGCATGTTCCAAAACCCTACTAATGAATACAGAGGAAAGCCATTTTGGGCATGGAACGGAAAACTAGAGTTACCAGAACTAATCCGCCAGATTCAAATAATGAAGGATATGGGATTCGGTGGCTTTTTCATTCACTCACGTATAGGATTAGAGACAGAGTACTTGGGATCGGAATGGTTCCAATTAGTTAATGCATGCGTAAATGAGGCAGCAAGGCTGAATTTAGAAGTTTGGCTCTATGATGACGATAGATGGCCAAGCGGAGCAGCAGGTGGACTTGTAACGCAAATACCTGAACTCAGAATGAAATATCTTAGAATGAAGGAAATTAATCCTGATCAAATTCAATGGAAAGATAATGTTATTGCGATTTTCGCATGCAAAACTGAAGGCCTTAACCTGTACGAGTATGATAAGCTTGAACCCAATACCAATGTTTATAAACATAAAGATAGAAAGTTGTTTGCTTTTACAACTGAAGAAATGACTCGCGAGAATTTTTATAATGGATATACTTATTTAGACACTTTGTACCTTCAAGCCACCTTAAAGTTTATTGAATGCACACATGAACTCTACAAGACTCATTGTGGTGCGCATTTTGGTAAAACAATAAAGGGATTTTTCACAGATGAATCACATAGGGGCTTAGCGTTGTGCATCGACGGGCATGGAAATAATGACCTTAGATACCTTCTGCCTTGGAGCTATAATGTATTTAATGCATTCAATTCTCGTTTTAAATACAATATTGTAAATCAATTGCCGGAGCTTTTTCTTCTTAAAGACGGCAAGAAGATTTCTCGCATTAAGTGGCACTATTTGGAACTTCTCCAAAGCTTATTTCTCGAAAATTATGCTCGGCCAATTCATCAATGGTGCAGAACAAATAATCTACTATTAACGGGCCATGGCTTGCACGAAGATAGCCTTGCGGCTCAGTCTGCAGTCCAAGGCTCTTTAATGAGATATTATGAATATTTCGATTATCCAGGAATTGATGTGCTGACTGAGAAGAATTCCTGTCACTGGATTGCAAAGCAAGTCTCTTCTGTTGCTCGCCAACAAGGCAAAAAATATGTTTTATCCGAAATGTATGGATGTACGGGATGGCAAATGTCTTTGCGAAGCCACAAAGAAATCGGTTTATGGCAGGCCTTATTTGGAATAAACCTGCGTTGTCATCATCTTTATTGGTATACAATGCAGGGCCAAGCCAAACGAGACTTTCCTGCCAGCATTTCGCATCATTCAGCATGGTTTAAAGACTACAAGTTCATCGAGGACTACTTTGCACGTATTCATGTATTTATGCAAAACGGCAAACCGGATTGCAAAATCCTTGTTATAAATCCTGTTGAAAGTGTTTGGTCTCAAATTTATCCTGGCTGGGCAAAATGGTTGTCGAGTAATTCAGAATCAGTAGACAAATTGGAAAGCATATACGAGAACACATTCAGATGGCTTTGCCGTAACAATTTCGATTTTGATTATGGAGACGAAGAGCATCTTGCTAAATATGCTCAGGTCATTGAGAGTAATAATGGTCCAATGCTTCAACTAGGTAATTCCAATTATACGACAGTCATCATTTCCGGATTAAAGACTGTGCGTTCTTCAACTTGCGACATCCTCAAGCAATTCCAGGAAAAAGGCGGCCGTGTAGTATTTATGGGAGAAATTCCTGGATTTGTTGATGCTCACGAATCACCAGATGCGATATTGTTAAGCAAAGATGCATACTGTATTGATTACGATGAAAAACTTTTAATAAATACACTCAATAAACTTGTAATAAAGAAAGTCATTATTAACTGTAATGAAATTTACGTTCAATCAAGAGCTGAGCAGGATAATACATTCATATTCTTACTCAACATAAATCGAGAGCATGCTCAAAAGAACGTCAAAATTCAAGTACAAGGACAGGGATATTTTGAAGTCTGGGAACCCGAGACCGGCAAAAGATCCCGAATTGAATCAGAAAAGCATTCGAGTTATCAGGAGCTTAAATTGAACTTTGAGCCATCACAAAGTTTCCTTTTATTGTATTCCGAACATTTTGATACAGAATTACCAAAGTGCGAGTTAGAAAGGGGTGCTTGTAAGGCTATAAATTTGCCATCTGAATTTATGTATGAATTAGATGAAGCAAATATTTGTGTGCTAGATGCTGCACGATTTTCTATTGGTGATCTGATGTATGCAGAGACTGATATTCTGCATATTGATAAACGTATCCGATCACTTATCGGATTGAAGCAACGAACCGGCGATATGGTTCAACCATGGTTTTTAAAGAAATACCATAAACAGTCCGCGATTGCATCTGCGCCGGTACAGTTACATTTTGATTTTGAATTAAAGTACCTTCCGGACGAGATCGAATTAACCGTTGAAACGCCGAACCAATTCGCAATTGATATAAATGGAATTACGTTGCGAGATTTTGGTCAGGAATACTGGCTTGACCCCTGTTTTGCTATCGGCAAGATTAAATCTGATTACTTGAAAATTGGTAAAAACACTATTACCTTACAAACACAATTCGTTGATTCGACAAATTTGGAAGCAATTTATTTGAGGGGAAAATTTGGTGTACAGCTTTGTGGCACAAAAAGGATTATAACTGATTTACCCCAAGCTTTACAGACTGGAACTATTACAGAACAGGGTCTACCATTCTATTCAGGAAAAATAGCTTATATTTTAGATTTAAAAAAGTACATAAAACAAGGAAACAGAGTGTGGCTTGAATTTCCTGACTTCCAAGGTGCATGTATTACAATTTCAAGCCCAAAAAATTCAGTTATCATTACATCTCCGCCGCATTCGGCAGAAATTACAGAAATGCTGAATCACTCATCTATAGTTCGTGCTCAACTAGTACTGACCAGAAAGAATACATTTGGGCCATTGCACTATGTGCCAGCAAATAGTGGTTCGCATGGTCCCGAAGATTTTCTTTCTGAAGGTGAACATTACAGCCCTGAATGCATTCTAATGCACAATGGTTTATCCGCTGAGCCAATACTTTTTGTAAAATAGTCTATTGCAGACTAATTGGGGCTTACTCAAGAATGCAATTATTTCAAACATTTTTTTGCCGCGAAAATGTGTATGAACATTATAGGATTAAACTAAAGGTAAAATTTCAAATTGCGAGTTGCAGCTTCCGCCATTTGTGTACATACAAAATAATGCCATACCGGCAGTCTTTTGATCCCGCCCTTGCTACCTCTTGCCACCAAACTATTACCACCTCCCATTCGGACACTCCTCCTCCTTACTATGAACCTTTGCCATAATATTGCATTTACATTTTATGCAATAGTTTCGCGTCAAAGCCCTATCGTACTATGGCGGAACATAATTTTTGTCGTAGATGGCGAATTGGTAACGGCAAGCTGTGTAACATCGTTATGTGCAATATCTGCAAACGTGCCATATAATACCGCGTATGGCGCATAAACTTTTACCTGAATAACTCCGGAAATATAGCCAAGACCAACCGAGCCGTTTGCGATAGGTTCAGCGGTAATAACGAAATTGCCACCTACTCTTGTAATATGTTTGATGGTCGAGCCGGCCGGATGCATAGTTGTAGCCCGATGAATTACAAGCTGCGATATTAAATGGCATATTCAAACAGCGGGCGATTTCATTTAGAATTTGATTTTTGAATTCGCCGTAAGTTGTCGTTGGTTGATGTGCCTCTATCTGCCCCAGCTTCCAGCCATCAGGAAGCGTTGTTGCCATTCGTTTTTCAAGCTGAACTACATCCATCGGTTCTAAATTTGCAGCCTCACCATTTGCAGGTGAATCGGTATATAATACCGCCGCAAAATCAGCAGCAGTTTCCGCGGCTGCAATTACCGCCAGTGTATATCTTCTAAGCTGAGCAAAAAGTGGCAGTGCCGGTGTAATCTCCGGAATACCGCGGCTTTGTCCAGGTCTTTCAGCCCTAAACCAATGAACCATTGAGCCGGCATCGACAGCGTTATAATCTTGCTCAAAAACAAGAGACATTGAGCCGGGATGGTTTTTAAGAACGAAATAACTGGCAGGATTGCCGAATTCATCAAACTCAATACCATCAACTTGCGATTGCTGATTAAAATATTTTGACCATGGCATTGTAACCTGGTCTGCTTCGATTAATCTAAGGTCAAGTTTTACTGGCGAATTTAGATTACGATTAATCGCCAGAATTCCAAATGCCTCACCATCAGAAGCTCTTGCCATTCGCATTGTGCGAAGTTTTTGAGCAAGGCGGATTTGAGAGGCCCAGTTCATAAATTCTGTCTCGATAATGCCATTGCCATTATCATCATCAGTTAGCATTTGAAGCCTTGGCCCTGTACCGACAACATCGTTAGCAAGTGTAGAAACTATTCCGCGAGCATAACTATTATTTGCTATTTCATAGCGAGAGCGGTTGCGAAGGGTCTTGCGAACATCGGCACTTGCAGCACCGTCAGCGGAAAGAGAATCAGCATTGGCCCAGTGCCTCTGGTTGTCAGCTGTGGTTTGGGCAGCGTCAAACCGTGCCCGCAGGATACGTCCTGCCGGCTGGATGACTTTACGCTCTTTGTTTTTACCAAACCACCACATAACTATGCTGCTCCTGGAGGAGATAACTTTGAAAATTTAATGCCAAGCCCTTTTCTCTGTGTCGCAGTCTTGCTTGCCAGATATTTATCCGCAGCAATCTGGTCAGAGAGCGGATGCTGTTCGATTGAGACTCCGTCGCTGCTGACTTTCGCAGGGCTGGACGCGTTATCTAAAATGGATTTTTCTAAATTATCTGCCATAATTGCGGGAGAAGGATTCGAACCTTCACGTTCCAGGACATGAACCTGGCGAGCTACCGTTGCTCTATCCCGCCCTGGGCAACTAAATTTGCGAGCGCAAAAAAATAAGCCGCACCGGGTGTTCGGCCCCGAACGGCTTTTATATTTTTCTGGATTACCTGCGAGGATCAGTCGCAAGCTACCCGCGTTATTTAGTTGTCAAGTTTAATTATGACATGTAGATTCTGGTATGCAATAGTAACTTCTAAAATAAAGAAAGTTGTTACATATGTGGACAAAGCATACAAAAAAGACTAAAACAAATAACTTTTAATGCATCAAGCTACAGGTTCAGATTTATAATTTAAAAAAATTAAAGATCCATTGTTAAGATTGTTCATGTTTATTATTGTGAATTTTTATATTAACTTTAGCCCCCGTTGGGATATCCGCAGCAAGTTTTACTCTGAACTGAACACAGCCCGGGCCTTTACCCGTTCTATGCTTAGGAACATACAAATCATTCGAAAACGTTTCATATTGTATAGAACCATTCTCTGACAAAACCTGAATATCCACATGTGTTTTGATGACCGCTGAATAATTGCCATTTTGTTTCAATGCACCGTAAGCCCAAATTTCGCCATTCTGTTGATAAACGTCAGCCCAGAGTATATCAAGTTTTTCCGAATCATGCGTGTCTATTGCTATGCCTTCAATTTTATTTGCGTTACAACCAGAAAAAATTACAGCCAAAATACTTAATGCCACTATATTTAAAATCTTTCTTTTCATGTTACCTCCTAAAATTCTAATTTAATTTTCTTTTTTTCAAACCAACTGTAAATCACCGGCAGTACTAGCAGCGTAGCTAATGTTGATGTTATAAGCCCGCCAACAACGACTATTGCTAAAGGTTTTTGCACTTCAGAGCCGGGACCTGTTGCGATAAGCATTCCAACAAGGCCAAATAAGGTAGTTAAGGCTGTCATTAAAATCGGCCTTAATCTCAAAACACATGCCTGCTTTATCGCATCCTCAATAGAATGTCCTTTTTTCTGAAGTTGAGAAATATACGACACGAGCACTATGCCATTGAGAACAGCAATTCCGAGAAGAACGAGAAAACCGATAGATGCAGGAACAGATAAATACCTCCCTGAAATCAACAAAGCAAAAACACCGCCAACAACCGCAAACGGCAGATTGCACATCACAAGAAATGTTAAGCGAATCGATTGAAAAGTAAAAAACAGGAGCATCATAATCATAGCTAAGATAACCGGCGTAATAAACATAAGCCGTTTTGAAGCCTGCCGCTGATTTTCAAATTGTCCACCCCATTCAATATAATAACCTGCGGGCAAAGTGACGCTTTCTTTAATTTTCTTTTGCGCTTCTGCCACAAAACCGCCAATATCTCTACCATTGACATTGAGTTCAATAGCCATGCGGCGTTGTGCATTATCGCGGCTAATCTGAACTGGACCTTCTTCGATACTTATATCAGCTAATTGGCTTAAAGGCAGACTATATCCCTGTTTGGAAGCAATTAAAATTTCACCTAGAGACGCTGCGGAATTCCTCGTACTTTCAGGAAAATTCAGCACAATGTCAAATCTCTTACTTTCGTCATATATCTGCGACGCTGGTTTGCCTCCTAAAGCAATTTCAATAACATTAAGGACATCACTTATATTGATTCCGTATCGTGCAATTTTGTTTCTGTCAACTTTAATTGATATATAGCTCTGACCTTCCACAACCTCTGTTATAAGGTCTGTTGTACCTCGGGTGCCTGACAGAACGGATGCAATTTCACCAGCTTTCTGTTTTAAGGTTTCAGAATTTTCACCAAATAATTTGACAATGATTTGTGCTCTGGTGCCTGCAACCAATTCATCTATCCTGCATTGAATCGGCTGACTGAACCCATAAGCCATGCCCGGAATATCCTCGACAGCATGCCTCATCTTGGTAAACAATTCATCTCTTGTTCTGGCGTTTTTCCATTGTGAACGCGGCTTCATTGAACCTACAAAACCAGTCTTTTCAACTCCTCTTGCTTCAATAGCAAGGCCGGTTTGTCCCGTTTTGCCGACAACAGTTTCAAGTTCTTCAAATTTCATCAATCGTTTTTGTACCATATCCGATATCATTGCAGAACGCTGGAGCGAAGTGCCTGGCGAAAGGAGAATATCCATATCAAAAGCGCCCTCATCCATAATCGGGACAAATTCTCTTCCAAGAAAAGGAAAACAAATCATCGCAACAATGGCCAATGATGCCGAAATACAAAATACTTTGAATTTTCGTTTGAGCGACCATTCGAGAATTGGAAGATATAGCTTTTTGGTGAATGCCAAAATTCTACTATGTTTTTCCTCTTTTGACCGCATGAATAATTCACACAAAACCGGCGCAATAAATAAAGAGATAAAAAGCGATGCGAATAAAGCAAGAACAACGGTAAACGCCAGCGGCGAAAACATCTTGCCTTCCATACCTTGAAGCATAATTATAGGAACAAATGTAAGAATAATAATCAATTCGCCGAACATACTCGGTTTACGAACTTCAATGGCGGCTTTTAATATTGTCGGCAGTCTGTGTTTTGGTCCTGCAATTGCTCCCAAATGACGCTGGATATTTTCTACCTGAATGATTGTCGCATCAACGACCATTCCAAGAGAAATCACCAAACCGCCGAGAGACATAAGATTGGCGTCCAGGCCGATAAGTTTCATTGCGATAAATGTTATCAAAACAGATAAAGGCAATGAGACCGCCACTACAATAGCGCCGTGAACAGTTCCCAGCAGAAGAAATATAACAATTGTAACTAGAACGACGCCCTCGACCATAGCTTTAGTAACAGTACTCATACTCTGTCTTACAATCTCTGACCTGTCATAAAATGACAGTATTTTAATATCATTCGGCAAGATAGTCGATGCGTTTATTTCTTCCACTTTCTCTTTTACGCGATCAACGACTTGGCGGCTGTTTTCGCCTTTGAGCATCATGACCACGCCGCCGACAGTTTCGCCTTTACCGTCTTTTAAAGCCAATCCCTGCCGGAGAGCGTATGACGATTTAACTTCTGCTACATCTCTTATATATACTGGTACGCCGTCACTTGATTTAAGAACAATATTTGCGATATCATTCTCATCTGCGATAAGACCAATACCGCGGATAACATATTGCTCGTTTTGGGTTTCAATTACGTTTCCACCAACATTTTGATTATTATTTCCTATTGAATCAAATACATCCTGAACCGACAGCTTATATGTCAGTAGTTTTTCAGGATTCAATACTATCTGAAATTGTTTTATGTAGCCGCCGAAAGAATTAATCTCATTTACTCCTGTCAGACCTTTAAGAATCGGAGCTATTACCCAATCCTGCAAAGTTCTAAGTTCTGTAAAATATTTAACTTTTTCGGCGGGGTTCGAAGGTTCATTGCCTTGAAGAGTATATTGATAAATTTCACCCATCGCCGTTGCTATAGGCCCCATTTCACATTCAACGCCTGAAGGAAGGTCTTCTTTTGCACTTGCGAGCCGTTCAAAAACAAGCTGTCGGGCAAAATAAATATCCACATTATCCTTGAACACAAGCGTAACAACTGACAAACCATATTTTGTAGTTGAACGCATAGTTTCCAATCCCGGAATACCACGCATCGACATTTCAATTGGATATGTTACAAATCTTTCGATTTCCAAAGGCGAAAGCCCTTCGGCATTACTGACAATCTCGACCTGTACGTTTGTCACATCAGGAAAAGCATCTATGGGCAGTGTCTTAAATGCAAAGGCTCCCAAGCCAATAATAACTATAATTAGAAGTCCAACCAAAAGCCTGTTATTCAGAGCAAGGCTCATTAATTTTTCTATCATCTTAATGTCCTCCGCAAGGGTCGCCGCTGGATTTAGTCATTTCACTCTTAAGAGTAAATGCTCCACTGGCTACATACATTTGACCTTGCTCCAAACCTGATATAATTTCCGCATACATACCATTCATCCTGCCCATCTGAACCTCTATTGCTTTGTAACCTTCATCCTCTGGAATAAAGATGAAAGATTTACCTTCCATGCTTATGATGGAATCTTTCGGAACAACTACGTTACATTCAGTATTTTCTAAAAATATGTTCGCTGTCGCAAAAGTTCCCGGCCGCCACTGGCCAGTTTCATTGGGAAGTATGATACGGGCGAGAGCTGTTCTGGAATTTTTGTCAACCACACTGCTTACATAACTGACAATTCCCTGTCCTTGAGCATGTTCAGTTTTTACAATAGCTTTTTGACCTTGTTTAATCCTTGGCAGTTCTTTCTGGTGTATGTTGACATTCACCCATACATTATTTAAATTCGCAATTATAAAAGGCTCCGTATCTTCTTTAAGCACTTCGCCAATAGTGATATGTTTTTCAATGATTGTGCCGTCTATCGGAGCCGTTACCTCATAAACAATGAATGATTCTTCAGAATAGTTTGGCAGATTTTTTAAGTATTCTTCAGAAAATTCTAATGCGTGAAGTTTTTGTTCAGCAGAGCGCAATTCAATTCTCGCATCGGCTACATCACGCTTGGCATTCAAATACTCCTGCTCCGCGGTAATCTTCTGTTCCCAGAGAGTTTTTTCACGCTCATACATTTTTTCAGCAAGTTCGATTTTTTCCCTTGCCGCAAGATAACCTGCTTTATAATCTGCAAGTTCTCGGCTGTGAATAACAGCAAGAACTTTACCAGCCTGGACTTTATCTCCAAGAGTTTTAACTACAGACCTGACAACGCCTGGGATTCGAGGGACTACGTGTGCTGTTTTGTCCCCATTCAAAACTATTTCCGCAGGCAATTCTGTGTGCAAACCAACATTCCCTGATTGAGCTTTCGCTAATTCAATTCCAAATTGCTTAACCGTTGAATCTTTAAGCTTGATAACACCTTCGTGCTCATGAGCATCTTCACTTTCACAATGTCCATGACCATCGGTTTCGGAATGCTCTGCATTTTTTTCATTCAGGTGATTGTCTGAATTTGATTTATTCCCTAAAGATAATCCAAAAATTAAAAAACCAGCCGATACTAATAACATAATCTTGTATTTGATTAATCTTGACGGGATTTTTTTAAGTGTTGTTAAGATACTATTTTTCATTTTCTTTATCCTTCTGATTATTAACTGTTTTAATCGAATCTATGCTTTCACCCATTAATCCTTCTATATCTGTTTTTGCTTTATGGTAGGCAACAAGCGTTTCGACGTATTCTGTCTGCGATAGGAAATAAGTTCTTTGAGAATCGAGAGCGTTAAGATAATCTATTTTGCCCTCAACATAAGCCGTTTGAGAAGCTTTGTAAACTTCTTCTGCACCCGGCAAAATGGATGCCTTGAGTTCTTTTATCTTGTTGTGAGCAATTGAGAGTTCTGTGAAAATCTGATTAAATTGATTCATCACTTCAATGCGTGCGGCTCTTTGCAATTCATAATATTTGGAAATATTAAAGGCTGCTTCCTTCCTGCCGCCCTGGTTCCGGTCAAAAATTGGCAAAGGAATCGAAATGCCAAACAGAAAAGCATTATCACCAGTGTCATTGAATCTTTGACCGCCGCCACCTACAGATATATCAGGAAGAGCTTTGGACTTTTCCAATTC
This sequence comes from Planctomycetes bacterium GWF2_42_9, assembly GCA_001825675.1. GTDB lineage: Bacteria > Planctomycetota > Phycisphaerae > Sedimentisphaerales > UBA12454 > UBA12454. The sequence goes on along the minus strand of MHYA01000023.1, from coordinate 1,697 downwards.
CAAGGTTGCTCTGCCGCGGGCGATTTGGTTTTCCCATCGAGCCAATTGCGGACTTTGAATTATCTTTTGCTCTAAAATAGAAATTTCTGGAATATCTGCCACCGTATCCAGTTGCCCTGCGGCCTGTATAAATTTAGGTTTTTCATTACCCCAGAATAAAGCCACCATTTTTCTGGCATTTTCAAGTTCATATAATGCCTGTTGATAGTCAAGCCTTACGCTTGATAATGCAATCGAAGCCTTGGTCTTTTCAATAGGCGAATCTTTTCCTGCATCCACGCGCCGCGCGACACTTTTATAAGTCTGTTCGGATACACTGACAAGTTCTGTAAGCAGTTTGTTTTTTTCCTGTAGAGCAAGAAGCTCGAAATAAGCCTTGCTGGCATTCGTTAAAACTTCAAGTCGTTTGGTTTCATAATCCCAGCCGGTAAGCTGTTGGTCTATAGAAGCCACTTTTTTTCTCTTATTCGCCTTGTCACCAAGTTCAATTAATTGAATAAGCTGAATGGTTGATTCTGCCGCACTAAAACCGGTCAGGAGATTTTCTACTCCAATGTCAAGAGTCGGATTAGGCCAAAGACCTGCCTGTAACCGTCTTGCCTCTGCTGCGCGAATTTCCCATGAATATGACCTCAGTTCAGGATTATGCAGCAGCGTCAAAGCAACTACATCCTTTAAAGTCAAATTATCATTTGGTTCATCAAAAACAAACTGATTATTCGGTTCTGTTACAGGTTTTGAGGGAGCAACAAACACCTCATAATCACTTGCTAAAGGCCGAGGTTCCGGCATGTTCACTTTAGATTGTTCCTGACAGCCCGCAAAAAATACCAACAATAATACGCATGCGAATACGTGAAAAATCTTCATAGACAACATCCTGCAATTTAAATACATTTTATTCTAAATTATGGTCTATAAGGTAAACAATCTTGTTTTACCCTCAGGGGTTTCCCGAATAGGCCAAGGCAGGAATGTCATGCCAGAATAATTATTGTCTGTAGATGTGTATGAAAAGAGGAAAAATCATAGTTATGTGTAGGATAACTATTTAAATTTGCAGAACTATAATTTGCTAATGAATACGTTGGGAAATTGAACGTAATTTTCTTTTGAACGAAAGTTTTAGAACTTTTTCGGTTTTGAAATATAGAAACTTTTGCTGGACATGCTACTAAACACGAACAGTTTTTGTGCTGACATTCATCGACCGAGCAGCAAAACACAGGAGAAAAGCCACATATCGCAAATATCATTGCCATAATCAAAATTTGTATTTTCTTCTTCATTTCAGCTTTACAATTATATCAAAAATACGAAAAAAAATCAATACTGTTCTCAGAATACAACATATATTCCACTCTTCCACTCTAATACTCCTTTTTTTAGAGTAATTTTAAATACTTTTAATAAGAGTTTACCGAATACTTTAAAACTCTCATCTTTTCCTCTTTTTTAAAAACCCGGACACCATTTTGGCGTCTTCATTGGCCTAGCCTCTTTTCCCATGTTGTAAACCTTTTGCCGCATTTTCGACACTCCCTTCTGCGCACCAGCTTTCCCTCCGATGCCGGACGTGTATAGACTACGTGGAATTGCCTACTTCCACATTTCTGACATTCAAATCCTTTTTGTTTCGAGATGTAAACGCCGGAGCAAAAGTGCGGCGGGGAAAGACGGAATAAAAGTGCGGCACT
>MHYA01000022.1:7152-11882 GCA_001825675.1 Planctomycetes bacterium GWF2_42_9 | reverse complement strand
AAACGGCTGACCAAAAAGGAAAAAGCTGAATTGAAGGCTTGGTACAAACAATATCATTGGCATCCACACCAGTTGCGCCATAATGCCGCTACGTTCCTGCGTAAAGAGTTTGGAATTGATACTGCCCGGATAATCCTCGGCCATAGATCTGCGGTGATTACTGAGGTATATGCAGAGTTGGATCAGCAGAAAGCAATGGAGGCGGTTGTGAAAGTGGGGTAACGGGCTATACTATCATAATTATGTCTCGATAAATAAGTTAAATATTGTGTTTGTAAGTCGTGTTCTAGAAAGATGTTGCAGATTGTATGTTGATTTTGTTGGCATTTTAATGTATAATGACTTTTCACGTCTAGATTAGCCGTGTTGATGTTAATATATTTAAAAAGACTTTTTAGGAGGATTTTGAATGAAGAGGGTTGTGGTACTATCAATTTTGAGTGCTTTATTTTTTTCATTTTCCGTAAAAGCCGCAGATCCAATCATGGTTAAGAATATCAATAGTGTTGGAGATTCATCTCCTACTTATCTGACGGATATTGATGGTATTTTATTTTTTCAAGCATATACAACAGCTGCAGGCTTTGAACTTTGGAAAAGCGATGGTACAGAAGATGGTACTGTACTAGTCAAAGATATTAATCCTTCAGGCTATTCCTATCCTGCTTATATGACAAACGTAAATGGCACAGTTTTCTTCAGGGCAGATGATGGTGTTAATGGTTATGAATTGTGGAAAACGGATGGTACAACTGGCGGCACAACCATGGTAAAAAATATCAATCCTGTTTCCAGTTCATCTCCTTCAAATTTTGTAAACGTTAATGGTAATTTATTTTTCACGGCTACAGATAACGCAAATGGTGTGGAATTATGGAAAAGTAATGGTGACGAAGCCGGCACTGTATTGGTTAAAAACATTTCTGCAACAGGAAGCTCTTACCCGAATAATCTTGTTAATGTAAATGGTACTTTGTTTTTTGCAGCGTCATCAGTTGATCATGGTGAACTTTGGAAAAGCAATGGAACTGAAGAGGGTACCATCAAGCTTAAAACTTTTTATATATTAACAGCCGAGCCAAGTCTCGATTATTTAACAAATGTAAATGGTTTATTATTCTTCAAAGCTAAAGAAAACTCCGTTTACGGACACGAACTTTATAAAAGTGACGGCGTTCCTACCGGTACTACGATGGTCAAAGAAATATCGGGATCTGATTCCTCACTTTCACGTTTAACAGCCGTAAATAATCTTCTTTTTTTCACTGCACCAAGTAGTTCGCCGTCTGGAATCAGGTTATGGAAAAGCAACGGTACTACAGCAGGAACAGTTTTAGTCAGCAGTACTGTTACCTCACCTTTATACCTTACCAATGTAAACGGCACATTGTTTTTCACGGTAAATGGCGATGAGCTTTGGAAAACGGATGGCACAGAGTCAGGAACAATATTGGTAAAAGATATTAATCCGTCCGCTTCGGCTAGCTGCTATAATTTAAAAGATATAAACGGCACTTTATTCTTTGTTGCAAATGATGGCGTCTATGGCAATGAATTATGGCAAAGTGACGGTACGCCAGCAGGCACAAAAATGGTTTCCGATATAAATCCCATTGGTAGTTCCTCACCTTCAAATTTGACGAATGTAGATGGTATTCTATTTTTTACAGCGAATGACGGTACGAACGGAACAGAACTATGGATGTATGATACGGAGTCGTACAACTGCACAAGTTATCCTTCAAGCGATATTAATAAAGACTGCCGTGTTGATTTTAAAGATTTTGCAGCAATGGCCCTGCAATGGCTTACTTGCAATCGAGTCCCCGTAGAAAGTTGCTGGTAAAGATAGGCTATGTTAAGTGAGCCTTTAGCGTCATAGGAAGGACTGGACAAGAATTTAAAAGGTGGAAGCACCCGCACGTTGGCATCCGCATCAGCTTCGTCATAATGCCGCAACATTCCTTCGTAAAGAGTTTGGGATTGATACTGCCAGGATTATCCTGGGTCATAGGTCTGCGGTTATTACGGAGGTATACGCCGAGTTGGATCAGCAGAAAGCGATGGAGGTGGTAATTAAGATCGGATAAAAATGCCACGACCAAACAGACAAGAAGTAATAGCCTCAATTTGAGACCTTGCTGTATGAGCCTCTGAAATGTTTAGCGATGCTCCCAAAGATATAGCTGAACAAAAGCAGTAGTGATGCAATACCAACTTTACACATTTCCCAATACGTAAGCAATCCGCTGTCATGTACCGTATTGAATATCCTGAAAAATTGCTCGCGATTAAAGAAAAAGTCATTGCGGATTTGTTTGCGGATCTTCTTTAATCTTCTTCTATCATACTGCTTTGAATAAACGCTTCCCTTTGCACTGATCCGATAACCCGGCGTTTCTTCGATCAGTTTTCGCAATGGAGTAAATTTGTCAACCCTAAGGCTGCTAAGATTGATCATGTGAACGCCAAGATCCCTCGCGAATTTTGGAATTGCCAGCATTTCCTGTTCCGTCTCACCGACATTGCCGTAAATAAAATAAGCATGATAAAAGAAAGGAAACTTCCTGAATACCGCAAAAGCTTCTCTGATCTGTTTTGTATTGAATCCCTTATTAAGCTGCTCAAGAGTCCTGTCGCTTGCCGATTCAATACCCATAAGCAATACACGAAATCCTGCGCGATAAGCTTTTTCGAGAAGTTCCGGGTGTTTAGACACTTCTATCCGTGCATTGGCGAAATAGAGTTTTTTGATTCCTCGTTCGATGATAAGATCGCATATACGTTCAGCGCGTGCTGCATTTACAAAGAAATTATCGTCTGCAAAAATAATCATTTGACCTTTGCTTGCTTCTATTTCATCTACAACCGATTCCGGCGTTCGCGCAACGTAATCCCGCTTCTGACCTAATGGATTTAAGCTGAATGTACAAAACTTGCATTTGTAGGGGCATCCTCGCGAACCAAGTATAGTATCAAATTCTTTGGGAAGTAGCTTTATTCCATGAACCTTCGGAAAATAGCTGTTTTGCCGTAAGCTCCTGTCCGGCGGTTCAATATTATCTATCGGCTGCAATGGTCTGTTTGGATTGTGAATAATCGAACCATTGCACCTGTAGGATAAACCCAAAATCTTTTCTAATGGCATTCCATCTGCCAATTCCTGGATTGTCTGTTCTCCTTCGCCTCTGACAACAACATCGACGTTTGCGCATCGTTCGAAAAGATCTTCCACCTGATCGGTTGCCTCACGTCCGCCGACAACTATCGTCCGGTCAGGTGGCAATGATTTTATATAATTGCAAGCTTTTTCGTATTGCGACCGCCAGCCCACACTGATGCATACAAGATCAACGTTTTTGGAGATAAACTCAAACATCTTTTTAGGTGATTCCAGCGACCTTCTGTGACGAAGGTCAATTAAGCTGATTTTGCCCACATGACCTTTTAACGCTGTCGCAATGTATTCCAATCCCGTCGGTGGGAAGAAATCGACTCCGGTTCCTTTATCGCCTGAAAAATAAGGATAAAGGCATAAAGCGTGTTTATATTTATAATTCATTTCCATTCTATTCCCAGTTTACATTGCAATAATTTTTCTTTGTCCATTATTAGAGATTCGCACAAAACATTCGTGCATAATTTCATTACATTAATCGGCTGAAAGAAAAAAGCAATGTTTATTTTAAAGCAATATAATAAGCTTGCCTCAACAACAGTTGTCGACATGATCAGGAAGTGAGTTGAAAAAAAGCAGCCAAAAGTCGATTATGGCTATTGCTCGAATTCACGATAGATACCAGTAATTACGAATATTCACGCTAAATTAGCGAGCAGAAAGCGATGGAGGTGGTGGTGAGAGTAGGATAGCAACTGTTGCTTTATCAATTCTCGAAACATATCCCAAGCCAGAAAATTGAAAATTTTTCAAGGTCATAAATGTCAATCTGGCCATCACCTGTAAAGTCTCCATCAATTGACGTGCTTGAGATTTGCCAGTTTTTCGCCATGTAGGTAAAATCTAAAAAATCTACTATCCCATCGAAATTGATATCTATATCGCAAATAAACTGATCATATTGAGAATAAACCATGTCATCCAAAAAATAGTTCTGCTGATTAGAGCCTAATCCTCCTATTAGCCTTACCGAAGTGAAAGGTACGTCAGAGATAAAACCCCAAAATTCGCCATCATAACTGTTTGAAATGAATCCTACATCAAGGGGCAAGTCATCGATATAAACCCGCAAATAGTTCCCAGAACCTCCTGGTCCGCCTAATGTCCAAGTTCCCCCATATGCGACAACCTCGGATGCAAAATTCCATGTTGTTGCTGGTTCATTCTGACTGGTAGATGCCAAAACATCTTGGTAACACTCCTGAGCAGGGTTAATATGGCCTGATTCTGTAGAGACAAAACTTAATCCTGTGTTCAATTGTTCGTCGAAAAAATCTTCTGTTACAACTACACCAGTGAGTGCGTTTTGCCATTCAACTTTGTCAGTATAGATTGTTACGGCTGCGTGGCTGACTAAGGCCATGTGAAAAATGATCGCTAATGCTACCCCTGAAAGTAATTTGCACATACATAGACCCTCCTTAACTTGATTATTCCAATTATTCAGAACGAAGACCAAGTTATTTAATGATACCTAAAATTGGGTAATGTTTCAAATATTTTCGTTTTAAAAGCAAAACTTAGCCTAGTATTGAAACTGCTGGATTCGTAT
>MHYA01000022.1:0-7115 GCA_001825675.1 Planctomycetes bacterium GWF2_42_9 | reverse complement strand
CCATAGGTCAGCGGTTATTACGGAAGTATATGCCGAAATGGATCAGCAGAAAGCGATGGAGGCGGTGGTGAGAGTGGGATAAAGAGTCGTTTTTATCAGTTTGCTCGCACTTTCAGATATTTGCTTCGTTTCGCCATTGGAACGCCATCTCTGGCTTGCTGTGTCCCGCAAGTTCTGCTTAGTTAGACATTTGAATGATTCAGTAGGTGAATTGCTTTAGGCTTTTACTGCTTTTTTAAAATTAAACTGCCAGCTTTTCAGGTACGGCACTCGGTCTTAGATATTGTTTATTCTTCTGACTTGAGCTCAAAAGCGAAACAACGACCAGCACTATAAAGCTTAGCGGGATTGAAACGATGCCTGGATTGTCAAGCGAGATAGGGGCTGCTGTCCGCAGCATGCCATAACGCTCAAACATATCGGGAGAAAGTAATATCAAGCCAACCGAAGATAAAATTCCGACAATTATAGATGAAGCAACTCCCTGCTTGGTCGTACCTTTCCAGAACAGCAGCATAATAATCGCCGGCAGATTCGCCGATGCAGCAACTGCAAACGCCCAGCCGACAAGATAGGAAACATTCATACCTTTGAAGGCAACTCCCAAAAGCATCGCAATGCAGCCGACTGATACGGCGGCAATTTTTCCGGCCTGCACCTTTTTTTTGTCAGTAAGTTTCATATCAAAGAAACGATCCATAAGGTCATGCGCAACTGCACCCGAAGCTGCGACAATAAGACCGCTGACAGTACCAAGCACAGTCGCAAATGCTATCGCCGAGATAATTGCAAACAGCGTGATACCAAAACTTTTGGCAAGAAGCGGAGCGGACATATTATTATCCGTCAAATCCACAACGCCATTGACCATAGCGCCAAGCCCCATAAACAACGTCAGAACATAGAAAAGGCCAATCGCAGCAATAGCCACAATCGTGCTCTTTCTTGCAGCAGCGGGGGTAGGAACGGTATAGTAGCGAATTAGAATATGCGGCAAGGCAGCTGTTCCGAAAAACAGGGCCATCATAAGTGAAACAAAATTGAGCTTGTTCATAAGCGTTGCGCCCTTTGCAGAATCAACCTTGAACAAAATGCCAGGTGTTAAAATATCTTTACCTGATGTTGGAGTTTGATAATATACCGTAACTTTATCATCGCCGTCCGGAAATGTTTTCTTCAAGAATCGAACAATTGTACTTTCTTTGATCGACTGGAGAAATTCTGCAATGCTTAAATTCGAAACGCTATCGACTTCTTTGCCATTGTATTTTAATTTTTCAATATGACCTTCCTGTATAGGTTTACTTTCCGTAATCGGAATACCATTATACAACGTGCTTACCTTAAGACCTTTCTTATCAGTGACGGGATTTGCAAGCACAGTTACCCAGTATGTTTCAGTAAGAACATCTTCGCCATTTTGGTCTTTTGTAAGATGCCACCAGCTTTGAGTGTTATCCTTGTCCAATTTCGCAAAGACAAAACCTTTTGCGGGTGATGCTGTCGAAAGAAGTTTATAATGCCAATCCTGCGGCTGAGGCTGACCTTCTGCGTTTAACTTGACAGGCAGAGTCGCAAGTTGGTGGTATACAGTGTCACGGCTGCTTTTGGGATGCGTGGTTAGACCGTTATAAAGTGTTACGATAACAATTGTGATGGAAAAAATAATCAGCAATCCACCTTTTAGAAATTGCACATAGGTTGTCGATGCCATACCGGCGGTAGCAACGATAATGATAACAATCGTTCCAACCATCACTACACCCATCCAATGGGGCAAACCAAGCAATGGCGTAACCAATGTACCTGCTCCGACCATCTGCGGTATGAGATAAAAAGTTGAGACAACCAATGTGCTGATAGCTGCTGTAAGCTGGACGCCTTTAGAGTTGAATTTAGCGTCGATCGCATCTGTGAATGTGAATTTGCCAAGCCTTTTCATCGGCTCTGCAACAACAAACAAAGCTACTATCCAGCCGGCCAGATAGCCAATCGAATAAAGAAAACCATCATAACCAACAGTCGCAATCATTCCGCAAATACCTAAAAATGAAGCAGCGGAAAGATAATCGCCGGCAAAGGCAATGCCGTTCACCGACCAATGAATATTGCCGCCAGCCGCAAAATAACCTTTAGCAGTCTTTGTTTTGCGGGCGAAATGATATGAAATCCAAAGTACAAATGAGACAAACGCAACGAAAATTGCAATAGCCCATGATGATGTTTCGTACATGTTACATTTCCTCCGATTGTTCGAGATCGGCATCTGGGCCGTTGAGTTCTTCTTCTGCAGCTGTGCAAATGGCGTTATAGACAAACGCAAGCATAAGAGCAAAAATGATTAACCCGAAACCATATATAATGGCTAAGTTTGTACCGCCAATATCGGAACCCATAATTTTGGGATTAAAAGTGTTAATTATGACAAACCCCGCATAAATAATCGCATATAGAATAAACATCCATACTCCGATGCGTGTTTTGAAAGAGGAGGCTTTATCCTTGCTCCAATCCGTGGCAGGTCCGTGTTTCATCTTTGACTCCAAAAAAAGGTTAGATTCGTGAAAATTATCACGAATCCCATTTTCGTGCAAGAAGAATATGTTAAAAGGGGATCAATGTTTTTTTAAGTTGATTTCACTTCGCGATCGAAATGGTTATTGATCTTTGCAAAATGAAATATGTTAAAATTATCGAGGTCGTTATAGTAAATATTTACAAAATGTCATTAAAAAAAAGATATTCTAAAACTCGCTTGACGCCAAATAGATTTTATGGTCAGTTAATCACGCGAAAGACTACTGAATATTTGGAGAAGTGAAATGATGGAAAAGCAATTCAATATTGAAACTGAAATGAACGACCTTCGTAACGAACTTGAAAATTTTCAGCAGGAAAAAGAGCGCGTACGGGCGATTGTGGGCAAAATCGGCGGGATACCGACGTTCAATACCAAACTTATAAATATTTTATTTATTATGGTACTTGTAGTCTCTGTGATTATTTCAATTATAGGTGGTGAAAAAATCAGATCACTTATGATAGAAGCGGCCGTTATCGCGCTTTCTATTAAAATAATTTATATGATTAATTGCCAGATGAAGGTAAATCATTTTAAACTATGGATGCTCTCATCTATAGAATGGCGGCTGAATGAAATTATGAAAGTTGTCAGAACGCGTGAAAATAAACAAAAAGTTGAATAAAGAAATCTCTGTAATCTCTTTCTTTTGAGTCCCGTGAATTCCTACGATTTCTGATGTCCTTGCCAGCTAAAGCGAAGAAACTCGGTAATTTAGTTGCAACGACACCTAATCTTCACCAAACCAGCAATCGCTAATAAACTTATGATAGCGGGTTCAGGAATTTGAGAGTAAACCATATTGTCCAACTGATAGTTTTGCTGATTATCACCATTTCCGCCTATTAATTTTATCGATGTAAGCCTGGTATCAGAAATAAAGCCCCAAAATTCACCGCCATAGCTATTTGAAATTGATCCCACATAGAGGGAAGAATCAGCTAAATAGACCAGCAAGCTATTTCCCGATCCACCCGGCCCGCCTAATGTCCAATATCCTCCGAATGCCTTTATTTGAGGATCAAAGAACCACGTGGTCATTGGTTCGTTTTGGCTTCCAGACATCAAAACATCCTGGTAGTACTCACCAGCTGGGTTGATATGTCCTGATTCGGAAGAAACAAAACTCACTCCTGAGTTCAGTTGACTATCAGCAAAATCTTCTGTCATGAAATTACCACACAAAGCATTTTTCCATAGAGTCTCGTCTGTGTAAACTGTTAAAATTGATGCATTGGATGTGGCAGTGAAACAAATGAATGTTATCAAAATTCCGTACAAAACTACTAACTTATACATAAACCACCCTCCTATTCCTATTGACGTAACATAAATTCCCGTCAGTTGCCAAATAAGCGACAGGATAGTACTGGAACAAACGTTATTATATATCATACACGCCTAACTTACAAAGCTTTTTTATTTCTGTTAAATCATTAAAAAGTCCATAGACCAAGTTGCCCAAAGAAGAAGAGATAGGTATATTGATTATCGAAAAACATTGACAAATCGGCAAATTGCAGTTATTATATCTGCATATTCGCACTAGTTAATGTGAAAGGAGCAGTAAGATGAGTAAACCAAAATTTCTGTTCTTGATTTGCATGCTAATCAACTTTTTTCTTCAAGACAATACTCTCTATGCTCAAGATGACTCCAGTTGGTATCATATCCCTGTTATAGTAAATATCGCAAGCGGATGTGACGCTAATGATGCTCAAATTAAAGAAATGATTGCTGAAGCCAACCGGATTCTACGTAAGGCAAAAATCCATTTTTACATCAAAGACATTAATAATAATTATAAAGTCGGCAACGGCAATTCCACCTTCACTGGTTCGGAGGAAAACCAGGCCATAGATGATGGAGAAAAAGAGGTTGGAACAGGTAAAGGAATGAAAATTACTATAGGAAATGTTGTTTCTACAATTGATAATCCTCTGGGCATAGCAAAGCATAGAAGACCAGTTGCTTTGATTAAAGATACAAATGATGGTGAGGATATGGGGAAAACTCTTGCGCACGAATTTTGCCATACACTTACTTTGAACTACGATTATAAAGATGCCAACGACTCCAATCAAACAAGTAATTTAATGTGGCAAGATGACACTTATGATGGTGAAGAGTTAAATCCTGAACAGATAAAAGAAATCAGAAAGCAAGCAAAAAAATGGGGTAAAAAATCGATAGAACCTTTGCCGGCCAATCCTAAACCAATTCCACCCGGCGGCCCAGCACAGGTAACGTATGGAGGCTACAGGACAAAAAACGTTGGCTGGGGCATAGTTCTTGACGATGGTAACGATACCCCGATAATCATTTTTGAACCTGTCCACCCCAAAATGCACGATATTCGCTGGACGGAAGTTTTGTCTGAATTACCAGGCGTTCCTGACAGTAATGTTGTTGTGGGGATACTTGTTCAAGGGCTAATACACGCAGACTACGATTATTCTGTGTTATACACTATAAAATTCGATGCAAATTTTGATGAAATTGCTGATGTTATTATCGAAATACCAGTTACAAGTGTCGGCGGGGAATTGTTATATAATGATGCGATGGTTATGCCCAGCGGCTTTCCTGTATTCTTTGCACCGGTGAAGATTTCGACCCATTATAAATTTAGAGATTATGCTGGCGATATTAAGGCGGTTGCCGAACCTTCTTATAGTTCGATAGATGTGGAAATACCATCGACACAGTTCATGAGTTTTCCTGGAGGAATATTTAACGTTCCTTGCAGAGCGATGGTAACATCGATGTTAACAATCGGCGCTAATTCTGCAATTGATGAAACACAATGGTTCCAAGTTATTAATGAAGTAGGTTGCACATCAGAAGATCATATTGGGGTAATGTATTTTGCTCCACCTAATCCTGGAGACCCATTAAATCCCTATATGCTTGCAAGTTATAAAATCAGTGGTGAGGGATTTGTTGGAGATGTGGAAATTTTTGTTAACGGACATTTTACAGGCACCGCGTTTTGCTTGCCGAATGGCAATTTTACCTATGTGATTACTCCTGAAATGATGACGTTGGGAGAGCAATTTGTCGAGGCGATTGGCATAGATTCTGTGGGAATTAAAAAACGTATTTTCAGCTATTTTATAAATAAAGAACCTATTGATGGCGACATTAATGGCGATTATTCCGTTGACATGCGAGACTTTGCTATAATGGCAGCAAATTGGCTAACGAGTGTACCTTAGCCATCGAAGACGACAGGGTAATAAGCAATCCCTCATGAATTCGCCGCAACTCTGCTGCGTAAAGACTGCCGCGATAACGAAAAGTATCTGCTGAACTTGATCAGCAGAAATCACTGGATGCAGATGTGAGAGTGGGTTGAAGCAGCCACATTTTTATATTAGATAAGATTTTATTGTGTTCTTCTCTATATCTTCTTCTAATTTCATTGAACATTAAAAGAAAGTTTATAATTTACGGCATTCTGAAAGATTCGTGTTAAATACACAGCATCCGCACTGTACAAGACTTGAAGATAAATCCCGTGCCGATGGCAGAACCATTTTTGACAACGCAGTGCGATACATAAAGCAGAGCTTAACATAAATCAAAAAAGTTTTTCATTGGCTTTTTCTTATTGCACACTATAATAATTCGCATGTTTTTTTGATTTTTTAGACAGGAGGCGTTATGAAGAGTTTTTCAGCATTTCTTTTAATTACCACATTTTCAATCGTTTTTGGCGGTACATATTCCGGCGGCGGCGGAACAATTGGCGACCCATATCGAATCGCAAACGCAATGGATTTGTGTGAGATTGGCGTTACATCGGCAGATTTCGATAGCTATTTTGTTCTAGTCAATGACATAAATATGGTTGGCGTAACGACTTTTGTTCCGATTGGTTATTATGCCACAACTTCGCTTACCAGCGGTGTGCCTTTCACAGGGTATTTTGACGGACAGGGGTTCGCAATTTCAAACTTAACTATAACCAGCAATAAGCCGGGCATCGGTGTTTTCGGATTAGTGGATTCTTCCGATGCGGTAATAAAAAATGTGACGGTAATCAATCCTGTTTTCACAACGACTTCATCTTCAGGCCGAATTGGCGGACTTGCGGGTTTTTGCGATGCCAATACAATTTCAAATTGCCACATAATTAACCCGGCGATCACAAGCGGCGGCCAGGAGGCCGGCGGTCTTATTGGCACGCCTTGGTCAAGACCGGTGAAGATTAGTGATTGCAGCGTTCAGGGTGGAACTATTTTAGGTAAAAATCGCGTCGGCGGATTTGCTGGTGCGATTTCTTCGTCAAAAGTTACTGTGTTTCGCTGCTGGGCATCTGCGCAAGTAAGTTCCAATGGAACTTCTGCTTCTGGTTCAACTGAAGTCGGTGGGTTTGCCGGCTATATCAACAGCACTTCCGGAAAAATCACAATTGTGTCCGAATGTTTTGCCACTGGCAATGTTACGGGTTCTCCATACTCAGACAATGTTGGCGGTTTTACGGGTTCGAATCGCGGTACGATACGAAACTGCTTTGCCAGAGGTGATG
>MHYA01000021.1 GCA_001825675.1 Planctomycetes bacterium GWF2_42_9 | reverse complement strand
TCGAAGAAACCCACAACCCACACAAAACCCAAAACGAAGGAGAAACCAAATGAAGATCGAAATCACAAAAGGCAAATTCAAAGGAATCCGCGGCCGAGTTGTTGGAGTTTATACCGATGGCCGATACGACATCAACGTCATCAAATCCAAACCCACACAACCCACACAGCCCAGCCAACCAAAAATACCCACACAAATGGTCATCAAAATTAACAATTGCAGGGAGATATAAACAATGAAGGTTAAAACAATCACACTCGAAGGCGAAACAGGATACATAGCAACAATCAGCAGAGAAGATAAAAGTATCGTCTGCCATATCGCAGATAAAAACGGAACTTCCGTCAACATCCATCTTGTATCCCCCGATGATCGGGACGATCAGTTCAGCCTGGCCGAATGTATTCAGTTTCAACTCGATGGCTGCCGGGGCACCAATAGCATGAAACATGAATATTTCAGACTCATCACACTTTTCGCAGACTAAGGAGATTTGACAATGAACAAACAAACCATGGAAGAAATTATCGCAGACCTGCTTACCGAGCAAGATGAAATCAGATCGACTCAAACCTTTGAAGAAGCAGGAATGCTTACACAAAATAACGGACTTGTAGTCCGAACAATCGATGGAAGTGAATTTCAAATTACAATCGTTAAAAGCAAATAAAACAATGATTTTTTTAAAAGGAACATTATTATGAAAAAAGAAGAAATTAAAATCAGCAAAGTTTACGCAATGAAGGTTGCCAAGAATACAGCAGGTGTTCGTATCATGAGCCAAAATGAAGATGGCAGTTGGACAGGAGTTAACGTCAACACCAACAAGGAGGTCATCATCAAATCCCCAGGCAGGCTTCTCGGCATCTATCAAGTCAAAAAAGAAAAAACCAAAGCCGCTGCCACCGAGCTGAGCAAAGATGTAAATCCGACAAAGGTAAAAAAACTTGGCGGACTTCTGGCAGCCTTTATGGTCCTGGCTGACGCAAAAGAACCGCTTGATTGTCAGGAGATCGTCAAACGCATGATTGACCAGGGCTTCTGGAAAACCGAGGGCAAGACCCCTGCCGCTACGATCTACTCTGCGATCATCCGCGAGATCAAAGAGAAAGGGGCCGAATCCAGGTTCACCAAAACCGAGAGAGGTAAATTCAAAGCTGCTAAGTAGCGCAACCATTACTTTATCACCTCAGCCCCGGCATCGACTGGGGCTTTCTCGTTTGCCAGTTTTGCTTTCTTACCTGTGAACTGCTCCCATCTGTTTTTTATAACGTCACAATACACGGGATCAATTTCCAAACCATAGCATTTGCGTCCCGTCTGCTCACAGGCAATCAGCGTACTGCCCGAACCAAGGAAGCCATCAAAAACAATCACGCCCGGTACCGAGCTATTTGTTATGCCTTTAATACATAAATCAACTGGCTTCATAGTTGGGTGAAGTTTTGAATTGAGCGGCCGGTTTATTTCCCAAACTTCTGTTTGGGTTCGATCGTCACCAAAGCTGCTCTTTCCGAACCAGCCATAGTAACATGGTTCATACATACGCTGATAATTTGCCGGCGTTAAAACAAGCTGCTGCTTTTTCCAAATAATTGTCGCAGACCAGTGGCATCCCATCTCCACAAGCCACAGCCGCATTCTCATTCCTTCCGGGCCGGAGGCTCCCCACATGTAAATATCGCCAGTGTTGAATTCCTTAAATATTTCATACATCTTGTGACAGAAAATGCTCCATTCATCAGTGGACATGGAATCATTTTCGATGGATCGTATTTTATGTCGCGGGTTTTTTGAAATTCCATAATTGACATTATACGGGGGATCTGTGAAAATCAGACCGGCCTTGTCGCCATTCATTAAACAGACAACATCGTCACGATTGGTGCTGTCACCACACAAAAGTCGATGCTCACCTAAAAGCCAAAGATCACCAGGCTTGGATATTGGTTCCGCCGGCGGCTCCGGAACATCGTCGGGATCGGTGAGTCCATCTTGTATGCCGGGATCAAGTATCCGGGCAAGCTGGTCACTATCAAAACCCAGCAATTCAAGATTGAAATCCATTGTCTGCAAATCTTTTAATTCGATAGGAAGCAGTTCATAGTTCCATTCCGCGATAGTTGCAGTTTGATTGTCGGCGATTCGATACGCTTTTATCTGTGCCTCGGTTAAATCCTGGGCCACATGGACAGGGATCTTTTCAAATCCGAGTTTCTGTGCCGCCTTGTAACGGGTATGGCCGACGATAATAACGCCATCTTTATCAACCACAATGGGCTGCCTGAATCCAAATTCCTTTAAACTAGCCGCCACAGCATCGATTGCCCCGCTGTTATCCCGCGGATTGTTATCATATGGACGAATATCACTGATGTTTTTTAATTCAATTTTCATAGCTAAATATTTCCTTTAAAAAATATGTTCAACTCCAACCGAATGTCTTTTATAAGGCGACTGTTCCCGCAGCCAATGCGGAACTTTTACTTTTTCCAAGTACCTTTTTCATTCATTGCATTGTTTGTTTTCATTGTTGTCCTGTGAAATTTTGCTTTCTTGGAATTTCACAACATCTCTGCACACTGAAATAAATTCATCTACCGACATTGTTCCTTTTGCCAAATTCATTTTATGATCAACGACCCATATGTTAGAAATGTCATGTGTTCCGTTTTTTGATAATGGAATAATATGATCCACCGAAGCGGTTTGCGGTGTTAATAGCCGGCCACTTAGAGCACATCTATATTTTTGATCTTCAAGAATCTTAAGAATTTGCGATCCTGTTATTGATTTTGCCATATCTTGATTCAATCCTTTTCTGCTGATTTTTAGAAATTTGAACGGCCCATTTCATCCAGGGCGATTGTAGGTACTTTCGAGATTCGTTATAAGCTTGTTCAACTACCCTTGATACAGCTTCCTTCCAAGTTTTCGTATTCCATTCATCAAGTTGTTTACGTCCTCCTTTGGAGCATCTATCTTTACGGCGTAGACGTAAAGCTTGAGACATTGAATTAGCACGTTTAAACCAGGGGTTAGATTTTGAGCTGAATGAAAAACAATTCAATCTATGCATTTGGCTCTCCATAACTTGACACCACTTCATTCTTTCAACAGTTAAATCATCAGGCATTCCTAATAGCTCACATTTAATTTTTCGAAGGTTGTGACCTCTTCGATCAATAAGCTGCATATAATTTCCTTGAATTATTGCCGCAACTTCAACTGTTTTTATGGTAAACATCTTATTCAACTCCCATAAGAGTCTGCCTGATAGTTATTCTTCCAGACAGACTCTTATGAATTCTACATTACTGAACTATAGTTGTTTTTCTCGCTTCACCAATGTTTTCATACAACTGTGTTTCTACAGCTTTGACTTCGGGCACTGTTGATTGCGACACCTGCTTCATAGTCAGTTCAACGCCCTTCTTATGTGCATCGTACTTTGCCTGGGCTTCTGTTGCTTTCTGTGCATTTCTTTTTGCAAGAGCTGTGGCTGTTGCAGCAGCTAAGCCAAGACCAATTTCAATCAGCGGTGCATAAGGATTAAACGGTGCGCTCGCTGCGTTAGCAGCTCTTGCTCCTTGCAGCACAGTTGTCAAACCATCATCAGGATTTGTGTACTGCGCCGTTTTGATTGCGCTGGCAATAACCTGCGTCTTATCCTGAACTGCATTGATAGTACTTTGAAGCTTTTCAACTTTTGCGATTGTGTTGCCATCAATCGCTCCGCTCTGTTTAAGCGTTTCCAACGTAGCCGTCGTCTGCTGCTGAAACATATCCACCTGGCTACTTAACTGCTGGGTCTGGTCAGCTAACGCTTGGAGGTCGTCGGGTCTGATGTTTACGTTCTGACATCCACCAAGCCAGAGAACCAAAGTTGTGGCGATAAGAATTATTACAATCGCTACATCCCATTTTGTAATTGTTTTTACGTTCTTCATTTTTCTTACTCCTAAAAAAAGTTGGTTATTATTTTCGGCAACGTTTGCCGATTTTTCTTTTGAATTCATAAGCGGGCCATTGAGGACATTTTTGCTGCCACATCGAACACAAGGCTTGACTACATTCAGCTCTCTGCCGAAATACATCATCTGACAATCCAGACAGTAGTGAGCATAAAAATGGTTTTTTTCAGTAGTCATTGTTTTGTGTCCTTTCCGTAAAAAAATTATTTATTTTTCCGGCACACTGCGCCGGTATGTTTTTGTGCTCGCGGAACCCTAAACTTTCGGGGGAAATGTGTGTGTTTCAGACACACATCATTCCCCCCTTTAGGGGGGTACTGCGCCAGTTCCGCCTGTAGTTCCAAAAATAATTTTCATAATTCATTGTTTTCAAAGAGCTTAGGGTTTTTCATTTTGCGGAACTCAGACGCCGATTCCGACGCGTCTGGTTCCACGTCTGCGCCATATACTTAACTTATGTCCTCATAAGGAGTTAAGGTGGAACTGTCACGGAACTCAGTTCCGGCCAGTTCCGCGCCAGTTCCGCATTTTATTCTGCGAACATAACGCTCTGACACACCGGTTAAATGAGCAATATTTGCGATGTCCGCGTCAGGATTTCGCGCTAGTAATGCGGCAACCCATTGACCTTTTTCACCGCTGAAACCTTCACGAAATTTCGTGTACTGAACCCTGTTACCAGTGTGGATTTTGACAGCAAGATTTTCCTCAATGGCCGAGTCCACCATCGCCCTGGTCTTGCGTTCAGAGAGGTCATAATGCTGGCTAGCCAGCCGCGCAATATCGCTCATCAAACACGGGTCTTGACTGCCAATGCAGGTGTCAACAAATTCATTGAGTAGCACTTCTTTTTTAGGTTCACGTTTCTTTTCTGCGCCAAGCAGTGCTGTTGGATCAGCGGTTGTATCCACTTCAAATAGCGGATGCTGTTTCCGTAAAACCAACGACTCAAGCGGAGCCCACGACCGCACAGC
The DNA here is from genome assembly GCA_001825675.1 of Planctomycetes bacterium GWF2_42_9. Taxonomy (GTDB): domain Bacteria; phylum Planctomycetota; class Phycisphaerae; order Sedimentisphaerales; family UBA12454; genus UBA12454. The sequence goes on along the minus strand of MHYA01000021.1, from coordinate 2,422 downwards.
CGCGTCCATCACAATCTTATCAGCATCTTCATGCGGGCGCAGAATGACGTGAGTATCGACGGCTCGAGATTGGCTGCCTGCGCCAGCACCGACATCGGTAATGGATTTTTGCGATTGATTGCCCTTACTGGTATGGTGAATAAGGACAAATGCACAATTCAAATACATCGCAAGACAATCCAAGGTATTGTACAATCGCGCAATTGCACCATTGTCGTTTTCGTCTGTCTTGTCAGGCAGTGTACGGTAAAAGGCGTCGAGAATAATTACCTTATAGGTATTGGGTTTAAGCCGCCCAAAGTATTGGCTAAGAGCCATTAAATCTTTCAGTTGGCCGCGAAGAGATTTAATTTTCACCTGCTGGCTGAATAATTTAGGGTTCAGCTTCATTGCTTTGGCAAGTTCCATATACCGATAGGTAAGGGTATTTAAATGCAGTTCATTATCAATAACCAGAACGGGTCCCTGCTCGACCTTAAATCCAAGCCAGTCGAGACCTGTGGCAATCGCAATGGACAGAGAATTGACTAACCATGATTTGCCTACTTTGGGTGCAGCGATGATATTCATCGTCTCACCTTCACGCAATAAGCCATGAATGATTGGTGGATTTAATCCGGAAAAATCGGTTATTAAATCTTTAAGTGATACCGCATCATCCTGCCATTCTTCGGATTTACTGGCTGAGTCTTTTTCGCTAATCCCCGATAAATCCACATCGCTGTTGTCTGGTTGTCTTTGTCCATAGCCTTGCCCAGCCAGTGCTCGAGCCGCTTTACCGAAATCTCCGTTATGTTCTAAACAGGTATAGACGCCAAAAGGTGAATAAGGCTTTTCGCTTTCAAACGGATTGGCATTGGTGGACCAGACATAGAAAACGCGATTTTTTAAAGTAGCTGACCAGCCGGCGGTTTTACCGGGCCTTCGCCAATACTCATTTTCACCTGCCTTGACACATGTCCAGCCGTGGTATTGCAGCAGTTGCTTGACATCGCCGCGACTGTTGTAATCATCGCCGGGGCGCAGTGTATTGTTTGAACTTGCCGCTATTGGTTCGGGCACCGGTTCCGGTATAAATTCACTTAGAGACCATGCCGCCTCAAGTAAAATATCACGCTCATCAGCGGTTAAAACAGGTATTGCAGTAAACTCTCCCTGAAGCAATTCATAGCCTGGTGATGGCGCACATAGAAACAGTCCACCTTCTCCGCGAGTTTCTATGAGGGTAAGAAGAATAAACCAATTGCCATCTTTATCCTTCCGGGGTTTATAGTTTTTACCGCAAACCTCTGCCTCATCTTCTGTGGGCAATATGACCTTTTGCTGGGCCAATTTCATATTACCGCAAACCTCTGTTTGGCAGCGATAAATTACATGCAATCCCCCCGACTGCGATCTTTCAATGACCAGCTTTTCAGTCAGACCCGGGGACTGGCTTTGCACAAGATGGTACCATTTTTTGTATGCTTGGGCCTCTAAATCAAAATCCATCATTTCCAGATTGCCGCTGACTTTGCCGGTAACGATACATATGCCACTATTGCCATTGCTGAACCATGAATTCAGTTCAGAATCGTAAGGCAATCGCTGCTGATACTGCTTCCATTGTGACAATGCTGCAAATTTCATTTGCACATTTGCCGGCAGAACAGATAGACCAGATTGCAAATATTTTTTGGCAATAGAGGTGTTCACTACTTCCTCCATATAGTTTTAGGCTGCAATACAGAACTACTGGGCAATAAAGATGTTTGGCAATCAACCAAAGTCTTGTCTTCACTGAAATGAAATTCATAATCAAAAGCATGGCTGCATCCACAAGTGAAATGTAAAATGATCTTCACACCTTTTCCGCAAGGTGGCACTTCAGGGTCCAGATGGATGCCTCTGTTATTAATTAGGACATGACCTTTTTCATTGCCTGGCGATATGCACTCTAATCCAACTGGATGAACATTGTAACAGTCACAGACTGGACATGTCAGTATTCGTTCATCTGATTTAAAATCAGTACTCATAAATTCTTTTTCACTCATAATTTTCCTTCCTTAAATTAAAATGGGATACTATCGTCTGCCTGAACGTAATCAGGACCATCAAAATCAGGCTTATTGAATTGCCAATCCGAAACTTCTGGATCTTCAAATTGATAACCGGTTATCTGGTCAAATTTCTGACCAGAAATACTTTTTACCGTTATTTTTATAGGTTCTTTGAGCCTTCCATTTGTGGCAAAAAAGACTGCCATTTCAGAATCATCCGGCACAGGACTATCAGATCTCTGCTTCCACCAGCTTTCTGCTTTTTGGCGTGCAAAACCGCTGTGCTCAAAACATATCCATTCTGAAATATAAGAGCCGAAACCTATTTTATATTGCACTCGCATGGTTCGAGGCGATTCGGTTTTAGCACCTTTCTTGGT
>MHYA01000020.1:2618-10315 GCA_001825675.1 Planctomycetes bacterium GWF2_42_9 | reverse complement strand
GTGGGGCCAGGCACGGCCGGGCATGGTTTGTTGCGGCGCGGCAGGTATGGCAAGGTTTTATTTTGAAAAGTTTTTAGGAAAGGTTTTTAAGGAATATTTTTATGAAAATTGAATTACGCAGCATTGGTTCTGTTCGACCGTATGAGCAAAATCCAAGACTAAATGATAAAGCAGTCAACGCGGTTGTGAAAAGTTTAAAAGAATTTGGCTTTCGGCAACCGATAGTTGTCGATAGAGAAGGTATAATCATTGTCGGCCACACAAGATTTAAAGCAGCTGAAAAACTTGGATTAAAAAATATTCCAGTCCATGTGGCTGAAGATCTTACTGAGGCACAAGTCAAGGCTTACCGCCTGGCCGACAATCAAACGGCAACAATAGCGGAATGGAACTATGAATTGCTTCCGATCGAATTAAAAGATTTGCAGGCAATGGATTTTAATCTCGAATTACTTGGCTTCGATAGCGACCAACTTGCTAAAATACTCGATCCCGGTATAAAGGATGGACTCACAGATCCGGATGATGTTCCCGAACCACCGGCCGAAGCAATTACAAAACCCGGCGATCTTTGGCTTTTAGGTGAGCATCGATTATTGTGTGGTGATAGCACCAATCGTGACGATGTAATTAAACTGATGAATGGCGACAAGGCTGGTCTGATTTTCACAGATCCACCTTACAACGTCAACTACGGAATATCAAAAAACCCTAAACATAAAATAAGACAAATTGAAAATGATTCCATGTCAACTGATGAGTGGAGCATTTTCTGTCACAAGTTGTATGAAATATTTCAGGAATTCAACACCGGTGATATTTACATGTGGGGCGCTTCTGGTCCGGAAGGAATGCGAATGAGACTTTGGCTTGTTGAGATGGGCTGCCACTGGTCTGCGACAATCATTTGGAAAAAGCAGCAGCTTGTTTTAACACCTGCAAATTATCAGCGCATGTATGAACCTTGTTACTACGGCTGGTTTGGAAAAAGCAGCTTTGGCGATGATCGAACCCAAACAGAAGTATGGGAAATAAACCGTCCGCTCAATTCAAAACTTCATCCAACTATGAAGCCAGTGGAACTGTGCATAAAAGGTATAACCAATAGTTCCATACCAGGAGCGATTGTTTTTGATGGATTCCTTGGCAGCGGCAGTACGCTGATTGCATGTGAACAAACAGGGCGGAAGTGTTATGGTTTGGAAATCGATCCCGCATATTGCGATGTTATAAAAAATCGTTGGGAACAGTTTACCGGCAAAAAAGCTAAACTGGCTAACGAGAAAACCCCGGCAGGGGCCAGGGTTGAGGAGGTAAAGTAATGGTTGCGTTATTTAATAACCGTAAATTTACCTCTCTCTGTTTTGACGAATCTGGATTCGGGACCTTTTACCTTGATCTCGCGCGAGATTGCAGCATGAAGTGTGAAAGCAGGGGTTTTTCCACCGGTTTTCCAGATACCTTTGTCCAACATTTGTTTGACGATCTCCTGGCAATCCAGCGGCTGGCCGGCATCGGACAGGACCATAAAGGCTGCGGACAAGCCGCCAGTTTTTTTTGTTTTTGGTTGGTCGGCGATTGTGACGGTCGGCGTTTTGGTTTCCGGTTTATCCTTATGAAACAGGCCCCGGAATCGGTCGGCAGATTTAATAATCATCTGTTTGTTAGTTTTGATGTTGGACCCAACCCAGCTGCCATCGGCGCTTTGGCTCATGATACGGACACCGATAATGTTTTTTCCGATTTTTATAGCGTAGATTTTACTAATTTGGATTTCTTCGTTCTTCATTATGATTTTCCTTTCAAAAAAAATTATTTATTATCTGCTTTGAACTATTGTAATTTGAAATTCGCTTCCATCGCTGGTTCGGACAACAAGTCCGTTATTTGTTGTAAGAACTCCAGCTTCTTCGAATGTCCGGACTCTTATGATTTCATCCTGGTCACTGATTGTCTCTGTGATAATTTCTTGGATATCTGCTTCGTTCATTTTCAAAACTCCTTAATCTGCGAAAATTGTTATGAATCTCAAGTAATCATGTATCATCGAGTTGGTTCCTTTGCATCCATCAAGCTGATATTGAATGCATTGAGCCATGCTTATTTGGTCATCTCTGTCATTTGTCGAGACATGATGAAGTGCGAGGAATTTACTGTTTTGATCCTTGATTTCGCAAAGTATATTTTTTGGTTCTCTACTGATGATTGCTATGTATCCCGTTTCGCCTTCGAGCATGATTGTTTTGACCTTCATTGTTTAGATCTCCTTGCAATTGTTAATTTTAATAACCATCTGTTTGGGTTGTGTAGCTTTGGGTTTGATGACATTTATGTCATAACGCCCATCCGTATAAACTCCGACAACTCTGCCTTTGATTCCTTTGTATTTGCCTTTTGTAATTTCAATCTTCATTTGGTTTCCCTTTCATTGATGGCTTCGAGCGATTCTTTGATTTGGTTTTCTGATATGCCGCTAAATGCTGCCAGTGCCCGGATCAATTCGCGTCGGGCATCGATTGGCGAGCCCGTGTTTGACTCTTTTGCTAATTCGCATTCAAACCAGCCAAGCAGGTTTGCGATGTCGAATCTTGCTGCTTTGTGTTCTGCGTTTTCCATTTTTTCCCTTTCAAAAATTATCGTTTAAGGACATGCATGTGTTATCTAAATAAATATGTAATAGCAACTCATTAAGAACATTATTTTTAAGTAATTACATGGAACTTTTATGACCACACAAAATGACACAAAACAGATAAACCCGGCAGCACTTGCGCCTGAAACAGCGGCTAAAATGCTCGGATTGCAAGTTGAGATTGTCCAGAAACATATCGCACAGGGTGCACCGGTCGCGGCGGATGGAACAATCAACCTGATTCATTACGCTGCTTGGCTCAACCGAAGGATCAATAATGGCAATTGATGTAAATAATTTATCGCAGATACAGTTGCTTCGATTGATGAACGCAACGCCCTTGGGGAATGTGCTATCCCAAAATCAGCTTCGTTGGCAAATGAACTCTGCTGCATACCGTATCGGCGATGGCAAGCATATTAATCTGGTCAGATATGTTTCATGGCTTGCAAAGGAATATGAAAAACCAAAACAGACGAAGCAGTCTGTCGAAGAATCGAGATTAAAAGATCTAATCGCTAAAAATGCTGCACGCAAAGAAGCTCAGGATATAGGCGAAATTCCAGCGATTGAAAATCAAGAGCGCAGGGAACAAGCATGCAAAGATTTCAGGTTCTTTTGTGAGACTTACTTTGCAGATGTATTTTATTTAATCTGGTCTGATGATCATCTTAAGGTAATATCAAAAATTGAACAATCGGTTCTCCACGGCGGATTGTTTGCATTTGCGATGCCCAGAGGCAGTGGTAAATCCGCTCTGACAAGATCGGCTGCGATATGGGCAATTTTAATTGGCGCAAGAAAATATGTTTGTCTTATCGGTTCAGCCACCAGGCAATCGCTTAATCTTTTTCAAAGTGTTCAGGCTGCAATGTTGGGCAATAGTCTGCTTCTGGCAGATTTCCCTGAAATCATTTATCCAATTCAGCAGCTTGAAAATTCTGCCCATAAACAGCGGGGCCAAAGATATGAAGGCAGGCTTACATATCCGGTGTGGGGAACGCATAAAATTGTAATTCCGACAATTGCTGGAAGTTGTGCCTGCGGTTCTGTTATTACTGTGGATAGTCTGGATTCAAATATCAGAGGCCAGATTCACACGACCATGGATGGCAAAATCATCCGGCCTGATCTGGTTCTTATTGATGATCCGCAAACAAGAGAATCTGCAAAATCTGTGGATCAAACTAATCAGCGGCTGAGCACATTAAATGGTGATGTCCTTGGTATGGCAGGGCCGGGTAAGAAAATATCCGGTTTATTAACCTGCACAAAAATTTACTGCAATGATTTAGCAGATCAGATTCTTGACGTGGATAAAAATCCTGAATGGCAAGGCCAATGTACTAAGATGGTTTATGCGTTCCCAACAGATATGAGGCTTTGGGATAAATATGAAGAGATCCGGGCGGATAGCCTCAGATCCGGCAATGGTGGAAAAGAAGCAACAGAGTTTTATATTCAAAATAGGGCCGCATTGGATTTAGGCAGCAATGTTGCCTGGCCCCAGCGTCATAACGAAGATGAAGTTTCAGCAATTCAGCATGCCATGAATTTAATGCTTCGCGATGAGGCAGCCTTCTACGCCGAATATCAAAATGACCCGATTGCAGAACAATCTGACGAGCAGGTTTTAACCATGGAGCAAGTCATGGAAAAAACGAACGGCAGGAAACGAGCCGAAGTGCCATTATCATGTCAATATCTTACGATGTTTATCGATGTGCATGATAAATTATTGTTCTATGTGGTATGCGCATGGTCAGATGATTTTACAGGTTTTGTTGTTGATTACGGTACGTACCCGGATCAAAGGCGTGCATCATTTACACTTCGCAAAGCACAAATTGGTTTGCAGGATATTTACCGCGGCATGGAAAAAGAAGGTGCGATTCAGGCAGGTCTGGAAAAACTGTGCAGCGATTTATTAAATAGAGACTGGAATCGTGGAACTGGTGTTATGAAAATTGACCGTTGCCTGATTGACAGTGGCTATCTGCCTGGCATTGTTGAGAATATCCGTCACAAACTTGGCGGCACAATCATGGCATCAAAAGGTGTTGGCATCAAAGCCGCAAATAAACCAATGTCAACATATAAACGCAAACCTGGCGAGCGGCATGGTCATCATTGGTATATCCCAAACATAAATAAAACAGGTGAATTTACACATGTCGCTATTGATACAAATTATTGGAAGACATTTGTGCATGAGCGGTTCTTTGTAGCAGCCGGCGATCACGGCAGTATGACAATCTTTGGTAAAAGCAATCATCAGCATGAACTGTTTGCTCAGCATGTAGCAGGTTCTGAATCTTGGGTACGAACGGAAGGTCACGGCAGAGTTGTTTATCAATGGTCACCAAAAGTTGGCGGCCTCGACAACCACTGGCTTGATTGTATGGTAGGCTGCTCTGTAGCGGCATCGATGTGTGGATGCAGTTTAAGCGGGCACAATGTAAAGACATTTACGAAAAGGGAAAAAATCAAATTATCAGATATTCAGAAAAGGACAAAGGAATGATATCGAAACAAAAAGGATTTGAATGTCAGAAATGCGGATGCAGGCAGTTTCGTGTAGTTTATACTCGTCCCGCATCGGAAGGAAAACTTGTGCGCAGAAGAGAATGTATAAAATGCGGCAGGCGATTTACGACTTGGGAAAAGAGATTAGGACAGTGAAGATACTTATATTGCTTCTTTAAAGTGGTAATAAATATTGCCAATTACTGCCATAAGTGGCAAGTGTTCTTTCCAGGTATCCGAATGCGTTTCATTAACTTTGCCATAGTCCAAAAATAGTAACAAAAGGGCTTTAATGTAAATTTCCAGTTTTTACAAGTGTTTTTCTTGAAAATGGTCAATTTATAAGTGTTTTTCCTGAAAAATAAGCGTTTTTTCAAGGTTCTATTCGAGGGATCAGATAGCAATTGTTTAGGGAGTTTTACTAAATGTCGGGACTTGACAATAACCCCCTACGTTTAGTAAAATGTAAATATGCCAAAAACATATATAGATAGACTCATTGTATTAGCCCGTCAAAAAGGGCTTTTGCGAACACGCGATGTTGTAAAAGAAGGGATTCCTCGTCAATATTTAAAGATTGCTTGCAAGCGTAAAATGCTTGAACGAAGAGGACGGGGATTATACTCTGTTCCTGGTAATCTGATGGATGAGAATATATCGTTGGCGGAGGTATGCAAAATTGTGCCCAAAGGTGTAATTTGTCTATTATCCGCACTTAGCTACCATAACCTTACAACTCAACTGCCTTCAGAGGTATGGTTTGCTATTAGTGAAAAAGCTCGTATACCTAAGGTTGAAACTGTTTCTATTCGTATTTTTCGATTCTCAGAGAATGCATTAAATAGCGGGGTTGAAATAAAGGTGGCACATGGGGCCGAAATTAGAGTATTCAGTGCTGCAAAAACTGTGGCTGATTGTTTTAAATATCGTAATAAAATAGGTCTGGATGTTGCAATTGAGGCACTGAGAGATTGTCGCCATAAAAGAAAATGTACCATGGATGATCTATGGCATTATGCAAAAATCTGCCGAGTTGCTAATGTGATGAGGCCATATCTTGAGGCGGTGGTATGAATCGCCAACCAAGTAATATTGCCGCTTCTATTCATCGACGTTTGCTGAATGCCAATAGGACATTGAAGGAAAACTTTAATTATGTTTTGAGTAGATACGCCATAGAAAGACTGCTTTATCGACTTGCAAAATCGGGGCAATCGAATAACTTTGTACTTAAAGGAGCAACGCTTTTTCTCGTCTGGACAGGACGAACATATCGACCTACCAAAGATTTAGACCTTCTTGGCTATGGAGAAATTTCTAATGAACAAATTGCTGTGCAATTTCAGCAAATATGTTTAGCTGAAGTTGAACCTGATGGATTGATATTTGATCCGCGAAGTATTAGTGTTTCAGATATTCGTGAAGATCAGGAATACCAAGGCAAGCGTATAGATTTATCAGCGAAATTTGGCAAAGCCCGTATTAATCTTCAAATTGATATTGGTTTTGGTGATTCTGTTACACCAGATGCGCAGGAGATTACTTATCCTACTCTTATTGATTTACCTGCGCCGCAAATCAGAGCATACCCACGCGAGACTGTTATTGCCGAAAAACTGCAAGCAATGGTTGCTTTGGGCATTATAAATAGCCGCATGAAAGATTTTGCAGATATATATGTACTATCGAGGCAGTTTAATTTTGACGGTGTTGTCCTGACCAAGGCTATTAATGCAACATTTGTCCGCCGTAAAACAGCAATTCCCAATGAAATGCCATTTGCGCTAACAGATGAATTTGCCACCACACCAGATAAAATAACTCACTGGAATGGATTTCTTCAAAGAAGCCGCTCTCCGGAAGTGCCAACAAATTTTTTAAATGTTGTGCATAATATCCGAGCATTCCTCATGCCGCCATTATTGGCGATTGCTGCACAGGATACATTTACAAAACAATGGTCTTATGAAAATCAATGGCGATAGATGTCAAATGTGAAACAATATCTACATATGTAACAATCTTCATTTCTTTCAAAATCACTATTGAATACCAAAATTCACATGTCATAATCAAGTCGACAACTAAATAACGCGGGTAACTGCGACTGATCCTCGCAGGTAATCCAGAAAAAATATAAAAGCCGTTCGGGGCCGAACACCCGGTGCGGCTTATTTTTTTGCGCTCGTGTATTTGGTTGCTTAAGGCGGGATAGAGCAATGGTAGCTTGCCAGGTTCATGTCCTGGAAGATGAAGGTTCGAATCCTTCTCCCGCAATTATGACAGATGAATTAAATATTTTGGAAAATGCAAATCAACCAGCAAAAGTGACCAGTGACGGAATTACCGTTGAACAGCATTCTCTGGCAGATCAGATTGCAGCAGATAAATACCTTGCGAGTAAAACTGCAAGTCAGCGAAAAGGTCTTGGCATTAAGTTTGCAAAATTATCTCCATCAGGAACGGTTTAAGTATGTGGTTTTTCGGTAAAAATAAAGAGCGTAAAGTAATCCAGTCGGCAGGACGTATCCTGCGGGCC
>MHYA01000020.1:0-2610 GCA_001825675.1 Planctomycetes bacterium GWF2_42_9 | reverse complement strand
ACTGACAACCAGCGGCACTGGTCAAATGCAGATGGTCTTTCTGCCGATGGCGCTGCAAGTGCCGATGTTCGAAAGACTCTACGCAATAGAGCCCGCTATGAAGTCGCAAATAACAGTTACGCCAAAGGGATAGTAACAACCCTGGCAAATGATGTGGTTGGTACAGGCCCAAGACTTCAAATGCTCACCGATGACAATGGCAATGGCATTATTGAAACTGAATTTATGAACTGGGCATCTCAAATCCGCCTTGCTCAGAAACTCCGTACTATGCGAATGGCAAGAGCTTCTGATGGTGAGGCATTTGGAATCCTGTCAATAAATCGTAATTTAAATTCGCCAGTTAAACTTGACCTTAGATTAGTGGAAGCCGATCAGGTAACTACACCATGGTCGAAATATTTTAATCAGCAATCGCAAGTTGATGGTATTGAGTTTGATGAATTCGGCAATCCTGCAAACTATTTTGTTCTTAAAAATCATCCCGGCTCAATGTCTCTTGTTTTTGAGCAGGACTATAACACTGTCGATGCAGGCTCTATGGTTCATTGGTTTAGGGCTGAAAGACCTGGTCAAAGCCGCGGTATTCCTGAGATAACACCAGCGCTTCCTTTATTTGCCCAGCTTAGAAGATATACGTTGGCTGTGATTGCCGCTGCTGAAACTGCAGCTGATTTTGCAGCGGTTTTATATACAGATTCACCCGCAAATGGTGAGGCTGCTAATTTAGAGCCGATGGATGTAGTTCAGCTTGAAAAGAGAATGGCGACAACTCTTCCTGATGGTTGGAAGTTGGGACAAATCGAAGCCCATCAGCCAACAACAACTTACGGTGAATTCAAAAACCAAATTCTAAATGAAATCGCACGCTGTCTGAATATGCCGTTTAATATCGCAGCTTGTAATTCATCGGGTTACAACTATGCATCGGGCCGCCTTGACCATCAAACATATTACAAGAGTATCCGAGTAGATCAGGCTGATATGGCAATGGTTGTACTCGACCGCATTTTGCAGGCATGGCTTGATGAAGCAATTCTTATTTCGGATTACCTTCCATTAAACTGGCGAACAATCCGCCGTTTCCCACACCAGTGGTTTTGGGATGGTACAGAGCATGTCGATCCTGCCAAAGAAGCAAAAGCGCAGGAAATGAGGCTTTCTAATCACACCACAACGTTGGCTGATGAATATGCCAAACAGGGTAAAGACTGGGAGGTTGAACTCTACCAGCGGGCAAGAGAAAAAAAGCTAATGGATAAACTGGGCATATCACCAGAAAAAATAACTACTTCAATTATGGAGAAAGACGATGAGTCAGAATAAATTAAATATCACAGCAAATTTTTCAATCGAAGCAGCGCAGGTATTTGGCGAAAACGAAAAACCCAAAAACAGGCGTTTTTCAATGACTGCATATACAGGTGGTCCGATGATGCTTGAGGGTTGGAAATATCCTGTGGTTATTGATTTGCAAGGTTTAAATAAAGGCAGTTCATCGCGGCCGATATTTATAAGCCATAACCAGGATATCGATGATTTGCTTGGCCAGACCGACCATGTGGATATTCTGGAGAACAATCTCGTAGCCGCAGGTGTGGTCCTTGGCGACTCACCTCGCGTAACGCGGGTTATTGCCCTAGCAGATAAAGGTTTTAACTGGCAGGCATCTATTGGCGCAAGGGCCGAGCAGGTTGAATATATAAAAGCAGGGCAAATTGTAAATGTAAACGGGAAGGAATTTACCGGACCATTAAATATCGCACGTAAATCTACACTGGGTGAGATAAGTTTCGTAACCCTCGGAGCAGATAACAATACTTCGGCAACAATTGCCGCAAATTTTCAGGAGCAAATTATGGAAAACGAGAATAAAGAAACTACACAAAAAGAAGAACAAACAAATGTAACCGCAGAAAGCACTACCGCAGATATTCGCGCAGCAGCTGCTGCAGAGACTTCGCGTATTGCAGCAATTAAAAAGATCTGCTCTGGCAAGTACGATGATATCGAGACCAAGGCAATTGCAGAAGGTTGGGATCAGCCTAAATGTGAACTGGAAGTTTTGCGCGCATCCAGACCCAATGTAAATATTATCACTTCACAAAAAATCACTGCAACACCAAAGGTTTATGAAGCGGTGGCATTGATGGCTTCAGGTATTGCAGGATCGCGATTGGAAAAATTCTATGATAATCAGACACTTGATGCAGCAGATAAACTTCGCGGTATTGGTATTCAGGAATACTGTGAACAGATTTGTGCAATGCAGCTTCCAAGATTCAGGCGTGATGCATCGGCATGGCTTTCGGCAGCATTTAGTACCGCCTCACTGCCGGGTATTCTTTCCAATGTAGCCAATAAGATGCTCCTGGAAGGTTATAGCTATATCGAGGATGCCTGGCGTAAAATCTGCAAGATTGCAAGCGTTAACGACTTCAAGGAACACAGCAGGTACCGGATGACCGGAAGTTTTAAATTCGAGCAGGTTGGCGCTGATGGCGAACTCAAGCACGGTAAAATCGATGAGCAAAAATACGGCCAGAAGGCTGATACTCACGGTATCATGTTCGCACTGACCCGTCAGATGATTATCAATGATGACCTTGC
>MHYA01000019.1 GCA_001825675.1 Planctomycetes bacterium GWF2_42_9 | reverse complement strand
AGCACGAACGTGGTTGTAATCGATAAAAATAAAAACGTTTTATCCAAAGCATATTTGATGACCGCGGGCAGACCGCTTGAAGCCGTTAAAAAAGGTTTGCAGATGTCCGCCTCGGAAATCGGAAATAAAGTTAATATCAGAGGCGCCGCTACAACAGGTTCCGGCAGATATTTAACGGGTGATTTTTTAGGAGCTGATATTGTCATCAATGAAATCACCGCACAAGCCGCCGGCGCTGCGGTTGTCTGTCCTGAAGTAGATACCATTTTCGAGATAGGCGGACAGGACAGCAAATTCATTTCGCTCAAAGACGGCGTTGTCATTGATTTTGAAATGAACCACGCCTGCGCTGCGGGCACAGGCTCATTCCTCGAAGAGCAGGCGGAAAAACTCGGCATAAACATTAAAGACGAATTTGCATCCCTTGCGTTTCAAAGCAAAGCACCTATCAAACTCGGCGAACGATGCACTGTATTTATGGAATCGGACTTGCTCGATTACCAGCAGCAAGGCGCAGAAACAAAAGACCTCGTCGCAGGTTTGGCATATTCGATCGTAACAAATTATCTCAACCGTGTCGTCGGCAGAAGAAAGCTCGGCGATAACATCTGTTTCCAAGGCGGCACAGCTTTTAATAAAGCCGTTTGGGCGGCGTTTGAAAAAATTGTGGGCAAACCAATTCGTGTGCCAGATCATCACGAAGTAACAGGCGCACTTGGAGCAGCCGTGATCGCAAAAGCGAAAACACAGGGCAAATGCAAATTCCGCGGATTTGAAAATCTTGTAAATATTAAATACGATGTCGAATCTTTTGTTTGCGAACATTGCTCGAATAATTGCGAAATCAAAAAAGTTACTCTGCCGGATTGCGAACCGCTCTACTATGGCTCACGCTGCGACAGGTACAATATTTCTCGCACAAAAAAACAAAAGAAAACCGCAGCCGCTTTCGAATATCGAAATCAAATGATGCGTCAGTTCGCAAAACTTGATGATGCCGCACATCCCAAAAGAAAAGAAAAAATTGGAATACCGATGTCGCTCGTTAATTGGCAGTATCTGCCGCTGATGAGCATCTTTTTCAAAAATCTCGGCTTTGAACCGTATGTAACGCCGTCTACAAACAGACTCACCGCAAAAAAAGGCGTTGATGCCGTAACCGCCGAGCAATGCTTCCCGATCAAAGTCGCATTCGGCCATATTGTACAGCTTCTCGAGGAGCGGGTTAATTATATTTTTCTGCCCAGCATTGTCAGTCTCGAAAATACTTTCGACACAAACAAAGCTACTAAATTATGTCCATACGTGCAATCGCTGCCGTATCAGGCCAGAGCCGCTTTCGCGGGCAAACTCGGAAAAACAAAATTATTAACGCCCGTCATAAGATTAGGCAACGGCAGAAAAGAATTATTAAAAAGTTTCAAAACTATCGCGGCGCAATTAAAAGTAAAATCATCGCTTGTTGAAAATGCACTTGATAATGCAATGGCTGCGCAGCAAAATTTTGAAAACAGCCTAATTCAAAAAGGCAAAGAGATTTTATCATCCATCGGCGACAACGGCAGACTCTTTGTCCTCATCGGCAGACCGTACAATAGTTGCGATCCGCAAATAAATTTACAATTAGCCGATAAACTTTCCGCTATGGGCATCGATGTTTTACCGCTTGATATGCTGCCTCTTGCCGATGCGCCAATCGAAGACATTGATTTTCACAGCAGTATTTACTGGGGCCTGGGACAGAAAATTTTACGCGGCGCAGAGCTTATTAAAAATGACAAACGCCTGTTTGCAGTATATCTTTCAAATTTCAGTTGCGGACCGGATTCTTTCCTTGAATCGTTTTTCAGAAGCATCTCCGCTGAAAAACCGAGCTTGTTCCTCGAACTCGATGAGCATTCCGCCGATGCCGGCTTGGTAACAAGACTGGAAGCGTTTTTTGAAAGTTTGAATCATTATCAACCTTCGCTTGCAAAAGCAAATATTAATACCGTTGCGGAAAAAAGCACACATCATCGAAAACTTTATATTCCATATATGGGCGATTGCTCTTACGGTATGGCATCGACATTCAAATCGCTAGGCAAAGAAGCCGAGGTTATGAAAAGCGCGGACGAACAAGGCCTTATCCTCGGCAGAAAATTTTCAACCGGCAAAGAATGTCTGCCTTGCACGATCACCATCGGCGATATGCTGATGACAACGCAGCGAAAAGATTTCGACCCGGCAAAATCCGCTTTTTTAATGCCGTCCGCTTCAGGGCCGTGTAGGTTCGGCGTTTATAATTGTATGCAGAAACTTGTTTTGAAATACGCTGGCCTGCAGGACGTTCCTATTTTCGCACCCAATCAGGATACAAAATTTTATAATGAAATCGCTGGATCAATAGGTGAAAAAAGCTGGAAACTTATGCTCGATGCCTGGACATCGATGGTCGGCATCGACTTGATGGGCAAAGTAAAACTTAAAGCAAAATCGCACAGCAATCATAAACCTGAAATTCAAAAACTTTATGACCAGTGGCTCAATGTCTGGTTAAAGAATACCGAAGCAAATGGGTCGATTGCGAGCAAGAAAAAAATAATGGCTGAATACGCGCAAAAATTTTCACAGCTTACAAACCCAGCCATTTCAAAACCTCGCATCGCTATTGTCGGTGAAATTTATGTACGTACACATCAATTCGCAAATAACTATATCATAGATAGACTGGAAGAACTCGGCGCTGCCTGCTCACTTGCTCCGCTGGCAGAATGGGTTTATTATACCAATTATATGAGAACACTTGGCGCAAAAAGAGCCGGCCAGCATTGGTATTATCTCGTGAACATTGTACAGGATTTCGTTCAGCATTACGTCGAAAAAACATTGGCGGCTCCGCTCGAGAAAAAATTCGGTACTATCGCCGAACATGACATTAAATCCGTTTTGCGTCTGGGCCAAAAGTACATCGATATTTCTTTTGAAGGCGAAGCGGTGCTAAGCGTCAGCAAGATTATTGAATATTATCACCAGGGCTGTGCGGGCGTGATAAACGTTATGCCGTTTACGTGTATGCCGTCAACGATTGTTTCGAGCATCATTCCGCAAATAAGCAAAGACTGCGGCAATATGCCCATCTTGAATATTTCATTCGATGGAACTGAAGACGTAACTTTCGCGACTCGTCTTGAAGCATTTTATCAACAGTGCTTTCAGCGAGCGAAAACATTGCCGACTTTAACAACATCGACCATTTCGGCAACATCGTGAACACGCACAATCGAAACTCCGCTGGCAGCGGCAAGCGCAACCGTCGCGGCAGTTCCGAAAATTCTGTCCTTCGGATTGTCTTTGCCAGTAAGCGTACCTATAAATTTCTTCCTGCTCGTACCAAGTAAAACCCTGTACCCACTTTCAACAAAAACCCTGATATTCTTTAAAAGCATTATATTATGTTCAAGAGTTTTGCCAAAACCAATGCCGGGGTCGATAAATATTTTTTCTTTTTCAATGCCTGCTTTTTCTGCAGCCTTTGCCTTGGCAAGCAGATAATCTAAAACCTCTCGCACAACATCTTCATAGTGCGGCTCTTTCTGCATCGTTTCAGGATCATTCTGAATATGCATTAAAACCACAGGCAGCTTTTTTTCCGCAGCAAGTTTTGCGGTTCTTTCATCAGCAAGCGAACTAATATCATTTATTATCGATGCACCCGCATCAACTGCCGCTTTTGTTACTTCGTAATCTTTGCTGTCGATGCTTATTGGAATTTTTATTTTAGCCGCCAATTTATTAATTACAGATATCGCGCGTTTGATTTGTTCATCGCTGGCGACGGCTTTCGAGCCGGGACGAGTAGATTCTGCGCCAATATCGATTATCGCTGCACCTTGCTTTTCCATTTCGATACCGCGCTGCACAGCTTTTTCAATATCCAGAAAATCTCCGCCGTCGCTGAACGAATCCGGCGTAACGTTCAGAATACCCATCACAAGACAGCCCGCGGAAAAATCTAATTTCCCGCCCGGCCAAACTAAAATTTCAGATTTTTTTTTAGCCACAGAGTTCACAGAGACCACAGAGATATAATTTTTTGACCACGAATGAACACGAATAGACACTAATTTTTATTCTACAATTTCAGCCTTCATAACAAGAAAGAACATATCATTTTCAATTTGTGATTGACCTACAATAACTGATTTTTGAATAGGCATCGTCAGAATATTCGCAAAGAAAATATCAATGTCATCAGGTGGAGAATTCGAATCAGATATTGAAATATAACTTGTTATGAAACTATATTCAATTCTGACCTTTTTATTATCCAGCAGATAATTTTCTGTTTTAAACTCTACCTTAGATGAATATGGACTAAATTGATACGAATTGGGGCTGGTATCCCGCTTGATATATTGAGTTTTTTGTAATCGACTTTGAGAATTTTCATTCGTAAACGATTGAGTTCTTGCAGACGTAATTACTTCTCCGCTGTTTGGCTCATTCAAACACCACAACAGATTCATCACTGAAACATTTTCTTTCTCTTTTTCAGATAGTGGTTTTACGCCAGATTCGGCAAGAGCATCCGCATCAACTCTCACAAGCCATGCATCGACTATTACACTTCGATAATCAGGTTTTTCTTTTTTAACTTCTTCCGCTTTTTTATCCTCTGCCCAAACCACCGAACACATTGCCAACACACACAAAATCATCAAACTCTTTTTCATAATCTCACCTTTCATAATAAAACTTACCCTATACCCTGAACCCTATACCCTCAAGTATATTTTTAAGATTTTTATCACCCGTCAAAATTTTTGTATTCGGAAACTCTCTGCGAACAGGATAATTCTTGCGCAAAGAATCAAAATACGCTCCACGCTTGTCCGCTGGCTCATTTTTCATCTGCCGCAGGTTAGCATCATCGTTACTAATATTATAGAGACTGTTAACTGCAAAAAGTAACGGATTTTTTTCATTTTTTATGGAAATTTCGGGTAATTTCGGTGAAGGCAGGAAATCTTTGGCTGTGTGTTTTGCCTGAATCCCGAAAAATCTGCAAAACGCTTCATAGATAATTATCATCCCGATAACTTTACCATCGTAAGAATAGCCCGCGATGTGCGGCGTACCAAAATCAACCATATCCAAAAGCTCAACATCAATATCCGGTTCTTTCTCCCAGACATCAAGCACACACGCACTTAATTTCTTTGTTGCAATCGCATTTTTCAGCGCAGCGGTATCGTGGACACTACCGCGGCAGGTATTAAAGAAAATCGCACCATCTTTCATCGCCGCAAAAAAATTCTCATCGGCCAAATGATAAGTTTTATCCTGTCCCTCTTTGGTCAATGGCGTATGCAGCGTAACAATATCACAATCAAAAATTTCATTCAGCGGCCGATATTTCTCATCGCCTGTTTGCCTTTTCAAAGGCGGGTCATTCAAAACGACTTTCATCCCGATCGCTTTTGCTTTTTTCTCAACCCTGCTGCCGACATTGCCCACGCCTACAATGCCGATGGATTTCTTTGAAAGGTCGAAATGATATTTTTCAGCTAGATTTAATAATGCCGATGTAACATATTCCGCCACTGAATTTGCATTTGAACCCGGCGCGGAAGAAAATGTTATATTATTGCTTTTGAGGTACTCGGTATCGATGTGTTCAAAGCCTATTGTTGCCGTCGCGACAAATTTTATATTTGTGCCTTCAAGCAGCTCTTTGTTGACTTTGGTAATACTGCGAACAAGCAGAGCATCGGCGTCGCATAAAATATCTTTGGAAATTTTTCGGCCATGAATTGTTGTAACATCCCCTGCCGAGCTGAAGCATTCTTTTACAAATGGTATATTTTCATCCGCGATTATTTTCATAATACCTTTCCATAATTAGAAAGATATTATACACAATTGTCCGGCTTGTTCCAGCCCTAATCACGGCGTTTATTTTGAAGCTAATGCCAATTCTTCGCTCAATTTATCGACCAGCTCTTTTACAGGTATGATTTCTGTGCATTTATAAGCATTAGAACCCGCAAATACAAATGATTCTTCAAGTTTGCCTTGCGAGGCATTCGCTAAAACTTTCGCAATGCAATACGGGGCCTTTTCAGAATCACATGTCCGCAGGCAAGTATAATTGCATTGGAAAGGCATTGTTAATCCCTGCTTTATTTTTTCCACAAACGGCGAATTCAAAACTCTGCCCGGCAAACCAACAGGGCTTTTTATAATTGTTAAATCTCCCTCTTTCGCGTCCAGGTAAGCCTTTTTGAAATTTATATGCACATCGCATTCGTCTGTGCAAACAAACCTTGTGGCCATCTGCACGCCTGAAGCGCCGAGTTTTAAAAATTTCGCGATATCGCTGCCGTCAAAAATTCCACCAGCCGCGATTACCGGAATTTTCTTCTCATAAGAGTTCGCCAATGCGACAACCTCTTTGACAATATCTTCAAGCGGCATCGCTGTCCCATCGGCAAGACTTTCAGCAGAATAACCAAGATGGCCGCCCGCTTTAACGCCTTCGACAATCACAGCATCAGGCATTTTATTATATCTTCCCTGCCATCTTCTGATAATCAGCGAAAGAGCTTTAGCGGATGATACTATTGGGATCAGCTTTATATCTTTACCATCGAGAAATTTCGGCAGATCCAGCGGCAGACCCGCGCCGGAAATTATCATATCAACATTTTCTTCAACAGAAATTTTGACAAGATTTTCATAATCGGTAAGCGCAAACATTATATTCACGCCGATGATTCCCTTGCTCATACTCCTGGCTTTTCGAATTTCTTTGCGAAGTGATTCGCCATTAAATGCCATCAAGTTACCTTGATATTCCTCAAACAAACCTATACCCGTACTCGCAATCACTCCTGCACAGCCGGTATTCGCAACTGCCGCGGCAAGATTCGCACCCGAAACCCTGATCCCCATCCCGCCCTGAATAATCGGCGGATTTATACTCAAATTACCAATGCGTAAAGGCTGTATATTATTTGGACTCATAAGGTTCCCTGTCTTTATAGATTACTTAATTCGAAATAAGAGAATGTCGTTAATGTTAGGTATTGAAACTCATTAATTCTATCAGGGAAATTACTGATTTCAAGTCCGTCAATGCGACGATTCTAGTTATAGTATTTTATCTTACCACGGTCTCGTTTAACGAACAACCATTATATTATATATATTTATGAAAGTTGAAAGCCAGCTATTTTTTCGCCGCAATCCGGGCAACTGCCGCTTATAACCCTATTTTTCGCGATATAATACCCTTCGCGTTCGATAAGCAGATGTTCGCACTTCGGGCAATATGTGTTTTCTGCCTTCCTCGTACGCAAATTACCTATATATACATAACGCAACCCTGCCTGTTTTGCGATATCATACGCTAATTGCAAAGTT
>MHYA01000018.1:7487-10843 GCA_001825675.1 Planctomycetes bacterium GWF2_42_9 | reverse complement strand
ACCTTCTACGACGGCAGTTGTGCCGGAGTTCCTGACGGCGAATCTTTCGCCAGCCATACCGTTGATGAACATTTCGCCTTTTGTCGCGCCATAAAGCAGTGTATTGCCTGCGATGATATTTTCGTGAGCGGCAAATTTCGAGCCAGGCGGTGTGATTAATACTATTCTGCCGCCTGATAAACCTTTGCCGACATAATCGTTGCTTTGGCCTGTGAGTTTTAAGGTTATACCCGGTGCTAAAAACGCGCCGAAACTCTGACCTGCTGAACCTTTGAAATTTAATTCAAGCGTACCGTCGGGCAGGCCTTGTTCGCCATATTTTTTGCAAATGCAATTGCTCAATATCGTTCCGACAGTTCGGTTGATATTGCGAATCGGCATTTCGATCGACGCTTTTTGTTTGCTGTCGATTGCCGGTTTTAATTTATCGATAATCTGCCAATCGAGGTGGTCAGTAAGTTTATTTTGCTGCGGATGCGTTTTACGAATCGCTCTGCCGTCCGAAACATCAGGTCGCACAAACAATGCTGAAAAATCCAAACCTTTAGCTTTATAATGCTCGATGGCTTTTTGAGTGCTTAGATACTCGACTTTGCCCACCATATCTTCGAATTTTCTAAAACCAAGCTGCGCCATTATTCCGCGTACTTCCTCGGCGATGAAGAACATAAATCTTTGAATGTGTTCAGGTTTGCCTGCAAAACGTTTTCTCAATTCAGGGTCTTGCGTAGCGATACCGAATGTGCAGGCGCCTTCGTGGCATTTTCGCAAAAGCGTACAGCCCATTGTAACCAATGCCGAAGTGCCGAAGCCGAATCTTTCCGCTCCGAGAAGGGCGGCAATAACGACATCTCTGCCGGTTTTGATTTGGCCGTCGGTTTGAAGCGTGATTCTGTCTCGCAAATTATTCTGAACCAGCACCTGTTGTGTTTCAGCGACGCCAAGTTCCCACGGACAGCCGGTGTGTTTGATCGAGCTTAATGGGCTTGCGCCTGTTCCGCCATCGTGGCCGGAGATTAATACTTCGTCTGCATTTCCTTTCGCGACGCCTGCCGCGATTGTACCAACGCCAATTTCGGCAACGAGTTTAACTGAAACTCTTACGCCGGGGTTGCTGCATTTGAGGTCGTATATTAATTGAGCCAAATCTTCGATAGAATAAATATCGTGATGAGGCGGGGGAGAAATCAAAGTTACGCCTTGAGTCGAATGACGAAGTTTCGCGATTTCTTCTGTAACTTTATGGCCGGGCAGCTGACCGCCTTCGCCCGGTTTTGCACCTTGTGCCATTTTAATCTGCAATTCGGTCGCGTGCGAAAGATAATTTATAGTTACGCCGAAACGGCCGCTTGCGACTTGTTTGATTTGGCAGTTAAGTGAAACCTGGCCGGGTTTTTCGATATAACGTTCTTCATCTTCGCCGCCTTCACCGGTGTTGCTCATTGCACCTATTGCGTTCATCGCCGCTGCCATACATTCGTGTGCTTCTTTGCTGATGGAGCCGTGGCTCATAGCGCCGGTGCAAAAACGTTTGACGATTTCGCTTGCGGGTTCAACTTCATCGATCGAAATAGTATTACTATTTTGGAATTCAAACAAACTTCGCAATGTGCAAAGTTTTAAATCCTGATCGTTAACAGCGGCAGAGAATTCATCGTAAGCTTTCTGGTCGTTATTTCTTACAGCGTGCTGCAAACGCGAAATTGTTACAGGATTCCAGAGATGAGATTCGCCCTGATTTCTGTAATGATATTCGCCGCCGAAGTCAAGTTCGAGCTCGCCAAGTGAACGAGGAGCAAACGCGTCTTTATGACGGATGAGTGTTTCTTTTGCGATTTCGTTCAGGCCGATGCCGCTGATACGCGAGCTTGTATTTGTGAAAAATTCATTGACGAATTGTTTTTCCAGACCGATAGCTTCAAACAGGCCTGCGGTATGATAGCTTCGCAGGGTAGAGATACCCATTTTGCTCATTGTTTTTAGGATGCCTTTTTTGATCGCTGCGATAAAGTTGTCCGCGATTTGGACAGGCTCCATACCTGCGGGCAATTCGCCAAGTCGTTGCAGTTCATCGAGACATTCAAAAGCCAGATACGGATTAACGCCGTTGGCGCCGTAACCGCAAAGCAAACAGAAATGCATAACTTCGCGTGGTTCGCCGCTTTCAACGATAATACCTGAATCAGCATGGAGACCTGCTTTGAGCAATCCGTTATGAACAGCGGCAGTTGCCAGCAGTGATGGAATCGGTGCTTTTGTTTCTGATGCGTCGCGGTCGCTGATGATAATTAAGCAAGCACCATCTTTTACGGCTGCTTTTGCATCTGCGACAAGTTTATCAATACCTGCGCGAAGACTTTCGCCGGGGTTGTCCGACTGCGCATCGAAAAGCGAAGATATAGTTGTGATTTTAAAATCGCTGCGATTAACTGAACGCAGACGCATAATGTCTTCGTTCGTCAAAATCGGATGCGGAAGTTTTAACTGTCTGCAATGCAGGCCTGTTTCATCGAGCAGATTTTGTTTCTTGCCCGTGAAACCCATAAGGCTCATTACCAGACCTTCACGCAGCGGATCGATCGGCGGGTTTGTAACCTGCGCGAATAATTGCTTGAAATAATTGAAAAGCAATTTCGATTTATTGCTCAATACCGCAAGGGCGGCATCGTTGCCCATCGAGCCGACAGGTTCCTGTCCGTTAAGGCCCATTGGTTTGAGAACCATTTTAAGTTCTTCACGATTAAAGCCGAACATTCGCAATCTCTGGCAGATAGTTTCACGCTGACTTGAGACGAGCTTTGGACTATCAAAAAGTCCGCGAAGTTCGATACGGTTTTCTTCAATCCAGCGGCGATACGGTTTTTGACGCGAAATCTTGCTTTTGATTTCGTTGTCGGTAACTATGCGGCCTTCGGTAGTATCGACGAGGAACATATAACCGGGCTGAAGCCGGCCTTTCTTCTGGATTCTTTCAGGTGGAAATTCCACTACGCCGGCCTCGCTTGCCAGAATTGCAAGACCGTCTGTCGTTACGATGTATCGGCAGGGACGCAGACCGTTGCGGTCGAGTGTTCCGCCGATGATTTTGCCGTCGGTGAATACCATTGCAGCCGGGCCGTCCCACGGTTCCATAAACGATGCGTGATATTCGTAGAACGCGCGTTTATCCGTACTCATATGGTATTTTACGCCAAAGGCTTCGGGAATCATCATCATCATTGCATGAGGCATGGTGCGCCCCGCCTGCACGAGCATTTCGAGCGAATTATCGAAACAGGCAGAATCGCTGCCGTCTGGAACGAGAACAGGGAAGCAATCGTTCATATATTCGCCAAATACTGGTGAAGACATTTTAT
>MHYA01000018.1:0-7426 GCA_001825675.1 Planctomycetes bacterium GWF2_42_9 | reverse complement strand
GTTCGGGAATGTGTTCGTGCTGTAACGCTGGTGAACGATCGCCAATGCGCTTTTCATTGTTTCATCCGCGAGGTCTGGATAATACGCGAACAACTGCCAGGCCATAAACATACCTTTGTAGCAAATTGTTCGTCCGCTCATTGAGCAGATGTAAAAATCGCTGGCTGCTTCGCCAAATTTTTCGCGTACCTGTTTTTCGGTTTTTTTACGTGCTAGGAATAATTTTCTTTCTAACTCCGCATCGTTGAAGCCGCAGGCATCGATGAAAATTTGACTTATATAGGGTTCGGCTTCGAGAGCGATTTTACCCAGACAATCCGGCTTTACAGGCACAACTCGGCTGCCGATGATTTTCATTCCGTGAAGTTTGATGGCCTGTTTAAGAATATCAAGGCATTTATTGCGAAGAGTTTCTTCTTTTGGTGAGAAAACCATTGCGACAGCGTAATTGCCGGCAGAGGGTAAATTTATTTTGAGGTTTTTAGACTGTGCAAAAAAAAACTCGTGCGGGATCTGCATCAAAATGCCCGCGCCGTCGCCTGTTGTTTCGTCCGCACCGGCTGCACCGCGATGATGAAGATTAACGAGAATTTCTTTACCGTAATTAATGATTGAGTGATCTGCTTTGCCGGAGATATTAACAACCGCTCCGATACCGCACGCATCATGCTCTGTCTTTACTTCGTAAAGTCCGAAATCTTTCTGTACTTTTCCCATATTATCCTTAGATATTTTTATCCATAGAATGGCCGATTTCCCTTAAAAATCGGCCATTCACCAACAACTAATTGTAATGTTTTAAATTATTATTTACCGAAAAGCATTTCTGCATAAGTGGGCAGCGGCCACGTTTTAGCGTCGACGATTAATTCAAGTTCGTCTGCGGCCTTTCTGACTGCGTTCATACCGGCCACAATCTTATCCCTGCAGGCTTCAGCTTTTTTGGCTGAATTATCAATATCACAAACTTCGGCAATAGCGTCTTTTAATTCATCCATACTATTGGTCAACTCTGTGATCAAACCGCAGGTTTTATTGAGAATTTTTTTCTCTGTATCAGGATTGCATCCTGCGTCGCTGATGTGTTCGACAGCTTTCCCAAGTGTCGAAGCATATTCGATAGCCGCAGGCAGAATCTGACGTTGTGCTATATTCAAAGCTGTCTTGCCTTCAATGCAGATCGTTGTGCTGTATGCTTCAAGCAATATTTCTGTTCGGGCTTTTAATTCAGCCTTAGACAGAACTTTATGCGTTGTGAATAATTTTACGTATTCATCGTCAGCGATTATTTTTGTCGCATCTACAGATGATTTAATGTTTGGCAGGCCGCGTTTTTCAGCTTCTTTTGCCCACGCTTCAGTGTAGTTATCGCCGTTGAATATAACTTTGCCGTTTTCTTTTGCGATCTTTGTCAAAATCTTTTGCGCTGCTGTTTTAACATTGCTGCTCTTTTCAAGCTCGTCAGCTATTTCCATCAGCGACTGTGCCACGATAGTGTTCAATACAAACATCGGGCCTGCTGTTGACTGGCTTGAACCGACCATACGGAACTCAAATTTATTGCCTGTGAAAGCGAACGGCGAAGTTCTGTTTCTGTCGGTGCTGTCTTTTGGAAGCTGCGGCAAAGAAGATACGCCGAGTTTTAACTGACCGCCGGCCTTTGATGTCTTTGCGCCGCCGGATGCGAGCTGTTCGACGATGTCTGTCAACTGGTCGCCCAGGAACATGGACACGATTGCAGGTGGTGCTTCGTGAGCGCCAAGTCTGTGGTCGTTGCCCGGCGATGCAACGCTTGCGCGGAGCAGTTTGGAATATTTATCGACAGCTTTGATAACCGCACAAAGCATAACAAGGAATATCATATTATCGTGCGGTGTGCTGCCAGGCTCCAGCAGGTTCATACCGTCGTTTGTTACCATACTCCAGTTATTGTGTTTGCCTGAACCATTAACGCCTCTGAATGGTTTTTCATAAAGCAGGCAAATGAAATTATGTCTCAATGCGACTTTCTGCAGAGTTTCCATTACAAGCTGATTGTGATCGGTTGCGACGTTCACAGTGCCGAATACAGGAGCAAGCTCATACTGTGCAGGTGCAACTTCGTTATGCTGTGTCTTTGCTGAAACGCCAAGTTTCCAAAGCTCAAAGTTCACATCGTGCATATAAGATGCGATTCTCTCGTGCAGTGAGCCGAAATAGTGATCACTTAATTCCTGACCGCGTGGAGTTGATGCGCCGAAAAGTGTCCTGCCGGTCAGCATAATATCGAGTCTTTTCTCGTAAAATTTTCTATCGATAAGGAAATATTCCTGTTCAGCGCCTAATGTCGCGCCTACGTTTGTAACTGTAGTATTGCCTAATGCCTTCAAAACTCTTACAGCCTGTTTGCTCAAAGCATCCATTGAACGAAGCAGGGGAGTTTTCTTGTCTAATGCTTCTGCGTGGTAGGAGCAGAACGCGCACGGAATGAACAGCGTAATATTTTTGCCTGTTTCCTTAATGAATACCGGGCTTGTGCAATCCCAGGCGGTATAGCCGCGTGCTTCAAAGGTAGCTCTTAAGCCGCCAGATGGAAAACTTGAAGCGTCAGGTTCGCCCTGGATCAATTCTTTGCCGCTGAATTCCATAATTGTTGTGCCTTCAGCAGTTGGCGATATAAAAGAATCGTGCTTTTCAGCAGTCAGACCCGTCATTGGCTGGAACCAGTGACAAAAATGTGTTGCGCCTTTTTCAATAGCCCAATCCTTCATTGCGTTGGCCACTACATTTGCCAATGTCATATCGAGGAATCGGCCCTCGGCGATTGTCTTTTTGAATTCCTTATAAACCGCTTTCGGCAGACGTTCTTTCATAGTAACGTCATTAAATACATTTTTGCCAAACACGGCTGTAACCGATTCGAAGTTATCCGACATTTTTATACTCCTATAAAATTTCTAAAGTCATTTATTATATTATGCAATTAGCGTACCAATAGTTTCTGGTAAATAAACATTTTCGTAGACTCTTGCCAGTAAAGATATTATAAACTTTTTTAAATTCAATATAAAAATCCGTAGTATACAAATATGTAGAAATATTTGTACAAAAATACCAAAATGTATATTTTACACATTTGTGGGTTTCTGAATATCTGGATTTACTTCCAATCTGAAATAGGGGCCCTGGTTGGTGCAAGACCCCTAAGTCTTAACGGCACTTTTGGAAGTGGTGCCTTTATCTAAGGACGATTGTTTAGTTTATTTCAATATCAACCGATAGCTTCAGAACCTCTTTCTCCAGTTCGTATTCTAACGCAGCCGGGCAAATCCATTATAAAGATTTTGCCGTCTCCGGTTTTACCCGTTTTTGCGCCTCTGGTTATCGCGGAAATAGTACGCTCAACAAAATCTTCATTTACCGCAATTTCCAAACGTATTTTGCGAAGCAGATTTCCGGTTTCTTTTACGCCGCGGTAAACTTCGGTTACACCTTTTTGCCTGCCGTGCCCCAAAACTTCGCTGACAGTGATAAGATTGACATCTTCTTTGTAAAGTTCTTCTTTTACTTGTTCGAGTCTATGCGGTTGAATTACAGCAATAATAAGTTTCATTATTTTGCATCCTTTCTTTATTCGAGCATTGTATAAGCGCGTTCGTTATGTTGTGTAAGGTCAAGACCGATTGCTTCGTCTTCTTCGGTAACTCTTATGCCGATTACAACATCAATAATTTTATATAGAATTAATGTTCCCAAAAAAGCATAAACAGCAGTTACCGCTATAGCGCCGAGCTGTACAACGAATGTATGTGCGTTGCCGAAAAATAAGCCGTCTGCACCAAGTGGATTAACAGCTTTTGATGCGAATAAACCAGTTGCAAGTGCGCCCCATATACCGCCGACGCCGTGAACGCCGAAGGCATCCAAAGAGTCGTCATATCCTAATTTATGTTTGATTGTGGTTACTGCTACAAAGCAGAATACGCTGGAAAGAAGGCCGATAACTATCGCAGAACCCGTGCCCACGTATCCTGCGGCAGGCGTAATCGCGACAAGTCCCGCAACCGCACCGGAAATTGTACCGAGCATCGTTGGTTTGCCGTTGATTATCCAATCGATTAAAGCCCAGCTAAGTGCCGCGGCCGCAGCGGCCGTGTTTGTTACGACAAAAGCGTTGACCGCAATACCGTTTGCGCCCAGTGCGCTTCCTGCGTTGAAGCCGAACCAGCCGAACCAAAGCAATGCCGCGCCAAGAACGCTGAATGGCAAATTGTGCGGAGCTATCGTATATTTATCACAGCAGGTTCGTTTGCCTACAACTATCGCGCTAACTAATGCGG
Organism: Planctomycetes bacterium GWF2_42_9; assembly: GCA_001825675.1. Classification (GTDB taxonomy): domain Bacteria; phylum Planctomycetota; class Phycisphaerae; order Sedimentisphaerales; family UBA12454; genus UBA12454. The sequence goes on along the minus strand of MHYA01000018.1, from coordinate 3,107 downwards.
CGATACCTGCGTTGATGTGAACGACTGTTCCACCCGCGAAATCCAATGCGCCTAAATTTCTAAGCCAGCCGCCCACGCCCCATACCCAATGCGCAACAGGGTCGTAGATAAACGTTGCCCAAAGCAGGGTGAAAATCATAAACGCTGAAAATTTCATTCTTTCTGCGAATGCACCGATGATAAGTGCAGGGGTGATAATTGCGAACATCCCCTGGAAAATCATAAATGCTTGATGTGGAATGGTCGCTGCGTAATCAGTATAAGGTTCAAGGCCTACGCCTCTAAGACAGAACCATTGTATGCCGCCAATCCAGCTTGTTCCCGGTGCAAATGAAAGACTGTAGCCAAACAAAACCCATTGAACACTTAACAATGCCATGGCTAGAAAACACTGCATAAGGATGCTTAAATAATTTTTTCTTCGAACCAGTCCGCCATAGAAAAATGCAAGCCCGGGGGTCATAAGCATAACCAATGCAGCAGAAATTAATACCCAGGCTGTGTCGCCGGAATCGATTGATACCGCTGGTGCGTCTCCTGCAAAACATATTGCCGAAGATGCAAGCAAGAATACCGAGAATACAATTAAATTACGAACACTGAAAAACATTGCACCACTTCCTTTCAAAAAATAATTAATTTCATTATTAGCAATTAATGTGCCAAGTTTAGTGCAAAGAATATAAGTCTATACCTTGCAATGAGATAAGAGATATTGTGGTGTGGTTTAAATATATCGATGTTTAATACAAAAATGTATTTATAAAATAATATTATACATAAATGTATGTTACGTTGATTTGGTTTTAGTCAAAAACAGGGGGACCGAACGATCGATCCCCCATTGTAAAAGGCACTGTTGGAAGTGGTGCCGGATTTATGGACAAATGAAAAACTATTTAGCCGATTGCATCACCCCCTCGTTCGCCTGTGCGTATTCTGATGCATTCAGGCAAATCTACGACAAAGATTTTGCCATCGCCGATTTGCCCGGTTCTAGCTCCTGCGATAATAGCCTGAACAGTTTTTTCAACGAAACCTTCGTTGACCGCGATTTCAAGCCGAATTTTTTTTAGGAGGTTTACTTCAAGCGGTACACCGCGGTAAGATTCGTGATAACCTTTTTGTTGTCCGCAGCCAAGTGAGTTTGTTACGCTCATTCTGTAAACTTCGGCTTTGTACAGCGATTGTTTTACATCATTAAGTTTATGGGGTTGTATGTATGCGATAATTAATTTCATTTTTAATCTCCTTTATTCATTAGTGAATACTTGAAAGCCTGCGTAAGCCTCATTTCCGTGTTCACCGATATCAAGCCCTTTAAGTTCTTCTTCAGCAGATGTACGCAGACCGATAGTTTTGCGAAGAATCCAGAATAATATTATACCAAGGCCAAAAGCCCATACGAAAGCTGTTCCTGCACCGAGTGCTTGTATGCCGAGCTGTTTTAAACCGCCTCCGTTGAAAAGGCCGCCATTAATCGCAAACAAGCCGTAAGATAATGTACCCCAGCATCCGTTGACAGCGTGGACACTGATTGCACCGACCGGGTCGTCAATTTTAACGACATAATCGAAGAACAAAACGCTAAGTACAACTAATACGCCCGCAACTCCGCCGATGATAATTGCGCTAACCGGCGTTACTCCGTCGCAAGGAGCAGTAATTGCTACCAGACCTGCTAATGCACCGTTCAGTGTCATACCGATATCCGGTTTTTTGATAATTTTCCACGATGTGATTAACGCAGTCAAAGCGCCGGCTGCGCCTGCGAGGTTTGTTGTAACAGCGATGTAGCCTGCCATACCGTTTCCTGCTGTTGTACTGCCGGGATTAAAGCCGAACCATCCAAACCAGAGAATGAAAACGCCCAATGTAGCCAGCGGCATACTGTGGCCTAGGATCGCACGCGGTTTGCCGTCAGCACCGTATTTACCAATACGCGGGCCTAATGTTATCGCACCGGCAAGAGCAAGCCAACCGCCAATTGAATGCACAACGGTTGAGCCTGCGAAATCGTGGAAGCCTAGCTTTGCGAGCCAACTGTTATTATCGGTCAGCAGTAGATTGCCCCACGCCCACGAACCAAATATCGGATAAATCACAAGGCTGATGATCGCGCTATAAACCAAATAGCTTACAAATTTTGTTCGTTCTGCCATTGCGCCTGAAACGATCGTCGCGGCGGTTGCGGCAAAAACCGTTTGGAAAATCAAGAATGTCCAGTTCCAGCTTACGCCTGGTTCAGTGCCGGCCAGTCCAAACATAGATGTTCCGAAAAGGCCGTTTGATGTGCCGAACATCAATCCAAATCCGACTATGAAAAATGCCAAACTGCCGATGGAGAAGTCCATCATATTTTTCATAAGAATGTTTACTGCATTTTTCGCGCGTGTGAAGCCTGTTTCGACCAATGCGAAACCTGCTTGCATAAAGAATACCAGAAACGCGGCAACGCACGTCCAAACAATGTTAATGTTATTTTGTAGTTCTGCTTTAACGCTTTCGAGTGTTGGTGCTGCGTCTTCTGCCATACACAAGACAGGCATCGCTATAAGCACTGCGCAGACCATCCACGCTAAAGGTAATTTTACCCGTTTCATTTTGAATTTCCTTAAATCAGTTTATTAAATTGTTGTTGTTAGAAAGATTTTGAAATGCTTACGCCCGCGATAAAGTAATCACTTGACGTACTGTACATGTCCGAGTTGCGGATGTTGCCGTCAACAAGAGTAATAAAGCTTACGCTCGGAGTAACTGTCCAATTGCCTGGCAACGCAAACGGCAATGCTGCCTTAAACGCCAAATCATTGAGTCTGCTGTCGGCCGATTGTGCGCCCCAATACCATTCATTGTATTCCGTATTGCCCCAGCCTACGGATGCGCCAAGTACGAGATCGGCGGAAATATTATCGCTTACTTTGATTATCTTTTCTACGGTGTGTGATACCGCAAAGTTTGCATATATGCCGCCGCCTGCTTCGTCGATGTCGTGGTACAATGTAACCGTCGGGTTTAAGAATGTATCATAAGTAAGTCCCCAAAATATTTCCGTAGTATCTAAAAAGGAACTTGGAAACTGATAGTGAATCACGCCGACAGTATAG
>MHYA01000017.1:301-7671 GCA_001825675.1 Planctomycetes bacterium GWF2_42_9 | reverse complement strand
TGGATTCCGATCCAGGTCAAATCAGAAACTGCCACAGAAGAACTCGCCGCATAATTTTTTTGCAGGGGTGTACTTGGCCGTAATGATACATTTAAGGTTATTTTTATTATTTATCTCCCGCAAGTCCTGTGAAAAATTATCAGTATCCCATCTCTTGCCTGTCGTTGACGGGAAGAACCATGTGCAGTTTACAGGCGGCCTGTAGCCATTGAGTATCTCATAAAGCACATCGCTGATGGGAACTGCCCGGTTGCGTTTTGTCTTGGGCTGCCATTTCTGGCCGTCTACGGTCTTGGCACGGATGCGAATGAGCCGGCTATCGAGGTCGACATCATCGCGTGTGAGCCACATTGCCTCTTCGCGACGAAGGCCGGCGTAGATATAGGTTGCTACCATCGCGTGCAGTATGGGTTTATCCTCACATATCTTGAGCTGGTCGGCAATATCTTTGAGAGACAAAAACGTTATCTCCGGGGCCGACTCTCGCATGCGGTCGACGCCGGCGGCGGGGTTGGGGTAGCGGCGGTCACGACCACAGAAATCGTGGTGCTTAGTTGCATAAGAAAACAACTTATGTAATATCTGACGCATGTGGTTGCAAGTCTTGGGAGACCACTCACTGTCATCCAATCTTTGAGAAATGAAGCGGTTAATTATGACCGGGGTAATGTCCTCAAGCAGCGCAGCTTTGACGTGTACGTTTTCATATTTGTCTACAGGTGCAGCATAGTCCTTTGCTCGTCTGCCCCCTGCCGGCAGAGGCTTGAGAGAGTCACAGATCGGGCCAAAAAATATCCTAATCGACTCACCTCGTTCTTGTATGATTTCGCTGTGCGAATCCTGAGCATATATTTGCAGAATGCCTCAAGGATCATGGGCAGAGGCAATTTGCTGCTCTGATGCAAATCCCCCAATGCAAGCTCGTATTCGAGCTTCTTCTTTTTGTCTTTCGCGATTCGTTCGTTATCAGTCCGGAGCGATTCCTGAACCCTGTTACCATTTAGGTAATAAACAATCCAGTACTGCTTTCTACGTCGATACAAGTGCGCCATAGCAACCTTCCTTTCTCGTCCAGTGTTATTGTACCCGGAGGGTTGCCCGCTGTGATTTCATCCGAATGACATTCGGATGATGAGTGTCGTATTTACATTTTATCTACACACACCCATAAACGACAAAACGCAGACACAACTTAAGTCATTGTGTCTGCGTTTCTTACGTCACTAGCGGGGGCATCATATGGCGACTTGGAGATGCCCCCTGCCTCGATATGCTCCCGATCCCAAACTACACCCCCTGTTTACAGCCCGCTTATTGTCAGTTTTGCCAGTGACACGGGGGCAGTTATTTGCGTAAGTATTAATATTGTAAAGACTTAACGATGTCACAGTCAAAACCAGCGACATTCGAAATCTGTCTTTATTTTTGGCCTTAATGGAGTCATAATAACCCATAGGCAACGTCCAAATCTGGGGGTAGATTCACATGAGTAAATCTAAATGTATCAAGTCCGCAAACAAAAGACGATCTCGTATCTAATCTTCCCTTGAGTGCTGTTCTGTCTGGCCCCTAGTCAGGCCTTGGTTTGAAGCCTCAGACGAAGAGTTTCAAAAACCTTGTCACACTCGCAATGAGTCAAGGTAGTCAGACCAATCTTAACTCAGGATGTTAATTTTTATGCTGCACCTTTGACAAATATAGCAGCAGATTAACCTTCTCCGATTCCGTATCCAATTGCCTTATACCCTCTACACCGTCGCTGATACATCTTCGCTAGCATAGGAACATTCAGATCCGCATAGTCATATATTACAACTTCCTTCTTCGTATCATGTACACGGTGCAGTCGCCCGGCATATTGGATTAGAGTTCCCCGCCATGACACCGGAAGTGTAAGGAATAATGTATCCAATCTGGCATCGTCAAACCCTTCACCTAAATAGCGGCCCGTGGCAAGAATTATTCGTGCTTGACCATCTGAGATAGAAGCCATTTTTTCTGTGAGTTGTTGTCTTTGCTTTTTCCCCATTCCACCCTTAAAAACAATAACATTGGGGATTTCTGAAGAAAGGCGTTTAGCAAAATATTCAAGATGTGCTGTCCGCTCTGTAAGCAAAACTGAGGAACGGCCTTCATTAACAGCCTTTAGAACATCGTGTACAATCATATTGTTACGGTTTTGATCAGACGACAGTGCAGTATACAGATCGTTAATATTTAGGTCATTTGTTTCTGTTAATGGCGCAGAAAGGTTAAAACCTGTGTTGCGCAAAACCATACGATGTGTAAATGGCCGGCTTGCTGTTTGTGTACGGTCATCTACCCGATAGCGCACCGGGCCACAATTCATGAATATAATAGGATGATGACCATCCTTGCGCGTTACCGTAGCCGATAGACCTGTTACATACTTTGCCCTACACCGCCTCGCGACAATTTCAAAGCTTCTGGCGGACAAATGATGGCACTCATCTACGACCAAATGTCCGTACTCAGCAACAATGTCATCAACAACATCTTTTTTGCTCAGGCTTTGAATTATGGCAACATCAACTCTGCCTGAAGGTGATCGTTTTCCCCCGCCAATTTGTCCAATCTCGGAGGCAGCAATTCCGAGAAAACTGTTTATTCGACAAACCCATTGATCAAGCAATTGCCGACGGTGGACCAATATTAGCGTATTCACATTACGGGCTGCTATCATGTACAACGCAACCACAGTCTTACCGAACGCGGTGGTTGCCGACAGAACCCCGCAATCATAGTCCAGCATTGCTTGAGCAGCCGCTTGCTGCTCTGGCCGAAGAATCCCGTGAAATGACATGCCTATCTGACGGCCAGTGCATCGTTCATCGACAATTTTGACTTCGATCTTCAGTGCCTGCAATAAGTCAACAATTTCATCTAAACAGCCCCTGGGAAATCCAAGGTGTTTGGAAAAATCCTCACAGCAACTGACAATACGCGGCTTATTGTAAGTGGGCAACCTCATGGCCTGCGCCTGGTAGAATTCGGGATTTTGGAAAGCTGCCAAACGAATCAGGCTATTTCGTAAAAATAGAGGAAGGGTCTCTTTGGGAATATAGATTTCATTGCCGAGTACAATTTCAATTTGTTGCGGCAGCGGCCCAACTATACTTATTTCTTTTTTGCGGCGTGATGGCGGCATTGTCCAAGGTTCGTCATCATCCTCTTCTGTAACAACCGCTCTAACACCGATTAATTTTCCACGTCTGCCGGCATCCTCGACAAGTATATTTACTTCCTCGCGATTCATTCGTTTAATTGTAGATAAAAAATGCCACTGGTCAGGATAAGGAACATAACTTTCGTCAAGGAAAAGACTGTTCCCTGCTTCTCTGGGCTTCTTTTGCAGCGGAAGAGCTATTAAGTTACCGAAACCGCCTTTGGGAATTGTGTCCTGGCTCGGGAAGAAGCGGTCATAAGAATCCAGTCCTATTTCTGGTCGGCACTCCATTGTCTCAGTCAGGAGAAAGGAACCTAACTTCCTCGCGAGAGAAGCGGGGATTGGCTCGGAAAAGAATATCCATATATGGCCACCATTTCCAGACCTAGAACGCTCAAGTACTGCCGGCACATCCAACGAGTGACACGTCTAAACAAACGACGCAGTGTCTTCCACCCACGTCACTTTATCAAAGTCAACTGCCAAAAACCAACATGTCTCATCAGGTAATAGCGGATAAGCACCAATTGTAAAATCACGCTGTGTATTTTCACTTGGGTTTAGGCCCTGAAGATGATTTTTGATCACATCATCCGTAATGGGCAATAGATCACGGTTATTGCAGGAACTACATATAGATTTCGGTTTTCCGCATATACCTCTGATCCATTCATTGCGACAGGCAGGCTGGTAGCCGCTTTTGCCAGTTTGCTTGCTTTCAAAACGCCGAGCGTAAACATCTTCCCTACCTCTGAAAAGCGACCTAAACAGCGTTATTTTTTCATGTGCAGAAGACTGATTTGACAAAACGGCAGAAGCTTTTAGAGTGACATCAGCAACTTTTTTAGATTCCTTTTGGTTCTGCAACGTTTGTATCTGCTCCAAAATTGTCGATCTGTAGGCATCCAGCCTAGCTAACTCAGCTCGTGCAACACTGAGTAATCTATCCAATTCTGCTATGTCCATAATATCTGACATAAATCAAGGGCTCTGTGATCAAAACCAGGAATCACACATTGATCTCATATTACACTGCTTTCAGCAGGGACAAAAGGGTCTCTTTATTGAGAAATTGAATATCTTCGGCCCGCTCAAAAAATGGCCTTACATCTGCAACAACCTCGTCCCAGTTGAATTCTTCCGCTCGGCTAAGAACTGTCGATTTCCAGTTTTGGGGAGTAATAGCCGGACCAGACCATTTCGTCTGCTCCAGTGCATTATTCAACAGCACCAGATTAGGTTGCGGCCATGACCTATCAGACAAATACCACAAAAGATCATATACATCTCGTCCTTTTACATATTGTCGTGCTAAAACAGCATGGAGTTTACCTGCTAATAACGAGGATTTATCATGATGGCGTATATTCAGCATGACATAACGTCTGATAACAGTCGATTCATATTTTGCACCCATGGGCGGATTCGTGTCTACCTCAACTTTGATCGATAGATTCTCTGCAGGAAGCGATGACAAACCCAATTCATACAGCAACCCTGAGATCCGAACAAATGCGGACTTAACTACTTTAGACTCATTGACTTTGATACTGATGGCATAATCCTCTCGGTCGAACATGTTTTTTGCATCAGTAATCGTTTCTTTAAAGCTGTCTTTAATTCCAACGTCAATTAGAGCAAAATCGAGGTCTTCAGAAAACCTCGGCATCCTAAACAAAAAACGCAGTGCCGTTCCACCTTGAAATGCCCAATTGGCAAAAACACCGCGGTCCTGGAAACACTGCAGAATACGAGCCTGAAGATATTCACGCGCTACGCACCTTGCTAAGACTGGATTTGATACACCCTCAAGAAGCTGACGAATATAATCCTTCATAATTCCTCACCTTCACCTTGGGCTGCTAAAGCACGAACCAACTCTATTGATTTTCGAAGTTTTAGACTTTTACTTTTCATTGCAAGTTCTTCAAATCGTTTCATTTCCAATTTTTCCAAATTCTGCAATCTAAGCTCCTGCAAAAATTCCATAGTATCAGCACCCGGAGTCAAATACATCAGATCCAAAAGCGCTTTTTCGGGCACCGCTAAAAGTGCTTTAAGCTTGTTGCCGAGCGGCACCTCGCGATATCCATAGAAAAGGTTTTTTCTAATATGCCTATACATAAATGAGCCAAGTTCATTTTTTAGTTCTTCTGGCCGTCCTGTCGTAATACTTGTAATGGTGGGCACATATTCAGGGATCATTCCCCAGTATGACAGTGCGGATTGGAGACTTACATATGATGGTTGTTTTATAAAGTTGGCTGCAAAAAACGGATGTGGTTCAACTTTTCGGTATAGCCTAGCTAAACAGTAAACACCACGACGCAATTGGATCAATTTGCCCGCTTTCACCCACCTACCTAACTGGACACGGACCCTCGCCATATTTGTACCATCGGCCAAGAGAAATCCGGTACTGAAGATAGGCGAATCCAAGTTTTTATATAATAGTTCTTCCCATTTCATTGCATTAACTTAACATTTATGAATATTAATTGCAATAGCTGTTTCTCAAAAACTAAGTCGGAGAAGACAAAACTTCCAATTTCTCACTCGCCCTTATCCACTAAAAATGATCATCTGTGCCAACAATTCCCGCTGTTTTGTGATTCGGACAAGTCTCTACCTTATTGCTCGCAAAATTTAAAAAATATTGGAAAACTCCAAATCATCACTAAATTCCGGCCTTGACTTCACCTTGGTTTTCGTCTAATATTCATTCATACTGCATATTGGACACTATAGAATGTACTACACACGTGCTATAAAAGATAGTTGGATGTCGGCCTCGGAGCAATTCCCGGTACTGCTCTTAACCGGGCCACGACAGGTGGGAAAGACCACGTTTTTGCAGCATATCTGCGGAAAAGAGCGACAATATTTGAGTCTCGATGATCCATCATTGAGGCTTTTGGCGAATGACGACCCTGCCCTGTTTTTCCAGAGATTTGCTCCCCCGCTTCTTATAGATGAGATTCAGTATGCACCGGGGCTCTTGCCGCACATAAAGATGATCGTTGATAAGCAAAAGCAGCCAGGCCTGTTTTGGCTAACAGGCTCACAGCAATTTCTCATGATGAAAGGGATATCGGAGACTTTGGCGGGTCGGGTAGCAATTATGAACCTTTTAGGCTTTTCAAATAGGGAGCGGCATAAGCTGAATCTCAATGTCGAGCCATTCTTTCCAGTTGCCAAAGCGATTATTACCAGAGAAAAAAACTCCGCAAGCTCTAATCTCAAGGACGTTTACAAGGATATATGGCTCGGCAGCTTCCCAAGTCTTATTGCTGGTACAGTTACCAACAGAGATCTGTTTTACAGCTCATATCTGCAAACATACCTGCAGCGCGATGTTAAAGACCTGGCCCAGGTTGGCAATGAGCGTTCATTTATAAGGTTCATCAAAGCTTGTGCTGCAAGAACTGGACAGATGCTCAATTACGCAGAGCTGGCCAGAGATACTGATATCAGCCTCAACACCTCTAAGCATTGGCTATCAATCCTTCAGGCGAGTTTTCAGGTGGTTTTATTACAACCGTATTATTCAAACGTTACCAAACGTCTCATAAAAACGCCGAAATTGTATTTTCTGGACACCGGATTGTGTGCTTATCTAACAGAATGGGCGACAGCCGCCACTTTAGAATCGGGTGCGATGGCTGGTGCTATCCTAGAAACGTATGTGCTAACAGAGATATTGAAAAGCTGGTGGTACAAGGGGAAGTTCCCGCAACTCTATTATTATCGCGATAAAGATGGGCGAGAGATAGATGTCGTTTTTGAACAGGATATGACTTTGTACCCGTTAGAGATTAAAAGATCGGCAAGCCCCAAGCCTCAATGGACAGAAAACTTCAGAGCTCTATCTAACTTGAAACTACCTGTGGGCGAGGGAGGAGTTATCTGCCTGTGCCCACAATCACTTCCGCTACGAGATAACGTGACTGCAATACCTATTGGGTGTATATAATCGCGAAGCCAGCTAACGGTTGAACAGAAATCTCATATTATGATTGCCACACCCATAAAAAATTTCGTAAATTTTCTGAGCAAGCAATGTCTTAATTGCCAAGCACTAACATTGTAAATCCCCACTTGTTGGAATAAATGTTTATCATTTTCGCTTGACCTTTGTTTGCCAGTTTCTAATATACTATTAATAGGGCTGTGGGATATAGGC
>MHYA01000017.1:0-247 GCA_001825675.1 Planctomycetes bacterium GWF2_42_9 | reverse complement strand
TGCACATCTTCTTTTTTATTGGGAAGAATTTTTTATGATGTTGGGCGAAACAGTTTTCAGGAAAAAGCATTGATGTGATGTGTATTCACACGTAATTTTGTGAAAAAAATGCATTTTTAAGAATCGTTTTTTCAAAGTGCAATCTGGTGGTTATACATTCCGCCTAGTTTTTACAGAATATATACTGTGGAACGTCGTCACTCACAATAATTCGGCATAATATGAATACTGACTCTCAAAATAGTAA
>MHYA01000016.1 GCA_001825675.1 Planctomycetes bacterium GWF2_42_9 | reverse complement strand
TCCGATTACTACAATGCCAAGTTCCGCATCTTGAGCATTATCGCCATTTTTTGAAAAAGTTACTTTAGCATCAGGAGCAACAGAATTTTTTATTGCCTGTAAAATCGTCGTTCCGCCATTGGTAACATTTCCGCTTCCACCCTGCCAATTAATTGTCCAACCGCCACACTGATTTCCGATATCATCGGCGCTTTTGCCTGCGACATAAATATGTGAAATATTTTTAGAAATCGGTAAAAAATTTTTTTTATTTTTCAGCAAAACAAGAGATTTGCGAACCGCCTGCCTTGCGACCTGCCTGTGGTTAGCCGAACCAAACTCTTTATGCAGATTTCTATCAGCTAGCACGGACTTATTTTTGTCCATCAGTCCCATCGCGAATTTTACCCTCAAAATTCTTGTAACCGCATCATCGATTCGCGACATCGGTACATTGCCATTCTTGGCTAATTTTTTGAGAGTAATAAAAAATTGATCATAAGTATTCGGCTCCATCGCCATATCCATACCGGCATTAACAGAAATTTTCACTGCTTCATTAAAATCCGGGTTTATCTGTTTGATAGCTTTATAATCAGAAATCAAAAATCCTTCAAATCCCAATTCTACTTTCAAAACATCGGTAAGCAGATGTTTATTGGCAGAGCATTTTAGACCATTAAAACTGCTGTATGAAGGCATTATAGAACCGACACCCTCATCAATCGCGGTTTTATAAGGTGAAAGGAAAAATTTCCGCAAAGCAGCCTCATCCATTTGCACATCGCCCTGATCGAGCATTTGACCTTGCGAAGTGCCGAATTTTGTTCCGCCATCACCGATATAATGTTTGGCGCAAGCAAGCACGGAAAGCGGATTACTCAAATCATCGCTCTGGTATCCGCGAACCTGTGCTGAACCAAGGATTTTCACAAGGTCGGTATTTTCAGAAAAGCCTTCATAAGTTCTGCCCCATCGAATATCCTGCGGAACTGTTACGCAAGGCGCAAACGTCCAGTTAATTCCTGTCGCCCGGATTTCCAAGGCTGTTATCCGTGCAATTTCACGCACAAGGTTAGGGTCTCTCGTGCAGCCCAAACCTATATTATGCGGAAATATTACAGCACCCAAAACGTTATTGTGCCCGTGCAGAGCGTCGATGCCGTAAAGAATTGGAATCGCAAGCCGTGTCTGTAAAGCCTGCTTTTGACATCTGTCGTAAAGATCCGTCCACGCCTCGAGGCTATTCCCGTTTTCGGGGTCTCCATCACCACCGCTTAAAATTGAACCCAGGTAATATTTTTGTATATCGGTCTCATTTTTTAATTTACAATTTTCCGCTTGAGTCATTTGCCCTATTTTTTCTTCAAGCGTCATTTTAGAAAGCAGTTCTTTAGCTTGCTTGTCGTAACTGGAAAGAAATGCGCATTCTGCTGAAAAGCAAAATACAACAATTAAAAGCAATTCGAATGTAAATTTCTTCATTATCTGCTATTTATGCTATTTTTATGATCTGCAAACCAGATACGAACATTGAGTTCCATATTAGTGGTATTAGCAGCATCGCCCATATAATAAAACAAACTTTGTTTCTTCGAATACTCGGCATGGCCGTCAAAATATCCTGCGTCAGCGCCTTCTGAATGACGATACATAACAGGACTTGGACACATTTTGCCTTTTGAATTTGAGGCACGTTGCCTATATCCCTTGATGTCATCTTTATATTTATCCCAATGTCTTATATAGTCAGCGCCTTTCATTTCTGTCCACAAATCGCCAGCATCAACAAACATAACTTTTTCAGCAGCTGTAACGACTCCTGTATTCTTATACCCCACATAATTTCCACGATCTGTTATATTCCCCATCCACTGATATGGATTTATTGACTCTGAACCTCTATCCGACATATTGTATGCATAACTTAAACGATTGACCCAGGTATCTGTAGTCCAATAGCTATCATCGGTAACTTTTTTATCAGATGGACACCAATAATCTCGAGGCATAACGTATTCCGAAGAAGTGGTTTTGCTGTTTAAACCCATAATTTTTCTGAAAGAAGGATTTATATTCCAGAAGAAAGCATAATTCTTCTGCGGATAAGCCATACTTTCATCTATGACAGGCATAAAGTTCCCCGACCATTCTGTCGCATAAACAAAACTGGCAGTTAGCATTGTTTTGAGATGGTTCCTGCAAACAGTTGCTCTTGCAGACTCTCTGGCTTTATTCAAACTCGGCAGCAAAACAGCCAGAAGCATCGCTATAATGGAAATGACCACCAACAACTCAACTAACGTAAATGCTTTCTTTTTCATAATAAATGCCTTTAATTTGCCAGCACAGGACGACCTGTTTTTTTGTCAGGCCGTCCCGTTACTGATTATCGTTCAAACACGATTATTTGCGATTACGCAAAAACAATCCACCAAGAGCAAGTATTGACAATGTCAAAGGTTCCGGAACAGCTACTACATCATCGACGAGAAATGCCGGACAACTGCCCGCAGTATTTTTTACAACGAAATTAAACTGGACTGTGGGGTCTGTAACCTGGAAATCAAAACCAACATACGTCCATTCTGTTGCGCTTATACCTGCAAGGCTTGAACCATCGCCCCAATACCATGCACTCCAATCCGGAGCGAACATATCAACGCCGATAATAGAATTTGTACCAGCGCCTTTAAACCAGCCTCCAACATGATAATAACCAACCGGAAGCTGCCCAAGCGTGTATGTCAAAGCAACAGCTGCTCCACTTGTAGTTCCATCCATTTGAAAAGAGGCCGAACCTGTACGAGCATCTGTTGTAATTACTTCTGTATTTGGGATAACACCCCAATTCCAACCTTCAGTCCAAAGACCATAACCTGTCGGCATTTCTCTGCCGTAACCATCATCAGCGTGAGATTCAAAGCTGCTGTTCGAGAGCAAATTAGTCGCGGCATTGCTGAAACCAGCGATTGCCAAAACCGCCATAACCATTAATAACATCTTTCTCATTTTTCAATCCTCCATTAATAAAATTATTCTTCTTAGACAATAAAACCACAAGTTTTAATGTAATATTTTACTGACATCCTGCACATTTATTGAGCCATTCGGACGCAAATTCAGCCAAATCTTTGAAGTTTGTGGTACAATCTGCGTTTAGATCGCTGTCTAACAAATCAGAACCTTTGAGTTGTGCATCGAAGCAGGTTGAAACATTTTGATCAACAGCTTTTCTGATTCTGAAGCCAAAAATATTTACTCCACCGCCGATGATTGAAACTTTGAGTCTGTGATAACCTTTTGATAAATATAATCTTCCTTGAGAAAAATTAGTCCAATAACTTGCATATCCCCAGTTGCCAATACCAACATTCGCAACTGCCATTGGACCGTCATCAATTTGGAAACCTAATTGAACACCGCTTGCCTGTGTACCGCACGCAGCATTAATTTCATAAAAGCCGGCATAATTACCATCTTCAACATACATATCATAAACGAGCCATTCGCCAGGGTAAGTCTGAGCAAGTATGTTGAATCCACTGGCTTCAGAATACAAATACGGGCCTGTGCTAATATTTGTTATTTCGTGAGCAAAACCGGCCCATGTAGTACTAAAATCTGTACCAGCAGCTCCGGTATTGTCGCCAGGTAAAGACAGAGTAGATGGAACTTTTATTCCTTTGGAAACAAGCTGCATTCCGCAAAGTCTTCCACTGTTTAAAGCGATGTTAATCCAGTCAGAAGAATTAATATTTTCGAGAACAACATAATTCTGGTTCACTATAAAGTTAGGATCATTGGGGTCATGGCCTGGCAGACTAATGCTGTAATTCGCACTGGTGCCATCTGGATGCTTGGCTGTGATAGTATAATCGCTTGGCCTGTTTGTGAATAGATATAGATCAAAAACACCCTGACTATAATTTGAACCATTAGCAACATCAACACCGCCGATTATAGAAAGCACAGGTATGGTGGTTCCAGATTGATAAGCATAATCACCCCATAGCCCATCTCCACCGCCGGAACCTGTTGAGAAATAAACATTTGCCAAATCTTCCCAACCGAGATAAATCTTAGTCATTTGCCAGTTAGTGCCATCGGGAATTGATGTAGGATTCATTCTAACTCCCCAGCCGCCAACCAGAACATTCCATCTATTAATGCCGTCATTAAAAACTCCAGCAGGCGCATTGCCATCATATTGGCCATACGGTACAAGGACTACCTCATACTCTTCGGCATCTTCATTATATGTATAGCCGTTTAAATCCACGTTAAAAACAGTCGCGGCTTTTGCCAGACCAAAAATCGCCAGCAGCAGTGCTATACTCACCATCAGCATTTTCTTCTTCATCATCATATTTCATTCTCCTAAAAATAAATTCTAATAATTAATTTTCCGGCGACGATGTTGTATCTCTAAAAACAAGCTGTTCCTGAATTTTTACCTGTTTTCTTTCACAATCAGTTTCTTTGATCATATCCAAAAGCAAATTAGCGGCTATTTCACCCATCTGTTTCGACTGCAAATCCATAAACGTAAGGCCCGGACTCATAATATCCGTTGCACCTTTATCGCAAAACGCTATCAAACTCAATCGCTGCGGAATGGAAATACCCAAGAAGTGAGCAGCCTGCATAATATTTAGAGCGTTCATATGGCCATACGCAATAATCCCTGTTGCTTTGTTCTGGTAAATGACGCTTTTCAAATAATCTTCCGCAGACGTAAACAGCTTGTCGTGGCCATCAAGAACCGCAAGTCCGAGCTTTTTAATTTCCGCCAAATAGGTCTGATGTCTTTCTTCAATACTGCTATGGCCGATCAGATGCCCGAGCGGTGCGGACGCATACGCGATTCTCTTGTGGCCGAGCTTTACAAGATGCTCAACCGCAAGTTTCATTCCTTGTATGTCGTCCGGCACAACAGATGCGCCTTTGGCTCTACCTGTGCCATTGACAACGACATAAGGCACGTTTCGTTGTTCTAGCTCTTCAAATGTTTCATCACTGCATCTTGCAAGTACAATCGCGCCATCGATTCGCCAGGCTGGAATTTCACTGCTGCCGTCAGGATGGTGCGACATATCGACTATGACGTCAAAACCACCGGGTGCGCTGTCGAGAATGTTCGTGATATTATTGAGTACTGTCTGGTAAATGTTGCCCAAATCGCTTAAAGCGTGTGCGCCGCCGAGAACAGAAATCATTCTCGTTCGCTGCTTTGTCAAATCCTGCGCGATCAAATTCGGCTTATAGTTCAGCTCTTCAATAACCTTCAGGATTCGCTCCTTAACTTCCGGAGTTACACTGAATCCCTTGCCGAGTTTGTTGTTCAAAACCCGGCTGACGGTTGACTTGCTGACTTTCGCCAGTGTCGCTACATCACTAAGATTTGCTACGCTTTTAGCCATTTACCAAAACCATTCATATTTATTCAAGCCAATAATCTGCGAAAACCAATAAATCATTTAAATCCACTGTGCCGTCCGGCTGGTAATCGGCGCCACTGCAATTCGCGTTGCCTTCGGTACAGCCGTCTTCGAGCCAATACGCTGCCAGAATATAGAAATCCGCAAAGTTGACAAATTCGTCGCCATCTAAATCAGCAGGGAATGCTGAGCCGCAAGCACCTACAGTGAAATTATGCTTTGCGCTTACCGTGCTTGCTTGTCCCCCTTCCGGCAAACTATAAGTATAATAAAAATATATAGTCTGACCCGCAGCAGCAGTTATCTGCTTGGGCGTATTCGGTGTTACAGTATAACCCGGGAAAACACCATAAGGCGATGTATTATAATACAGTATACAAGTCGTGCCGCCAACACCTGTTCTGCCGGGCACGAATTTTATTGTCGGATTCGGCGAATCATTGCTTACTTCGTAAGTATAATCACCGCTTGTCGGCCCGCCTGTACAGCCAGTCGGTAAGGCCGGAAAATATGTCATCAAATCTGCATTGCCTGAAACAGCCCCTGCTGTCGCAATAACCGCAAAATTACTCCCCGGCGAGACGGCAGTAAACAAACCGGCTGAATCAATTGTTCCGCCCCCTGTAACTGACCATACCGCTTCGACAGGCATTTGCAAACCATACTGATTTAATCCGGTTGCTGTGAATTGTTTGGTCTGGTCGATTTCGACCGTTGCCGTGCCTGGCGACACTGTGATACTCGATAACACCGGCTGACCGACATATACTCTTACCGATGCGTTTCTTGCGGCGCCTTCATTATCGGTTACCTTGGCTGTGATAACGTATGTGCCAGCTGCAACATTATTCCATATAAATGAATATGGTGCGGTTAAATCCTGACCGAGCAGATTCGAGCCTTCATAAAATTCAACTTTGGATACTGTGCCGTCGCTATCGGCTGCATCTGCTGTGATTGTTATATCTGCTCCTATTTCAAAAATCTGACCATCTGTTGGAGATGTAATGCTTATTGTGGGATTTACGTTCCCGCCGCTTATTGGGCTTCCGCCATTAATGAAACATATATCATCAATCTCAATGCCAGTTACTGGGCCGTTAGTGCCAAGAAGTTCGAACAACTGGCTAACCTCTGATAGGTCGACAGCATTTGAAATATCAGACATTGGAATTTCCACAACGTGCCACTGACCATCGCGAACAAAGCCGTAAGGATCGCTGCCGGCAGCAAATTTAATCCACTTCTGACCAATATCTTCTACGTTGCCGCTCTTCATACCAATATAAAATGTTACTGTAGAACTTGTCTTCATCGCGAAATGCAGTTTGCTTTCCGGATAGCTGAACGCTGTGAGATTATATTTAATATTCGGAGTAATCGCTGCGCCAAACCATGTCAGACCTGCCGCCGAGGTAAATGAGAGGCAGCCGGTGCCTTCATAAGGATTTTGCGTACCGCCGACTAAAGTGCTTTCCCATACGAAAATATTGCCGTTTGTTGTGGGGACAAATTCGCCTGCGGTTTTATTGGCGGCCGTTTCAGTAAGAACGCCAAAGTTTCCATTTGCTGGTGTCGGACGCTCATTGCTTTCCGACCAATATACATTATCAATCGATACATTGAATGTTGATGTCGGCGGATCGCCTGCGAACATAAATATCTGTGATATAACGCTGAAATCAATATTCGCGAATCTGTTTAGCGGGATCACAACTTCGTGCCACTGGCCGTCACGAACAGGGCCGAACTCACCGCCGTCAATCAAAGGCAGCCAGCTTTCGCCTGCGGCAGCACTCTTGACACCAACCTTCATATTCGCAGTCGAAGTCGTTTTCATATTGAAATGAAGATAACCATCGGAATAATTTTTCATATTCCTGTCTGGAGCACATAAAACGCCCATACCAAACCAGGCTCCTGCCGCGACATCAAACGACCAGGCTTGTGAACCTTCAAAAGGAGCAGCCGTTGTTGAATTCATATTATTCCAAATATAAAGCTCCGCGTTTGTACCGTAAGTAATCTGATTCTGGACTGGAGTAGTTTCAGTAAATACGCCGAAATTGCCTGTTTCGACATTGTCGTCA
>MHYA01000015.1 GCA_001825675.1 Planctomycetes bacterium GWF2_42_9 | reverse complement strand
TTATCAAGCAGTTGCCGGATTATAAAGGGAAACCGTCAGCAACTATTTTGTAACTTTTTTTATAACTATCAAGCTATATTGTCATTACTGGAATAAGTTGGTATGCTATAATAGCTGTTGAAAGTGGCAAAAAAGTAGCTACGCCAAAAAGGCCTTTACTCACAAGCCTTTTCAGGATGCGCTTTATCAATATCAAATTGAAGTGATGTTATTTAAATACCTAAAAAATATCGTCACTCGATTTCAGCAGTTTTCTTTGCAATTTTTTTATATTTCAAAAACCATTTATATAGATTTTTATTTTTATACGCTTTTTCCCAGCAATTATGTTCTAACTTAGGATAAACTGTAAACCGCACATTGCCCCCTGCGGCTTTAATTACATCAACCATTTCCTGCGATCTTGTTATCGGTATTACATTATCTTTAGCACCATGAAAAGCCCATATAGGCATGTTATACCTTCCAGTAGCAGCGAGCCATACTTCACCACCGCCGCAAATTGGTGCAATTGCCGCAAAATCATCCGGATATTTCGCAGCCAAAGCCCATGTACCAAATCCACCCATACTTAATCCTGTAAGATATACTCTTGAGGAATCAATATTGTATGTGCTTTTAATATTGTCAATCAAAACCTTCAAGGTATCAACATTACCAGTCCACCATTTGTCTTCCGGGCACTGCGGTGAAACAACTACGAATGGAAATTTTTTAGCAGTCTCCAGATTTTTAGCTATGCCATGCTTTTTTAAATGATCTAAATTGCCACCACGTTCGCCAGCACCATGCAAAAAGACAATCAATGGAAAAGAAGAACCTCTTGAATTATAGTTCTTTGGCAAGTATAGCAGATACTTTATCTTTATTGATGTCCTGACCACTGTATTTAGCAATTCTTTTTGTTGTAAACCTTTTGATCTCATCAGCAACTCCTGTATTGTTGTAGCTAATACTATTAAAAATCATTCCAAGTTATAAAATTCATATGCTACGAAAAGACATAGCGGCTATGAATGCCGCTATTGCCTAATTTAAACGACTACAACTAATTCTCATACGTCAAGGTTTGAGCGCGATGGTCATATGCCCATCAACACTCGATGTTACCGTCGCCGTACTTGAACCGATAGCTCCGGCAGTGACCTTGATGCCTGTTGCAAGTCCGATACCTCCGCCGTTGCCTTGAGTAGTCCCTTCATCCGACCGCTCTGCGAGGCTTGAGAGATTTGCGTTCGTCCAGCTTGACCATGCTGCTGAGGCTGAATCATTATCTCTCGATGCAGCAAGAACTATCAATGCGTTAGAAACGGTTGGGGTTACCGTTCCAAATGTCGTAGTGGTTGAGGCCGATGCTTTTGCTCCACCCGCTGTTACATCCCACGGATTGCCACTTGCGACAACACCACGGAAAGTAAGTATCCTTCCGTAAACGTGGTCGCCTGGGTCTGTAACGACCGGAGAAGCCATTGAAGACGATGTCGCTCGACACCAATAAACGGTAATACGCGTTCCGGCTGTGCCAGAACCAGTATATTGCGGGCTGTTTGTTACAGCCGCAAAACCTGCCGGTGTACCAAGGTTTGCCGCCTGACCTCCGCATGACTCAATAAAGAGAAGAGCAACATCGCCCGTCTGATGCGTAGGCCATGGAACCGTAATATTCCCTGTGCCGGACTGAGCAGTTCCGGCTGCCTGGAATGCTGGCGCTGCTTTAATAGTAGTAAAGCTCCAGACTGTACCTGTCGTTACACCTCCGGAACCAACCTCATCAATACGCCAATAGTAGGTGATATTATTAGCCAGCGTTCCTGGATTATAAGTTGTGCCGGATTGGTTGCCTTTGTATTCCGTGTCATCAGGTGTGGAATCTGTGCCGAAATAAACATAACAATAGGCCGTGCCGCCACCAGATGTCCAGCTCAACGTTGGAGTAAGACTTACACCTGTTGCTGCATTCGCAGGTGTAGGGGCTGAAGCCAAACCCGGACCCCACCTATAAGCTGCAATTGGTAAATTACCACCATCGGTAAGCATATTGCCATTGTAACTGATGCCATAATCATAATATTGGCCGGGAGCATCTAACCGCCAGTAGCTATATACTTCCACATTATTGCAATTATTAAACTTCAAGGCAATTGTATCAACACCACCATTGTCTCCATTGTAAAGAACATCGTTGAATATCAGATTATTGGAATTGTTGGCATCAACAATACAGTAACTCGTCTCATCACATAGAGTTCTAAATGTAATATTTTGTGACTGGTTGATGTACACCGATGTCTTTCCAGTGTCATGCTCGGCGCATACTCCTGCGAGGTATAATGGCTGATTCGTGCCTTCGATTATAATCGATCCTGGACCGGAACAATAATCCCACGGAAACCACGCATGACGAATATTACCTCCGCCCTGACCTGTTATCTTTAGCCCACAATAACCTGAAGCATGAGCAATATCATCCACATAATTTAAACCATAGATAGCATCTATTATAGAGTTTGCCCCAACTCGCCAACAAATAGTTATCAAACCATCATAAACATCAACATATTTACCTAAATTAAACCCGCTAAATACCGCTGCTCCACTGGCATCATCTACTGTGTATATCATAGGCTTAGGACTACCGCTATTGTTAAAACTATTGTCTCCTGAGTTAGGAATAAGCTTAATTGTGGTGTATTTGCAATGTTCACCTATAAGTTTGCTATCCTTGTCTAACGTAATAGTATTTGATATTTTATAAGTGCCCATCGGGAAAAAGATGTTATTCGTTTGGGAAATCGCGTAATTGATCGCCGCCGTATCATCGTGAATTCCGTCACCATAAGCACCATAATCCTTCACACTCACGCAATCTGATTTATTCGGTATTGCCAGCACAAAGTCAGACGCTGTGTAGGTCGGAGGGGAAGGGTCATTAGTAACTTCACGATGGTCCTCTCCATCATCGTTCAACTTATCGCCGTTTGCCCATCGTCTGCCATGGGTAACATAATCTGCCCGACACCAGCCTGATAACTGACCGGCAATACTAACCGCGGATACACCGCCACCCGCTTCCCAATAGGCAATCTCATTAACATCCTTAAAGTAAACATTCTTCAACGCCAGCACCCAGTACCAGTACAACGAGCCGCCTGTACCACTGCCATTTTGAGCTTTTTCTCCCACAATGGCCTTGTTTCCCGTAATATTCCTGAATATACAATCCTCAAGATAAAGACGGGCTGCCGGATATGTGCCCATGTATGTGGGTGTACGTATGCCTATGGCAACATTATTAAAGTCACACCCCGTAAAAACTAAACCTGTCTGATAAACATCAACTGACGCGACTGTCTGGTTCTTAAAAGTACAGCCTCGAAGTGATGACGGCGCCTGACCCGCACCGATTCTGATGCCTATCTTACCACCGTCAATCGTCACGTTTTCTGTAATGCTCGCTCCCGGGAGCCATTCCATGCCCAGATTACTATCAGCGCTGAGTGTGATTTCACAATTACGTACATAGCCGGGCAGATTGCCTTTGTGGCTAAGAGCAACCGCCCCTGTATTACCACTTTCTACTTCAATGTCAATGCCATCAAGTGCAGAATCAAAAGTCGTGTCCCATGCAAGACAGGGGTCAGGGGGGGCGCTTTTGTAAAATCTTATTACATAAGCAAGATTATTCGGATTATTATAGCCAGGGGTATTGGCTGCGAGAAGAATTTTGGGACGTGTACCGGAGTAATCTCCTATAAGATGTGTACCGCCAAAATCACCCCAGACTTTAATTTCGTGGCTTACCAGATAAGTTCCTGATGGAAAATAAATCAGGCCGGGGGAATAACTTATTGCCGCCTGAATCGCATTAGTGTCATCTGCAACTCCATTGCCAACCGCACCAAAATCCTTGACGTTTCTGACCTCGCTTACAACAAGCGGCTTAATCCCTGCAGGGTCGTCATTAGGGCCAAAGTATATTTGGGCAGTGCTGTTAATATTAGCCACTGCGAAGACCACCAGTTTTTCGTTGTGATTTACATTTACACCCTGCAACTCCGGGATAAACTTAAGATTAACCGTACTACTGCCTAAAACAGTTACACTCTTTAACAGCGTGTAAACATTTGAAGCATTAAACTTGCCAAAATGAACTATACAGGAAGAACTGCCATTCGGATCACCATTTTTTATCTTTCCGGTCCACGAGTATCTTCCACTAACCCAAGGAGTATAAGCAAGTGCTGTTATGTAATCCGTGCCGCCGCCGAGATCAACACTGCTTATACACCGATGACCTGGAGATTTGTAACTTGGGTAGCCACTCGGCCCGACCCATAACCCGTTACTGTTCCATGTCATCTGATCATAACTACTCCAGTTACTCGAATCGTCAGATGTGGTTTCATAAACAGCCCATGTGTTATGCATAGGATCAACATACTGATTAGTACCTTCAAACCATGGAACATCCCAGCCAACCAATTTGATTTGATAGTCCTCCAAAAAATTCGGAGTGGCCTGATAAACAGTTGACGAACGGTATATAATTCTATCACCGCTACAAACGGGAACGTTGACATCAATATCACTATAATCGGCACACATTGAGTCCAAGAAGATCTCACGGTCCCTGGTACCGGCCGCATTGAGCCTATAAATTTCCACATTGTTCCAGCTGCTACCGCTCGGATTGCTGGTAGTACCTGTAACAACCGCATTCTCACCATTCCAACCATCCGGCACAGTGAACTCGATGCATCCAAACCTATAATTTAATGAATCATTCCATGTATAAGTACGAGCTGACCCGTTGTGGGACTGCACGCCTGCATCATATTGCATTCCCCAATTGTAATAGCCAGCATCACCAGGT
Organism: Planctomycetes bacterium GWF2_42_9; assembly: GCA_001825675.1. GTDB lineage: Bacteria > Planctomycetota > Phycisphaerae > Sedimentisphaerales > UBA12454 > UBA12454. Next base: position 2,222 of record MHYA01000015.1, on the reverse strand, counting down.
GGGATAGTCCAGTAATTGTTACCAGCTAATGTATAGCTGCTTGTATATCCAGCCCCCGGCGCCTGCAATTTGACTGCCCATTGCGCATATGGATTATTTGTAGCATCTGCACCTGCAGGCCAGTTACCATCTGGCAAAGTAAAGCTCGCTACATTTGACACCAAAATATCATCCATATTCGCCTGATAGAAATAACCGCGATCCCATGCCCACGGACGGAATGTAATATAATCACCAGCATTCAACGCCACACCATTTGGCAATGTCGTATTACCTGAGTAATATTCAGGTGACGATGGAGAAATGTGTAGTACGGAACTACTCGAACTATATAACGTTAACTGATCAGAGCGAGTCCAAGCACCATCGGCATATTTGAAAATAATTACATCAAGACCTTTCATGGTACTCGGAGCGCCATTGTAGATGCCGCAATAATCTACTGATCCGGAAATTGAATATGTACCTGCAGTGGGCGCAACAAACGTTAACGACATGTGATGACCTGCTTGATCTATCCCATCAGTGGACTTATAGAATATCAAAGAAATCTCATCCACACTACTGGTATTACTGTGACCAGCATAAGCAAAAGCATGTGGCCAATCATTATCTCCGGACCATGTCGTCGTGTCATAAGTCGACCCAACAGTATAGAAAGCCCGAGTAAAACTAGTAGGTGTCGCGGTACTGGGTGTAACATTAGAAGCACAAAACCTATCAAGTTGCCATAGACCATTAGGGTTACCAGCGTTTGAACCATTAGTTCCTGTCCACCAGGATGGACTGTAATTCGCTGCTGACAATTGAGATGAGATAATTAACACTATCCCTAATAATATTTTTTTCATTTTGGCCTCCATTCAAATTGGTACTATTGAATTGTTCCTACCCGTTCACGGGTATTTTGACTAGATTTGGTCACGCACCAAATCCCAAAGTATCAGATTTATAAGTTACGAAAAACTTGCCTAATTCAGGGTATAGCATTACAATTTATTGTGTTCGCATTACTCCGTATTCAAGTTACTTTTATACCAATTATGAGCCACCACGTTTTTATAGGTACATAAAAGATATTGCAAGCCGAATACAAAAAACTTAAATGCTATAAAATGCGATCATAGAAAACATAAGTGCTTTTAAACAAAGTTGCTCGGTGATTAAAAAAGAGGATTTCAAGGTAAGCAAAAATTAATCGAGGTGGAATCAACCATAAGGTGTACAGTTACATTCATAGTTTAAATCTATTCATAAACACCTCACTAAGTTAATTATATTGGATAGCATTTTGATATACTAAGCAAATCATCTAATCTTAAAACGTCCAGCTATTCAATTATTACTACTTTTATAAAACTTAATACAAACACTTCTGACCCGTCAATCTATATCCATCCTTTAGAAGTATAGCAGAGCACACGTGATTCAAGTCTGGACCTTTCAGCTGCAAAAACTGATAAATGAGTTTCAAGGGTTTCTTCTGGCCCAGAACAAATCCTGCTGGGATCATTACAGGCTACTGCCATAAGGAAATTTTTTGTCAACTCATAATCGCCACCACCATGGCCGGTACGTAAGGTTCCATCATCAGAGATGCCAATGTCAATAACATTTTTGTGTCCAGTACGAAAGTCCAGGTATGTAATTTTATCTCCATTACCCTGAATACAGCCTTTTGTTCCAAATATATTAGTTCTTCTCTGTCCAACAAAATCAAATGCTGTCATAGTAAAAGATGCTGTACTTTCATTTTCAAAAAGCATATTAACAACCTGATGATCCACAACGTCATTATCACATTCATACACACAACGCCCATAAGGTCCTGATCGTAATGCTTCTTTAACGCCATCTATAGTAAAGTTCGTTGTAATCACATTTACAGGCCAGGAAAAAACCCCACGTTGTGCCAAAGCAAGATAAATTTTTGTTGCAGAATATGGGCATTCATCTTTATAACAACATTCCAGACATCTACTAGATGCATGAACTGGCTTATTTGCCTTTCTGAAATGCTTAAGATTCCCAAAAGAAGATATTTTGACACATTTGGATCCTACTATATACCGTAGCCAGTCAAGATCATGGCAAGATTTTGTCATTAACATGAAAGAAGATTCTGCACTATTTCGCCAATTGCCACGCACATATGAATGAGCTTGATGCCAGTAGCCTACAGGCTCGAGGTGCTGAACGCTGACAATATCTCCAAGCAAACC